>NZ_JBMGPZ010000009.1:0-137300 GCF_049739505.1 Bradyrhizobium sp. USDA 241 | reverse complement strand
TTCCATTGCTGGATGAAGCGAGGGGCTCAGACCATAGACCGTGCTGCGAGCCAGCTTCAGGACCTTCGCCTGGCGCACGATAGAAAGATCATGATCGCGGTCGATCATCGCTTTGCGCTCAGCAGGCCCGCCTTGGTGAGCGCGCCGGACAAAAAATCGTTTTCCAACGCCAGCTCGCCGATCTTGGCATGTAACGCCTTCAAATCGACCGGCGTCTCGGCCGATGTCTTGTCATGCCCAAACACGCCGGCGGCGCCTTCCAGGAGCTGGTTTTTCCAGATCGTGATCTGGTTCGGATGAACATCAAACAGTTGCGCCAGCTCCGCCAGTGTCTTGTCGCCTTTGACCGCAGCCAAAGCAACCTTCGCCTTGAATGCCGGAGAATGCGTCCGGCGGCTCTTCTTCGTCATCTTCGCTCCTGATTCGCAGCAAGAATCCTCGCCGCTGTCAGGCAGAAAATCCACTCAAGCTACTGTCCGAATTTGCGGGGCCAGCTCTCTCACCCCTGTCCTCGGGCGCAGCGTGCAAGAAGCTCGTGCGGCGGGCGCTCTCAAATTTCCGCCTGCCCTACGTCACCGTCACGCCGACATTCTCGGTCTGTCCGACCCACGGCTATCTCGAAGGCGAGCATGCCTTCTGTCCGAAATGCGACGCCGAACGGCTCGCAGCCAAGCGGCATGCCGCCGCGCACTGAAGGAGACCACAGATGAACGAATCCATTGCCAATACGACCAACACCGATTCCGCGGTGACGCTCAGCGACGACGAGCGCCAGCCCTGTGAGGTCTGGACCCGCGTGATGGGTTATCACCGGCCGGTGTCGTCGTTCAATCGCGGCAAGAAAGGCGAGCACAATGAGCGCAGGTTCTTCGCTGAAGCGCGCGCCGCGCTCGGCTGAATTGCGGATTGGCGGGCTCGCCCGGCTGTCCACCTGCGACTGGCCGGGCGAGCTCGTGGCAACGGTGTTCTGCCAGGGCTGCCCTTGGTCGTGCGGCTATTGCCACAACCCGCATCTGATTCCGCCGAGGGGAGAGTCGGAAATCGCGTGGCCGGACGTGCTGTCTTTTCTCGACAGCCGTCGCAGCCTGCTCGACGGCGTGGTGTTCTCTGGCGGCGAACCCACCCTCCAGGCGGCGCTGCCGGACGCGATGCGTGCTGTGCGACGCGAACTCGGCTTCCGCGTCGGATTGCACACCGCAGGGCCCTATCCCACACGGCTGTCCGCCGTACTGCCGCTCGTCGACTGGATTGGCTTCGACGTCAAGGCTGCGTTCGATGATTACGCGCGGATCACTGGCGTCATTGGGAGCGGCATTAAGGCCAAGGCCAGCCTCGTGCGTCTGCTCGAAAGCGGCGTCGCGTGCGACATCCGCACGACGGTTCATGATGCCTTGCTGGATCGCTCCGACCTGGCGCGTCTGGCGTCCGACCTTGTCGCGCTTGGCGTTCCTGCCCATCGGCTTCAGCCGTTCCGCGCGGCCGGATGCACGACCGCGAGCCTGCTTTAGTCCCCGTGAGCCGCTGCAGTCCGGGGTGCCGGCTGCAGCACCTATCCTTCCGCACTCATTCCACCCGAGTTGCGGTCCGCCAGACACCAGGCCATTTGGAGCTATGCGGGAAACTGGGTGATGACGGAATGAGATAGGCGGCGTATCGAGGCGGGTGTCGAGCCTGCCAGAACCACAAGGAGAGCGATACGCCATGAACGAGCATAGCAACATTGTCCCACTGCGTCAGCCCGATGAGATCGACGATCCACTGACGAATATTTTGCGATCTGGTGCTCGGCAGCTGCTTGCGCAGGCTGTCGAGATGGAAGCCGAGGCGTTTCTCGCCGCGATGAAGGGCTTGAAGCTTCCCGATGGCCGCGACCGCCTCGTGCGGCACGGCCATGGTCCAGTGCGGACGATCCAGACGGGGATCGGCGCCGTCGAAGGCGCCCGGGTAAAGATTCGCGATCGCGCGGTGACCAGCGATGGCGAGCGGATCCGCTTCACCTCGGCGATCCTGCCGTTGTGGGCACGGCGCACGAAGAGCTTGGATGCACTTTTGCCGGTTCTGTACCTGCGAGGCATCTCGACGGGCGACTTCCAGGAGGCGCTGGCGGCGCTCCTGGGCAAGGATGCGCCGAATCTTTCTCCGGCGGTGGTTTCCAGACTGACGACGGAGTGGCAGCTCGAGTACGAGCGTTGGCAGAAGCGCGATCTGTCGGCGCGCCGGTACGTATACGTGTGGGCGGACGGCGTCTTCCTGCAGGCTCGCATGGAAGACCACAGCGAATGCATGCTGGTGCTGATCGGCGCGACGCCGGAAGGCAAGAAGGAACTCAGAAGCAGCGCTCGATGCTATCTGTTTGTAGTCGTCGGCGTCGTGCGGAATGGTGATCCTGCAGGTGCCGTTTGACGGTATCATTGCTGTTGCGCTGATCTTTCCGCAATGCTCGTGCATAACTGCCGCTGCCGAGCCCCGCTTCAGCGTCATACGGCTTCCGTTCGCTTAAACCATTTCCTCGGTAAGCCAATGTAGTAGCCGCGCCTGCGAAGCTCTGCCTCGCATCTATTGAGTGTTTCGCAAATAGATTTCACGGGTGCGCCCACATCAACAAGCTCGCGCAGCAGTTCGTCTTCTCGCTTGGTCCAACGCCGAGAGCCGCTACTCAACTTCAATTCAACCTCGTAGCTGCGACTTCAGGTGTTCTGGAGAGATTGCTATCCGCCCAGACCGTGGCCTTCTAAGGCGCTTGCCTGTCCCAGTCATCGCATCGAGCACAAAGAGGAATGGCAGGCGAGGCGTTCGCTGGAAAGCTATACGTTTGCATAGCCGAAGCTCCCGGGTCTTCGAGCTATGGCGGAATCTGGGTGATGACGGTGTGAGGAAGGCGGCGTATCGAGGCGGGTGACGAGCCTGCCAGAACCTCTCGAGGAGAGCGATACGCCATGACCGAGACTACCAATGTTCTTGCTTTCCGTCAGCCGTCCGCGGTTGATGATCCACTGACCGATATCGTTCGTGCCGGCGCGCGGGACCTGCTTGCCAGGGCGATCGAGATCGAGGTTGGCGCGTTTCTGGCCAGCACGGCCAATCTGACGCTGCCCGACGGTCGAGCGCGCCTGGTCCGACATGGGCACGGTCCGGTGCGCGAGATTGCGACCGGCATCGGTCCGGTGGAGGTCGCTCGTCCCAAGGTCCGCGACCGCGGAGCGAGCGGGCCAGGCGACCGCCTCCGCTTCAGTTCGGCAATCCTGCCGCTATGGGCGCGGCGGACGAAGAGCCTGGATGCCTTGATCCCGGTCCTCTATTTGCGCGGCATCTCGACCGGCGACTTCCAGGAGGCGCTCTCGGCGCTGCTCGGCAAGGATGCGCCGAACCTGTCGCCTTCGGTGATCGCCGGCCTGAAGGCCGATTGGCAGGTCGAGTACGAACGCTGGCAGAGACGCGATCTGTCGGCGCGTCGCTATGTCTACATCTGGGCCGATGGCGTGTACCTGCAGGCCCGCATGGAAGATCACAGCGAATGCATGCTGGTGCTGATTGGCACCACGCCGGAAGGCAAGAAGGAGCTGATCGGCTTCCAGGTCGGCGTGCGCGAGAGCGCGCAGAGCTGGCGCGAACTCCTGATCGACCTGCGGCAACGCGGGTTACGGATTGCCCCGCAACTCGCCATCGGCGACGGCGCCCTCGGCTTCTGGAAGGCACTGGACGAGGCCTTTCCCGGCACGCGGCACCAACGATGCTGGTGCCATAAAGTGAGCAACGTACTCGACAAGGTCGCCAAATCCGTGCAGGGCCCCATGAAGAACGACCTGCGGAACATCTATCTGGCCCCACACCGGGGCCGAAGCTGAAACCGCGATCGACGTCTTCGTCGAGAAATACCACGTCAAATACGGACGTGCGGTGGAGTGCCTGATCAAGGATCGCCATGCGCTGCTCGCCTTCTTCGACTTCCCTGCTGAGCACTGGATCCACCTACGCAGCTCGAACCCGATCGAGAGCGTCTTCGCCACGGTGCGCCACCGAACGGTGCGGACCAAGGGATCGCTGTCGCAACAAACTGCGAAGCTGATGGTGTTCAAGCTCATCGACGCCGCATCGAAGACCTGGCGGCGATTGAAGAGCACGAACCAGTTGCCGAAAGTCATCGCCGGTGTAAAGTTCATCGACGGAATCGAAGTCATTCCGAACACTGAAAGCCACGCCGCCTGATCAGGCCGCGTCACCCAAAATCAGCCATAGCTCGGTCTTCTGCCAGCGAGAGTTTGGCGCCATTAAAAGTCACCCGGCATGGCGGACGACCAGAGATGACCATTCAGCGGGAATTCCCCGTTAGCCCGGATACCCCCCGATGAGCGGCCCGGCGCAAGGAATTCTGTCGGCAGCTACACCAGGAGTTCAAAGTGCGAGCCGTCAGCTCTCGCCGCGATGGGCTATTGCTAGTGTCGAGTCACAAATTCGCAATCGTAGATTCGCGCCGCTGTGGCAGACTGCAGGCTGCAACAGCGACGGAGGATCTGATGGCGGCCGAGCGACTTGCGCCCTTGATATTGAGCGATGATGAGCGTGCTGAACTTCAGTCGCTGACAATGCGGCGAAAGACTGCGCAGGCGCTGGCTCTCAGAGCCAGAATCGTGCTTTCTCGATCTCGGCAATACGTCCAATGATAACATCCTGTTCACTCGCCATCACGACACGGCCTCCATTTGTGATCGGTTCGGCTGGAGGTGGAGCGGCGGGACCCTATCCGTAGAATCGAATCAAAAGCCGGATAGCAAAGAATGCCCCCGCGGCTACCACTGCCGTCATGGCTATCGCGAAAGCTATTCTAGCGGCTTGGATGGCGGTCTCTTGGCGCTGATTCGAGGGTGGCGATCTTGGTGGGCAGATTCACATGCTTCCTCCGCTTACGAGTGACGGTCGCGATGAGGCATTATCGCGGAAGGCGAACTGCGACGCACCTACCAGGATGGTGGGGTCTTATGAAGATTTACCGGCCTTGCTGTGGTAATACCATCCGGCTCAATCCTGCCTTTTGACAAACTGAAGGAACACACCGGCAGGACAATCTGCCTTACACGATCGTCTTTACACAACTGCGAGGATCGCCTCAGCCTTACCGAAGTAGACATCGGCTGGCGCTGAGATTGTCGATGCTCTCATGATAGTGGACGTGATTATAGTGTTCGACGAGGGCTCCTACTTGACGCTCGAGATCACCGGGTATGTAATAGTGGTCGAGCAGGATGCGGTTCTTCAGCGTCTGATGCCAGCGCTCGATCTTTTCCTGGGTCTGAGGATGGTACGGAGCGCCGCGCACGCGCTGCATGCCCTTCTGGTCGAGCCACTCGGCCAGATCACAGGCCACGATGTAGCGCGAGAAGTCGTCAAGCACGGTCGAGAGATAGTACCACCCCCATCCGGTGATCCTGAGTGGAGTAAGAAGCGCGAGCGCGCCTCTCCTCCCCTCCCCGAACCGTACGTGCACCTTTCAGCGCATACGGCTCTCTGTTCAAGCTTGGCCCATGGCCATAGCAACATCCTGATAGTGCGAGGTGACAGTGCTGCGGGCTTCTTTTCGGAAGATGTAGAGATTATCCTCCGGATTGCGCCACCGGAACTGCGCCTTCGGACTTGAGACAAGCCGGTAAAGTGCTTTTCCGTGCGGCCCGCCGCGTTCATTCCGACCAAACACGAGCCAGGTTTTCGCCTTGCCCGGTTCCGGGGTTCGGTACCATTTCCGCATCAAAGGTTTGATGCGAGATCGGTATCTGTGCCCCAGCCAATGCGCCATTTTCAAGAATACGACAAGGTCGATGCGCCCGAATACGTGCGCGGTGAAGTCGGTGAACTTGTAGAACGCTGCCCATCCCGCCAGTTGACGGTTCAGGCCGGCGATCATGTCGACCGTGCTGACACTATGATTGCCGGAAAGAGCTTCAGTGAGCCTGCGAACAAACCCCTTCGCCTTTTCCTTGGGTATCGTTGTGACGACGGACATGCGCCCGTGCGACCCTTGCTTGCGGGTGCTCAACTTGGGCGCCGCTCGAGCAGGATGGCGCCGATGAGACGCAACCGTCGCTCGCAGCATCGAGTGCAGGCCGCTTAAACTCTAACCCCTGAGGAGCCAGACGCTCCTTTCGCCAGCCGCCTAATCAGCCTCAAATCATTTGACAACGGACAACGGTTGCCCCGCTTGTGCGGCGCCAGCAACCGGTCGGCCCTCTGCTGAGATGTTTCGTTGTCGTGCAGAACTTCGAGACTACAGACGCGAGCGATCGCCACGACGCGGCGCGAGATTCGCTGATGGTTCATGGATTTTGCTTTTAGCTCTGATGCCGGTAGCGGACTGGCTGCCGGGGTTCAGAAACCGTAATCGTGACCGGCCAATGTGCTTTTGGGGTGCCCTTGGACACGGGCGCACCGCCCCCGCCGAACGGGGCTGTTAGCACGCTGGCCCATTGATGGCCACTGATGCTGTCTTCGGTTTCTGAGACCCAAGCCTATGGTTTGCATACAACCTAGACGATTGCAATGTTAATATTCTACTCTAGGCGCGACGAAACCGCGCGCTTCCGTTGCAAGGCTCGACGCTGAAAGACACGTTGGTCGATAAGGAATGGCCTCGTGATCGCCTGGGTCTTCGTGCCCTCGGCTGGGCTCGGCCTTATCAAACCCGAATTGCTCAAGCTCCTCCCGCAAGCGCAGACAACGAATCTACAAACCGTGGCTCTACTGCATTTGCGATCGAAAGCCCGACGCGGATATAGCCGTAACAGACGGCGAACATGGTCAGTCCAAAGACGTGCCGAACTCCTAATTCGCTGCGTCATCTCTGAAAAGAAACGCAGCCGGGGATGTCCCGGGTTCTGTTGAATTACTGAAGAGGTCGGCGTTGCCCACCTTGAGCCGGTAGGCTGGGGGTGCTGATTCCACAAAGGAGAGCAACGCCATGACGAGAGATATCACACCGGCTGGTTGGCCGGCGACCGGGGCGTGAACGGCCGCGAGGTCATGATCCCGAGCTGGGAAACGGCGGCGCAGGAGGATTGGCTCGGTCGCTGGCGATGAACCTGATGCTAATCAACGCGCCGGTTCGGCTGCGCTGGCCGGCTGCCCGAAGGTGACGTGCCGGCACCGGCCGGATCGGGGGGGTCGAAATCGGCGGCCTCGCGGAGGTTCGTCGCGCTGTCGGCGGCGCGGCTGGCCGACTTCATGGCTGCCGATCTGTCCGCGCTCGACCTTCTGGTGGTCCAAATCGACGGGCTGCATCTCGGCGACGATCTCGTGCTGGTCGCCGCGATCGCGGTTGACGGCGAAGGCAACAAGCATCCGCTGGCGCTGGTGGAAGATGCTATGGGGCGGTGGCGAGGATATTGCATCTATCGTTGCTAATGTGAACCGATGGAGCGCCCCATGCAAAAGTTGAACGATCTGAGCCGATCCCCGAGCCCACTCGATCCGGACGGCACGCTAATCGCCGTTATCGAACTGAGCCTGTCGAGCTGGCTCGTCGCCGGCATTGTGCCTGGTGTCGAGCGCCAGCCATTGAAGAAGCTCGCGGTCGATGAGAGCGCATTGCTGAAATTGCTGCATCGATGGCGAGATGAAGCGGCGAAGGCTGGGCATCACATCAAACGCATCGCTGTCGCTTTCGAGGCCGGCCGTGACGGCTTCTGGCTGGCGCGCTGGCTCAGGGCACATGATATTGAGGCCCACGTCATTCACGCATCGAGCGTCGCGGTATCGCGCGAGCACCGGCGCGCCAAGACCGATCGGCTCGACACCAGCTTGCTCAAGCGCTCTTTTCTCGGCTGGCTGCGCGGCGAGCGTGATCACTGCAAGATGGTGGCGATCCCGACAATCAAGGACGAAGACGCCAAGCGGCCTAACCGCGAGCACGAGAGCCTCGTCGGAGAGCGGAGTCGGATCGTCAACCGAATGAAAGCAGCGTTAATTCGGCTGGGCATCCGCGGCTTCAATCCCAAGCTAAAGAAGGCAGCCGGACGCCTTGAAGATTTGCGCACTCCTGAGGGAGAGCCAATACTGCCCAACATGTTGGCTGAGCTGCGTCGCGACATAGAGCGCCGCCAGCTGATCAATGATCAGATCCGCCAAATCGAGGATGCTCGCCTGGAACGCATCGAGCAAGCGCCCGGTGATGGACCAAACGCCATGGTGCTCCTACTGGCGCGGGTGATCGGGGTTGGCATCGAGACGGCCGACATGCTGGTGCAGGAGGTGCTGGCGCGAAACATGCGCGATCGACGGGCCGTCGCACGTTATGCGGGCCTCACGGGTTCGCCCGACGAGAGTGGCATAAAACGGCGAGAGAAAGGGCTGGCCCGTTCCGGCAACGCTCGGGTTCGACGCGGCATGATCCAATTGGCGTGGCGATTTCTCATGCTCCAGAAGGACAGCACCTTGGCGCAGTGGTTTCGAGGCCGCACTGAGAGCGCCCGCGGCACTCGCAAGACCATGATCGTGGCCTTGGCGCGCAAGCTTCTGATAGAGCTGGCCCCGCAAATTCGGACAGTAGCTTGAGTGGATTTTCTGCCTGACAGCGGCGAGTATTCTTGCTGCGAATCAGGAGCGAAGATGACGAAGAAGAGCCGCCGGACGCATTCTCCGGCATTCAAGGCGAAGGTTGCTTTGGCTGCGGTCAAAGGCGACAAGACACTGGCGGAGCTGGCGCAACTGTTTGATGTTCATCCGAACCAGATCACGATCTGGAAAAACCAGCTCCTGGAAGGCGCCGCCGGCGTGTTTGGGCATGACAAGACATCGGCCGAGACGCCGGTCGATTTGAAGGCGTTACATGCCAAGATCGGCGAGCTGGCGTTGGAAAACGATTTTTTGTCCGGCGCGCTCACCAAGGCGGGCCTGCTGAGCGCAAAGCGATGATCGACCGCGATCATGATCTTTCTATCGTGCGCCAGGCGAAGGTCCTGAAGCTGGCTCGCAGCACGGTCTACTATGAACCTCGGCCAGTTTCGGCCGAGGACCTTGCCTTGATGCGTCGGCTCGATGAGCTGCATCTCGATTATCCCTTCGCGGGAGCGCGTATGCTGCGATCGTTGCTGCGGCGGGAGGGCGTATACGCCGGTCGCCGCCACATCGCGACGCTGATGAAGCGCATGGGGATCGAGGCGGTCTATCGTCGCCCGAACACGAGCAAGCCGGCTCCGGGTCACAAGATCTACCCGTACCTGTTGCGCGGATTGAAGATCGAGCGGCCCGACCATGCGTGGGCAATGGACATCACCTACATTCCGATGCGGCGTGGCTTCGTCTATCTCGCGGCGGTCGTCGATGTGTTCAGCCGACGGGTCCTGGCCCATCGCGTCTCGATCACAATGGAGGCGGCCTTCTGCGTCGAAGCGGTCCAGGAGGCGTTGGCGAAGCACGGCAGGCCCGAGATTTTCAACACGGATCAGGGCAGCCAGTTCACCAGCCTCGAGTTCACCGATGTGCTGCTGGACGCGAAGATCGCCATCAGCATGGACGGCAAGGGCGCCTGGCGCGACAACGTGTTTGTCGAGCGGCTCTGGCGCACGGTCAAATACGAAGAAGTATATCTCCGCGCCTACGACAGCGTGTCCGAGGCGCGAGCGTCAATTGCCAAGTATCTGGCCTTCTACAATCAGGGACGCCCTCACTCGAGCCTTGACGGGCGCACGCCCGACGAGGCTTACTTCGGCACGCAAGCTATGGTGATGGCCGCATGACCGTCGCCGACGGTTTTGTCGTCGCTCTGGTCGGGCTACGCCCTCCCGACGCAACGACAAAACCGTAAAGCCCCGCGTTCAGCATAACCCGGCAGGAATCCACTTAAATCCAGCGGGGCGCTGTCCAAACAACCGGGGCCAGCTCTCCCGCACCCGGCGCCCCCGCTCTGGGCGCCCCGGGAGCCCCCGGCGGTGGTAACGCGGGCAACGGAAATCCCGGCGGCGCAAACCCTGGCAACCCGGGCCACGGAAATGCTGGTGGCGCTGGCGACGGTGACGCGCCGGCGCCCAACCGCTTCCAGAGCGCTCGTACCAATTTCTTCAAGTTCGCTAAACCAGGCGGTGGTGGAGGCGGCATAGGCGGAGGTGGAGGTCGCGGTGGAGGGGCCAATCGCAACATGCGCCGGGCGGTCCGGTCGTTCGTCGGCAAGTCGAGCGGCGGCGCGCGCCGGGCGACACAGCGCATGGCGGCGGAACGCAGCGCCACGACAAACCTGGGCCGGATCCTTTCCACCGCCGGCACCGCAGGCATCCAGGAAACCGTCCGCCGACTCGGCTTCGCGCAGTTGGCGGCCCTGCCGGTCCAGGACATCTACGCCGCGCTGGTCGACGTCATTTGCGAACCAGGCGGTGAACTCGACGAGTCGTTCGCCAGAGAGGCCTACATCAAGGCATTGGCCGAAATCAGCGAGGCACAGGCGGATCTCGAACGCCCCTCCCCCGAGACCACCGTGTCGTTCCTGGCTTCCTTCATCACCAACGCGATCCAGAACCGACTGCTCAACGCGGTCGGAAACAAGGTCGTCGCGATTCCGCGCGACGTCGCGTCCGTCCAGAACGTCGAACAGCAGATCAACGACTACATCCGCGGCAAGGTGAACGACGCGATGACGGAGGCCGGCGAAGATTTTCCCGTCGAGCGCATCGTGTCGACCATCGACGACATCTACGAACGCGCGGCCGTCCTATTGGAGGGTCCGGACTCGGAGGACCGGGATATCGGAACGGATGACGACTTCGCCTCGGAAGCTTATGAGGAGATCGCGTGATGACGGCGTACGCTTTGATCGGTCACATGGGACCAGCCGACCAGGCGCCGGATCTCGCAGGTCGCTGGCAAGCTCAATTCCGCGTCGATCTCCTGAGCGGCAATCGGACTCTGGGATACGGGATGGGCGGCGTCATCCGGAGCCTCGGAAGGCTCGGGGTCTATCCAAGCGAAGTCGGCGTCGACGCTCTCGTCCTCGCGGCGATGGTGCATGCCGCCGACACGCGGATCAATCGCGTGCAGACGTCGCAGGACGCGTGGACGCGCGAGCTCGGCATCTTCGTGCCGGTGTCCGATCCCGAACTTTGGACGGGGCAGCGTGCGCTTCTCGAAAAGATGCTCAGGTTCCTGACGGGCGATCACTGGACAGTGGCGTTCAGACCGCGCCCCGAAGGGATGTCCGACTTCGTCCGACGTCCAGTCGCAGGTCTGCAGGATCATGGGTTCGACGGGGTCGCCCTCTTCTCGGGCGGATCGGACAGCCTGATCGGCGCGATCGATCGTCTTGAGCAGGGTTCCTTTCCACTGTTCGTGAGCCATGGAGGCGACGGAGCGATCAGCAAGCCCCAAAAGGATCTGTTCGTAGATGTTGCCTCGGCCTACCGGAACGGCGATCGCGAACCGAGGCGCGTCCGCCTGGGAATGACCTTCACCGACAAGGTCTCCCCAGGCGTCGGTCGCGAAGAAAGCACCCGTGGCCGGTCCTTCCTGTTCATCGCCCTTGCTGCCATGGCCGGGTCGGGTCTGGCGCGGCACTTTTCGCTCGAAGTCCCGGAGAACGGTCTGATCGCCCTCAACGTCCCACTTGACACCGTCAGGCTCGGATCGTTGAGCACCCGCACGACCCATCCCTTCTATCTGCGTCGCTGGAACGAATTGCTGTCGCAGGTCGGAATCGACGGCGTCATCATCAACCGGTACTGGGACAAGACGAAGGGCGAGATGATGGAAGGCTGCCTCAATCCGGACCTGCTGCGGGAGCTCGCGGGCGAGTCCCTCTCCTGCGCCCACCCTGCAGCTGGCCGCTGGGTCAAGTCGGCGGCCGGCCGGCATACCCATTGCGGCCATTGTGTCCCGTGCATCATCCGCCAGGCCGCTTTCGACCACGCGTGGGGGCGAGGCAACGATCCCACCGGGTATCGGGTCGACATCCAACAGACCCGGTTGAGCACGCAGACGGCGGAAGGCAAGCAGGTACGCGCGTTCCAGTACGCGGTGGCGCGCCTCGCAGGGCGCCCCGATCTCGCCCGCGTCCTGGTCCACAAACCGGGACCGCTGCTCGAGGACATCGCCCAGCTCAATGGGCTCGCCGGGGTCTATTCGCGAGGCATCACGGAGGTCGGCGAATTGCTGCGCGACGTAGAGACGTTTTCACCGGCAGCGGAAGCCGAGATGACGGCATGAGGCTCGTCGATTTCCACTGCCACCTCGACCTGTATCCCGACTTCGAAGCGCTCGTCGCCGAGAGCGACCGGCTCGGAATCTTCACGCTCGCTGTCACCACCACCCCGAAGGCTTGGTCGCGCAACAACATGCTGGCCTCTTCGACGAAATACGTCAGAGCTGCACTCGGAATGCATCCGCAGTTGGTCGCGGAGCGTTGGCGGGAAATTGATCTCTGGGAAAGACTCCTCTGCGAAACGAGGTATGTCGGCGAAGTCGGCCTCGACGCGGGTCCTCGCTACTTCTCGTCGTTGGACCGTCAGACGGAGGTTTTTCGCCGCATCCTGCGCTGCTGCGCCCAAGCTGGCGGCAAGATCCTGTCGATCCACAGCGTGCGTGCGGCAACCAAGGTGCTCGACTTGATCGAGGAAGAGGTCCCGGACGGTCGCGCGAAGTTCGTCTTCCATTGGTTCACGGGGTCTGCCGCGGACGCAAGGCGAGCAGCAAACCTCGGCTGCTACTTCTCGATTAACAGTCAGATGCTACAGACGGACCGTGGGCGGGCGCTAGTCTCCTCCTTGCCGATCGATCGTCTCCTCACAGAAACCGACGGCCCCTTCACATCCCAGGGCGACGGCCCTGCCCGGCCGCGTGATGTCGGGCAGACGGTGAGGCACCTAGCGACGGCGAGAGGCCTGTCGAGCGCGGAAAGTGCGGCCGTCGTGCTACGGAATTTGAAGATCCTGACGGCTTAGCGTTTTGCTCCCACAATCGGGCCGAGACGATTCGCCGATCGAACAGTGACAAACTGAGGTTCCGGGCAACAGGCCCTCCCTGGAGTATCGCGAAAATGATGCATCTGCAGAAGGTGAAAAAGTTCATCGCGGAGGCTCTCGAATGCAGCGTCTTCATACGTCCGCGCGAACCGGGATTGACCTTCGCGGAAATCAAAGAAATCGGCGATCGCGGAGGATACCGAGAGGGCGAGATCGGGGACGCGTTTGTGACCATGGGTCTGCACTCGATGGGACGGGGATCGAAGCTTCTCGGTCCCGAACAGCAGACGCTCATCACTTGGAAGTTCTTTCTGCCCGAAACGCCGGAGTACCGCGATCTCGAGGCTTTCGACTTCGTTTATACCGAGTTCGGCGAACTTGCGCGGAATCTAGGACAAGCGAAAGCTCAGCTGGAGCGGGACACTTTGGTTTCGCGGGCCGTCTCACGTGGAATTTCCGAGACCGGCATCGAAGCCGCAATAACGATCCTGATATTCGCCGAGTACATGGCGGAAAAGGATGGCGTGCTGCGCTTCGCGATGCCGGTCAATGGGAATGGCCCCCTCCCAAGCGAACAGATGAAAGCGCAACGTGTCGCCATGCCCCGCGATACTCGTTCCCAACTGATGCCGATCGTGAAGGATGTGATCTCGAGAAGAACTGATGGGAGGCCCCGACACGCGGAGCCATTCGATGCATTCGCTGCGAGGCTGAGCTCGCTCGGCTACGCTGGGTTTCATACGTGGTGGGTGCAGATCGTTTCGGAGTTGAAACGCTCGGATGTCCAGTCGGCATCCGTCTCCGTATGCGTGCTGGCGGCGGCTCTCGTGGAAGGTGCGCTAACGTTCGTGGTCAAGCACGCGCGATCCATGCAGGTAGGCCCATTCGGATCCAACAACTTCGAACGTGATCCGCGTACCTGGCGGATCGACGATCTTGTCTCGAGCGCGGCGTCCGGAGGACGATCGAGCATCCTGGATCAGGCCACGAGAAGCCGGGCAGACAGCCTAATTCAAACGCGCCAACGCATACACGCCGGGCGGATGTTGTCCGATCATCCTGCGGGCGTGCCGGATCTTCGACCGGAAGAAGCACGCGATGCCAAGCAGACGTCCGAGCTAGTCGTGCGGAGTGTGCTCGACTGGCTCGACCGGTTTCCGCCGGATCCAAAATAACCGTCGCGCACGCCGCAAGGGAGCCGATACGTCAAACGTGGAGGGCCTCGTGTGGGGTCCCTGAAGGAACAAAGACCCTTTCCAGGTTAACTGACCAATATTTGTATATAAATTCTGGTCAGTGGACTGCTCCGATTGCTACTGACCAATTTTTATATATAATCTTCGGACAGTCTATGGTGGCCGATGCCCGACCCCACGTCCGATACCCTCGATCGCATTCATGACCGGATCGCCCAGGCGGCGCCGGCAGGTGTGTGGTCGCGCGCCGATTTTCTCGACATCGGGACGCCGAACGCCGTCGAGAAGGCTCTACAGCGGCTGACCCTGCGAGGCGACATCCGCCGGCCCTATCGCGGTCTCTATGATAAGCCGGGCCTCAGCAAGCTGACCGGAAAGATGGTGTTTCCGCCGCGCGCCTCGTTCATCGACGCCATCGCGCGGCGCGACAAGCTGCGCGTGCTGGTCGACGGCATGACGGCCGCGAACGACCTCGGCCTGACGACGGCCGTTCCGGCGCGGTCGACGATCTATGCCGATACTTATCCGCGGACGATCGAGATCGAGGCGAGCGCCGGTGATCCAAAGGCGACCAAGCCGGTCATCTACACGCTCGACTTCAAGCGCATTTCGGCCAAGACGGCATTTTGGGCCGGCCGTCCCGCCATGCGCGTGGTCCAGGCATTGATATGGTTTCGGGATGAGCGATCGAGCCTCGATGCGGCCGTGAACGGAATCGTCCGGCATCTGTCGCGCGATCCGAACCGGGAAAAAATCGCGCAGGATCTACGCGACAACATCCATGCGGTGCCAGCGTGGATGTATGCGCTGATCGAGACAATCACGCGCAAGCTTAGCGCCGAGGATCACAGCGGCGAGGAAGGCGCAATGGGCACCCATGCAGAAGACATTCATTGAAATCCTGCGCTCCAGCGTCGACGATCGCCGCGCACTCTTCTCGACGGTTGCCGCCTATCTGGAGACGCGGGCGCAGAATATCGAGAAGGACCTCTATGTCTGCTGGGTGCTCGACTTCCTGTTCAATCGGCGGGGTGATGATCCCATTGGTCTTTATTTCAAGGGCGGCACAAGCCTCAGCAAGGCCTATGGACTGATCCGTCGGTTCTCGGAGGACATCGACATCGGCATCTACAAGGCCGATTTGCACGTCCCGCTGGAAGCCGAGATCGCCGCCCTCCCCTCCGTAAATCAGCAGCAGCGCGCCCTCGCCGAGAAAGTCGACGAGGCCGCACGGCAATATATCTCGGGGCCGCTCAAGGAGGAGCTCACGAAGGAGATCGCAGCCGTCGAAGGCGCCGCTGAACAGCCGCAACATTTTTCACTCGGCTTCGGCTTCGATACCTATCGCAACAAGGAAGCACTCGACATTCTGGTGGTCGGCTACAAGAGCGTCTTCGGTGCCGGCGACACGTATGTGCAGGCGGCGGTCCGCATCGAAGGTGGAGCGCGTCCCGATCCTGAACCGGCGGAGCCCCGCGAGATCGTTCCCTACATCGCTTCGGAAATGCGAGAGCGAGCGGGCCTCACGGTGCGCAACGTGAAGACGGTCAAATCCGAGCGGACCTTCTGGGAAAAAGTCCTGATCCTGCACGCAATGACCGAAATGACCGAGAAGCGAAGCGCGGACGCGAAGCCCGACCGTCCGGTGCCCGATCTCAATCGCTACTCGCGCCACTATTACGACGTCCATCAAATCTGGACCCATCCGGACTATGGCGTCGCCACGGCGTCGATGCGCGATCTTGCGGAAGCCTGCCGGCAGCACAAAGAGCTTATGTTTCGCGCGCCGGATCACCGCTACGATCGCGCTGTGCCGGGCAGCTATCGCCTCGTCCCGACCGCGGACATGCGGGCCAAGCTTGCCGCCGACTATGAGCGGATGTCGGCGATGATCTTCGGCACGCCGCCCACCTTTGCGGACGTCATGGCGAGCATCGAGGCCCTCGAGCTGCATCTGAACGCTGCGCTAGGCGCCCCCCCCAATGCATAGAAGGGGGCCTGTGCCGAGAAAAACGCACAGAACTCGGCGGGCCACAATGATAGGATCAAGGCATGGGTGAAGCTCCAGAGAACATCCCAGTTCGACTGCCCGATCCCGCCCCCGCGGGTCACTTCAAATTCCTCCGGGTGTGGTCAGTCAAATTCCTCCACCCGCGAGGCAGGACAAGGGACTGTTAGTTTGAGTTTGTTTCCCGGGCAAGAGCTTCAGCGGCTTCTTTGAGCCGATAGCTGCGTCCGTCGAACTCAAGCAGATGGCAATGATGCATAAGGCGATCGAGGATCGTCGTGCTCATAGTGTTGTCCCCAAGGTATGCCCCCCAATCCTGCACGACGCGATTGGAGGTGACGATGACGCTGCGGCGCAGTTTGTAACGCTGATGGATCAGGGTCTGCAGCAAAGTGCCGGCGTCGTCGGGGATGGCGCGTGCGAGGAATAGATCGTCCAGCACGAGGAGATCGCAGTCGATGATGGTTCGCAGCCGGACCTCGCGTTGTGCCGGAGAGTTCAGGGCGTAGCGGTGGAAGAAGTCGTCGGTCTCAAGATACTGGACCTTGTGGCTTTGCAGGATCGCCTGATAGGCAATCGCCTTGGCGATGTGCGACTTCCCGGTGCCAGGTTTGCCAACAAGCAGAGCGTTCTCGCCAGCGGCAATGAACGCCAGGGTGTGGAGCTGGAAGCAGGTCTGACGTGGCAGTTTGGGATTGAAGGACCAGTCGAACTCGGCGAGCGTCAGCTTTTCGTCGAGCCCGGATTGCTGGTATCGCCGCTCGATAAGACGGGACTGACGACGGTCCAGTTCATCCTGCAGGATAAGGGAGAAGGTCTCGAGGAAGGGCTGGTTGGCGCCCTGCGCCTGGAGCACGCGCGTCTGCAGCGTGTCGCGGACACCCGACAGGCGCAGCTGTCGTAGGCAACGCTCAATTTCCGGCATGGTCATCATGTGGCTAGGTCTCCAGTTTAAGGTGAGAAGGTGCAGCGGGAGCGCTCGTGGCGCCGGAGTTGGCCGGGGTTGCGCAGGCGACACGAGCGCGGATTGCCGTGGCGTGATCGTCGTGAGCCTCGGCCTGCCGACCATTGTCGTCGGCGTCGCGCCGCACAGCGCGGCTGAAGAGGTCGCCGTATTCCGCGGGGGTACGGATCAGCGGATGATCCTGGGTGAGCGGCGATGCCGGCTGTGGCGTCACTCCAACCTGCTCGATCGCCTGTTCGAACAACCGCTCGACGGTCGCACGCACGTGCTTGTAGCGGTAGATGCGGTTGTCGATGGCGTGCGCGCAGGCCTGCTCGACCAGCCGCGCCGGATACTTCCGGCCCAGCCCGACAATGCCCCACATCGCGCGCTGTCCGGGGCGCCCTTCGGTGTCGAACACCTGCTGGCACAAGGCCCTGGTCTGCGGTCCGATGCGCTCGGCGCTCGCCAGCAGCACGGCGGTTTGCCGCGACGGGTTGAACGGCCGTTCGCTGGTCGGCAGGACGACAGAACCGGGGTGCGCCATCCGGGAATGAACACGCAGCAGCGCACGGGTGTGGCGATCACGGATCTCGATCGTGGTGGTGTAGATGCGCACGACGACCTGGCTGCCGATCGGCGCGGGCCGCGCGGCGTAATAGCTGTTGTCGACGCGTACGGTGGTGTCGTCGCAGACAGTCCGGACGACTTCGGTGAAGATGCGGAAGGGAGCGACAGGCAGCGGCCGCAGGTGCGGCTTCTCTTCCTGGAACATCGCCTCGACCTGACGGCGCGTGCTGCCGTGGATGCGTTTGGAAGCCCAGTTCTCCTCCCAGTGCCTCAAGAACTCGTTTTGCGCCTCCAGCGTCTCGAAGCGCCGTCCGGCCAGCGCAGTGCCCTGGGTATGTTGAATCGCATTCTCGACGCATCCTTTCCGATTTGGATCGGCCACGCGCGCGGGATCGGCGACCACGGCGTAATGAGCCAGCATCGCGCTGTAAATCGGGTTGAGCTGGGGCTCGTACAAATCCGGCTTGAGGACGCCTTCCTTCAGGTTGTCGAGCACGACATAGCTGGGGACCCCGCCAAAATACCGGAACGCCTCTTCGTGGAGCTGCGCCCAGACTTGTTGGCTGGACTTCCAGACTACCCGCCGGAAGCTGCGCCGCGAGTAGCGTAGCGTCATCACGAACAGGCGGGGACGACGGTACCGCCCGCTCTTCGGATCAACCGTCGGCGCGCCCTCGCCATAGTCGACCTGAGCTTCCTCGCCGGGGAGGAACTCAAGACGATCAAACTGCTCAGGATCAGCGTGCCGCAACCGGCGCACAAACCGCTTGACACTCTGGTAGCTGGACGGAAAGCCAAATTGATCAACCAGGTCCTGGTAAATCGCCTGCGCGTTCCGCTTCAGCCGGACCTGTTCTTCGATCCACGTCCGATGCGCTTCGCAAGCCGAACGGGCCAGGCTGCTGGTGACCGTCGCTTCCGATGTCCCAAAAGCCGGTGGTCGGGGTGGAGGAATTTGGCCGTCCGCGCTCACCGAGCCGGTGGTCACTTCCCCGGGGGAATTTGCCTCCGCACCGGCCCGCAGCGCCTGATAACGCCGGATCGTCTTGCGATCGACACCCGTCAGCCGGTGAATCTCGCGCTGGCTGGTGTTGCGATCAAGTAATGTAAGTACGGTGCTTTGCAGATGTCGCTTCAAGACGTTCAACTCCCCGGCCCCTTGCTGGCTAAAGGGGTCGAACATAAACGTCCTGCCTGACCGGCTACTGCTGTTCAGCGGCGCTGACGGCGATCATCAGGTGGGGAGTTTCAAGTGACCATACCCGGGGGATTTTGACCGACCCACGGGGCCGCCTCGATCGAGACGGTTCTCGCACGTCTTCCGACCGGGGCTGACGAAGCGGCGCTGGCGGCCGGGCTCACAGAGGCGTTTCCGGGATTTCCGTTTTCGACGGCAAACGTCGACGACCAATATTGGCGCGACACGCGCTCGGTGATCGCTGCCGACGGAACACGGATCGCAGAATACCGGCCGTGGATGGAAGCGGAGCTTGCGAAGGACAACGGCGACATTGGCGCACTCTGGACGCGATTGCGCGAGAGCGATCTTTCCATCTCCGAATGGCATGGCAACAGCGTGTACGCCTTCGCGCCGACCGGATCTGGCGCAGCGGACTATGTGCAAATCCGTCTTGGCCGGGAAGTCGAATGGCGTGCGGGGCCGCTCGTCAATCCGAGATCCCGTCCTTGGGGCAAGGACGAACTGCTCGATCCGTCATGGATCACGCACGAAGATATGTCCGACGACAGGGTAATCGCCGGGCCGCTCTATCGAATGCTTGGGCATGCGGGCAGCAGCGTCGTCCATGTCCGGAGCTTCCTGACGCGGCGTGCCCGCCTCGAGCGAGAGAGACGCGAGGCGCAGCGACCGGAGATGGAACGTCGTGTCGTGCGTGAAGTGACAGGCAGGGACACGACCGAGACGCCGTTTCTTGAATTGGTGCCGGACTGGTTCGAGTTCGTGCCACGGGAGAATCGCTTCTTCCAGGATTGGGAAGAATCCAGTGCTTCGGCCGGGCGGGTCTATGCGCACTGGGCGCTCGACATTTACGACTACGACGCTAAAGGCACACGCGAGGTCGGATTCGTGCCGCGCCCGCTGCATCTGCCGGAAGAGAGGCTCATCGCTGGCGACGCCTCGGTTCATATCCAGAGCTGGCCCCGCAAATTCGGACAGTAGCTTGAGTGGATTTTCTGCCTGACAGCGGCGAGGATTCTTGCTGCGAATCAGGAGCGAAGATGACGAAGAAGAGCCGCCGGACGCATTCTCCGGCATTCAAGGCGAAGGTTGCTTTGGCTGCGGTCAAAGGCGACAAGACACTGGCGGAGCTGGCGCAGCTGTTTGATGTTCATCCGAACCAGATCACGATCTGGAAAAACCAGCTCCTGGAAGGCGCCGCCGGCGTGTTTGGGCATGACAAGACATCGGCCGAGACGCCGGTCGATTTGAAGGCGTTACATGCCAAGATCGGCGAGCTGGCGTTGGAAAACGATTTTTTGTCCGGCGCGCTCACCAAGGCGGGCCTGCTGAGCGCAAAGCGATGATCGACCGCGATCATGATCTTTCTATCGTGCGCCAGGCGAAGGTCCTGAAGCTGGCTCGCAGCACGGTCTACTATGAACCTCGGCCAGTTTGCGGATTTCACGGATCGTGAGCATCGATTTCGCGCGATCGTGAGCACTGAATTCAGACGATCGTGAGCAGCCCGCTACGGCCGATGGGAGATAGAGTCAGTGTTCTGGTTGGCCGTCAAGGGTGATGGTTTTGGCGCTGCGTTTTCGCATGCTTTCTCCGGTGAGCTGGAGGCGGTGGGCGTTGTGGACGAGGCGATCGAGAATGGCGTCGGCGACCGTGGGGTCCCCAATGGCTCCATGCCAGGTGTCCACGGGGAGCTGACTTGTGACGATGGTGGATGCGCGGCCATGGCGGTCCTCGAGGATTTCGAGCAGATCGCGGCGTTCCGCGGCGGTGAGCACCGATAGTCCCCAATCATCCAAAATCAGAAGCTGAGCGCGGCCGAGGCTTTTGAGGAGCCGGGCGTAGCGTCCGTCTCCGCGCGCGAGCGCGAGCGCCTCGAACAGCCTTGGAACGCGATGATAGAGGACTGATCGGTTGTCGCGGCAGGCCTTGTGGCCGAGCGCGCAGGCTAACCAACTTTTGCCCAGGCCGGTTGCCCCGGTGACGAGCAAATTCTCGTGGCGATCGATCCAGCGACCTTCGACGAGTTTGGCGAAAACGGCGCGGTCGATGCCCCGCGGGGTGCGCAGATCGACGTCCTCGACGCAAGCAGTCTGGCGCAGTGCGGCGATCTTGAGGCGCGTGGTGAGCCGCCTGGTGTCGCGTTCGGCGGCTTCGCGGTCGACCAACAGGCCGATGCGATCTTCGAACGGCAGGGCTTCGAGATCGGGCGATCGGCGCTGCTCCTCGAAGGCCTTGGCCATTCCGGTCAGGCCAAGCTCGATCAGCCGTTCGTGGGTTGGGTGGTTAAGCATGCCGGGTCTCTCCTTGCTTCAGTGGAAGTAGTCGCGTCCGCGGATGTTGCCGTGGCGCAGGGGCTGGTGCTCGAAAGATTCGTCGAAGAACGTGCGATCGAGGCCGTTCTGGAGGATCGATCTAATCGAGGCGACGGAGCGCGCCTTGATGAGGATGCCCCTCCGGCAGGCTGCGTCGAGGCGTTCGGCGCCGTAGCTTTTGACGAGCGCCAGAATGCCAAGGCAGGTTCGAAAGCCTTGTTCTGGATGGGGGCGGGCGTCGATCACGGCCTGGAAAAACGCTGCTGTCGAAGGACCGATCCGCTCGCCGGCGGCGATCACCGCGGCGGGGGTCCATTTGCCGTAGCGGCGATGGGCGCTGGGCATGTGGTCGGCGATGGTGGTGTGTCCGCGTCGGTTGGGCGCGCGGGCATGGCTGGCGATCCGCTGGCCCTTGTGGAAGATCTCGACCGTCCGATCGTCGATACGGGCATCGACCAGCTCGCCAATCAGACGATACGGCGCGGAGTACCAATGGCCGTCGACCTCGACATGATAATCGGGAGCGAGGCGGCAGCGCTTCCAGCGTGCGAAGGCATAAGGCTGATCTGGCAGCGGGGTTAGCTTGGGTTTGTCGAGTTCGGCAAACAGTTCGGCGCGGCTTGAGCCGAAGCCACGCATTTGACGAGCATTGAGTTCGTCGACGAGTGTCTTGATGGCGGCGTTGAGCTCGGCCCGGGAAAAGAAGCGCTGATTGCGCAGCCGGGCCAGAATCCAGCGCTGGGCGATTTGCACCGCGACCTCGACCTTCGCCTTGTCTTTTGGGCGCCGCGGCCGTGCGGCGAGAATGGCCGTGCCGTAATGGCTCGCCATCTCGGCATAAGTGCGATTGAGGCCGGGATCGTAGCGGTCGGGGTTGCTGACGGCGGCTTTGAGGTTGTCGCAGACCACGAACGTCGGCGTTCCGCTCAAAAACGTGAACAAGTTGACGTGGGCCCGGATCCAGTCGGCCAAGCTCTCGCTGGGGCAGGCCTCGGCGTAGGTGTAGTTCGAAGCGCCCATCGCCGCGACGAACAGCTTCATCGGCTGCACTTCCCCGGTCAGGGGATCGACGATGTCGATGGTGTCGCCGGCGAAATCCACGAACACCTTCTCGCCGCCCAGATGAATCTGCCGCATCGAAGGTCGGACCCGCCCCTTCCAGGCCTCGTAGGTAGTGCAGAACCACGTGTACCCGAAACCGTCGGGATTAACGGCGCGATACTCCTCCCAGAGCAGGCGACCGGTTACGTTGCGCCGGCGGAGCTCTTTATCGATGTAGCTCCAGTCGGGCACCGGCCGCTGCGGGCTCTGAGACGCTGGTCGTGGGGCCGGGAAAAGCAAAAGCTCCAGGTCTTCATCGGTCATTCCCTCCGGAAGCGGCCAGCTCAACCCAGCAGAGCGGGCGCGGCTCAGGTAGCTGTGCACAACGCCGTTGCTGACGCCCACGCTCCGCGCGATGGCCCGCTCTGGCAGGCCTTGAAAATGTTTTAACCGAAGGACTTCCTTGATCCGGCGCATCGACAATCTCTGGGTAGGCATTGGACTTCCTCGTTAACCACGAGGTCATCCCTAAGCCGGTTGAGTTGTCGGCCGAAGCGCTGCAAGGCTCCGAAAGCCTTGCTCACGATCCCGCGAAATCGTTGCTCACGATCGTCTGAAATCTCTGCTCACGATCCCCTGAAATCCGCGCTCACGATCCCCCGAAACGCGCAGCCAGTTTCGGCCGAGGACCTTGCCTTGATGCGTCGGCTCGATGAGCTGCATCTCGATTATCCCTTCGCGGGAGCGCGTATGCTGCGATCGTTGCTGCGGCGGGAGGGCGTATACGCCGGTCGCCGCCACATCGCGACGCTGATGAAGCGCATGGGGATCGAGGCGGTCTATCGTCGCCCGAACACGAGCAAGCCGGCTCCGGGTCACAAGATCTACCCGTACCTGTTGCGCGGATTGAAGATCGAGCGGCCCGACCATGCGTGGGCAATGGACATCACCTACATTCTGGTCTGAGCCCCTCGCTTCATCCAGCAATGGAAAGAGTCCCGGTTGAATATGAGCCCAAGGGGCTCGGTGAAGCAACGGGGCGGGGCGCGGAGCCCTCGGCATAGCGCAGCGTCCCGTCCCGTTGCGGCCCAAGAGCGTTGCGTTTGGCGTATTCGGTCGGCGTGAGGTTGCCCAGGGCGCTGTGCGGCCGGGCGTTGTTGTAGTCGTCTTTCCAGGCCGCCAGCACGGCTCGCGCCTGTGCGAGCGAAGTGAACAGCGTCTCATTGAGAAGTTCATCGCGCAGGCGGGCGTTAAAGCTCTCGATGAAGGCATTCTGGGTCGGTTTGCCGGGCGCGATGTAGTGCCACTCGATCTGCCTCTCTTGGCTGAAGCGCAGCACGGCCATTCCGGTCAGCTCAGTGCCGTTGTCGGACAGGCACATCGCCGGCCGGCCGCGCCAGGCAATGATGACATCGAGCTCGCGTGTGACCCGCAGGCCCGACAGCGAAGTATCGGCGACGAGCGCCAGGCATTCGCGAGTGAAGTCGTCGACCACAGCCAGAATCCGGAACCGTCGGCCATCGGCGAACGCATCCGACAGAAAGTCGAGACTCCAGCGCTGGTTGGCGCCTTGCGGGATCGCCATTGGCGCCCTGCTGCCGAGCGCCCGTTTACGGCCGCCACGCCGGCGGACTTGCAGCCGTTCCTCGCGATACAGACGTCGAAACTTCTTGTGGTTCATGACCAGCCCCTCGCGGCGCATCAGCACCAGCAGACGACGGTAGCCGAACCGGCGGCGGATGGCCGCCAGCTCGCGCAGGCGGGCGCGTACGGCCGCATCATCGGCTCGCCCGTTGCGATAGCGCACCGATGCGCGATCTGCCCCCAAGGCTTTGCACGCCCGCCGTTCGCTCACTTCGAAGTTGGTCCGCAGATGAGCGACGGCCTCTCGCCTCGCGGCGGGCGTCACCATTTTTTTGACGCAACGTCCTTGAGCATGGCGTTGTCGAGCATTGCCTCGGCCAGGAGCTTCTTCAGCTTGGCGTTCTCGTCCTCCAATGCCTTCAGCCGCTTGGCATCGGATACCTCCAGGCCACCGTACTTGGCCTTCCATTTGTAGAATGTTGCGCTCGAGATCCCGTGTTTGCGGCAGACATCAGCCGTCGCCACACCCGCCTCCTGCTCCCGCAAAATCCCGATGATCTGCTCTTCCGTGAACCGACTTGGCTTCATGGTCCATCTCCTCAGAGGTGACGGACTCTACCCATTCTTGGAGGAGTTTGCGGGGCTCAGACCAATTCCGATGCGGCGTGGCTTCGTCTATCTCGCGGCGGTCGTCGATGTGTTCAGCCGACGGGTCCTGGCCCATCGCGTCTCGATCACAATGGAGGCGGCCTTCTGCGTCGAAGCGGTCCAGGAGGCGTTGGCGAAGCACGGCAGGCCCGAGATTTTCAACACGGATCAGGGCAGCCAGTTCACCAGCCTCGAGTTCACCGATAGCGGTACGACGACCCCACCTCGTTTAGGTGGACGGGATGAGCGAGACTCGCGCGTGGATTTGACAACGCGAGGGACGCTCGTTCCATGCATCAAGACAGACATCAAGACGGGCATGATGCCGCCTCCTATCAGCGGATCGAGGTGATCACAGGGGAGAGGCGACGGCGCAGTTGGAGCGATGCGGAGAAGGCGCGGATCGTGGCCGAGAGTGCCGATCCGGAGACGAGCATTTCCGAGGTGGCTCGACGCAACGGGGTGAACCGGGGACTGCTCAGTGTGTGGCGGCGCCAGGCGCGGCTCGCGTCGAGCGAAGCGCCGCAGTTCGTGCAAGTCAGGCTCCAGGCCGCCGTCGAGGCGCAGCCGAACGCGATCGATAAGGCGCATGTTCTGACGGATCCGGCCGAGCGGATCGAGGTGATGATCGCGGGCGCGACGGTGCGCGTGCCCGTCGGCGTCGACGCCGCGACGCTGGAGCGCGTGCTGGCGGCGGTGAGATCGACGCGATGATCTCTTTCGGTCCAATGGTCCGTGTGTTCGTCGCGACGCAGCCGATTGACTTTCGTAAAGGCGTTCATGGCCTTGTCGCGCTGGTAGCGGAGGGATTAGGCGGCAAGCCCTACAGCGGTGACGTTTATGTCTTCCGATCGAAGCGATCGGATCGTTTGAAGCTACTGGTTTTTGACGGCTCGGGAATGGTTCTAGCGACGAAGTGGCTGGAGAATGGGGGCTTTGCCTGGCCACCTGTTCGCGAGGGTACGATGCCGGTGACGGGGGCGCAACTGGCGATGCTGATTGAAGGTCTTGCGGAGTGGTCGCGTGTGGTCCCGAAGGTGACGAAGCGGCCGACGAAGGTTGCCTGAAGCGTCTTGTTTTGCTGGCGATTGCGAGTGCGTTCGTGTAGCTCTGCGATATGGCGCTTCGCCCCGAAGATCTCCCCTCTGACCCTGCGGCTCTTGCCGAGATGCTGCTGGCTTTCGAAGGCGAGAACGATGATCTGCGCGCAGAGATCGCCACGTTGAAGAGCCTGATCTTCGGCGCACGATCGGAGCGCGCGGCGATCGTCTGCGCCGAACAGATCGCGTTTGATCTGGAACGGACCGCCGGCTCACAGCTCCCGGCCAATGACGACAAACCGGACGCGCCGCGGCCGGAGCGGCGCAAAGCGAAGCGCAACATCGGCGCGCTGCCGGCGCATCTGCCTCGGGTCGAGCGGGTGATCGAGCCGGCGTCCACGCTGTGCCCGTGCTGCACGGGTCAGATGCATCGGATCGGCGAGGAGAGCAGCGAAGCGCTCGATCGGGTTCCCGCGTGGCTGCGCGTGCTCCGCACGATCCGTCCAAAATACGCCTGCCGCTCCTGTGAGGGCCCGATTGTCCAGGCCCCGGCACCGGCGCGGCTCGTCGAGGGCGGCATGGCAACGACGGCGCTGATCGCGCATATCGCCGCGGCCAAATATGCCTGGCAATCGACGCTCTATCGCCAGACGCAGATCCTGGCGGGTCAGGGTGTCGTCGTCGACCGTCAGACGCTGGCGCGCTGGATGGGGAGCGCGGCGTGGCTGGTCAGGGGCCTCTACGATCTGCAACTGAAGACTATGCACGGCTTCGAGCGGCTGTTCTGCGACGAGACGCCGATGCCAGTGCTCGATCCGGGACGCGGCCGCACGAGGATCTGCCAGTTCTGGGCGCACGCGACGGACGATCGGGCGTGGAAGGGGCCGGCGCCGCCGGCGGTCGCCTACGTGTTCGCAGGTGGTCGCGGCAAAAAGGAGATCGTGGCGCAGTTAGCCGGCTTCGAAGGCGTGCTGCAAGTCGACGGCTATGCCGCCTACGCCTCGCTGGCGGGCGATGCGATGATGTCGGGCCAGATCCAGCTGGCGTATTGTCTCGTTCACGCGCGCCGCAACTTCGTGAGGGTGCACAAGACGACGAACTCACCCTTCGCCGCGGAGGTCATCGAGCGCATTGCGGCCGTCTACGCGATCGAGGAGAGGATCCGCGGTCTCGATGCTGGGGAACGCCGCGCGACGCGACAGGCCGAGACGAAGCCGCTGATGGAGGCGTTGAGGGCCCGTCTGATCGCGGTGAAGGACGGGATCTCCCGCCGCTCGACGCTCATCAAGGCGATCGACTACATGCTCGAACGCTGGCAGGGCCTGACGACGTTCCTGGATGACGGGCGGCTCGAGCCGGACACCAACACGGTCGAACGATCGATCAGGCCAATTGCGATCGGAAAAAAGAACTCGTTGTTCAGTGGTGACGAAGGCGGGGGCGAGACCTGGGCGATACTCGCTTCGCTTCTTAACACAGCGAAATTGAATGGCCTCGACCCCGAGGCGTATCTCGTCGACGTTCTCGATCGCATGGTGAGCGGCGCCACGAAGACCAACCAGCTTCACGAACTTCTGGCCTGGAACTGGAAGGCCGCACGCGAAGCCGAAAAGCGGGCCGTGGCATGACGAAGCCGAAGCAAGGGCGGGGAACGCGAAAAGCACGCAAGACGACGATGGCGGACTATGCCATGTCGTTCGAACGGCTCGGGCAATGGATCAGCAAGCGCGCCAGGTCGCCGACGCTTCGGCATCCGCGGGCGACGTCGCTCTCCATGCTCGATGGCGCGGTGGCCGCGGTCGTCGCCGGGCCGGTCTCGATGGCGTCCGAGGAATGGGTGTGCCCGCTCCTCGGCGTAGATCCCGACGCCTTCAATCACGACACCGAGGAGTTCTCGGCAATCGCCGCCACGCTGATGCGCCACAACGCTATCAGCGAGACGCTGTCGACGAGACCGGAGAGCTTCGAGCCGCTGTTCGTGCGATCACCGGACGGCGAAGTCGACCCGCAGCCCTGGTGCATGGGCTTCTACGCCGTCATGAAGCTTCGGCTTCTCGTCTGGTCGCGGCTTCTCCCCCCGAATGGAACCGAACACCTTATGCTGCGGCCGATCTTGGTCCATTGCATCGACGACGCCGGTCGACCCTTGCTACCCCCGGCCCGGCGCACGCTGGGAACGCAGCCCATCATCCAAAACGCCTGGCGCAACATTCCAGCAACCGTCGAGGCCCTCCGGCAGTTCTGGATGCCTATACGCTTCAAGCGCGGTGCGTAGGCCGTCCGCACCAAGTCCGTGGCTCCGTGGGCCTCTCGTACCGTTTACAGTTCACCGATGTGCTGCTGGACGCGAAGATCGCCATCAGCATGGACGGCAAGGGCGCCTGGCGCGACAACGTGTTTGTCGAGCGGCTCTGGCGCACGGTCAAATACGAAGAAGTATATCTCCGCGCCTACGACAGCGTGTCCGAGGCGCGAGCGTCAATTGCCAAGTATCTGGCCTTCTACAATCAGGGACGCCCTCACTCGAGCCTTGACGGGCGCACGCCCGACGAGGCTTACTTCGGCACGCAAGCTATGGTGATGGCCGCATGACCGTCGCCGACGGTTTTGTCGTCGCTCTGGTCGGGCTACGCCCTCCCGACGCAACGACAAAACCGTAAAGCCCCGCGTTCAGCATAACCCGGCAGGAATCCACTTAAATCCAGCGGGGCGCTGTCCAAACAACCGGGGCCAGCTCTTTTGGTCGAGCTTCTGTCTTCCACCAGTGGAACGTTGCAGCGGCGTCAACCCCAACCACGCGGCGAAATCCCGGCCACGTTTGAAGTTTTCAGGCTCAGGCGCTAGCGCCATCAGAGCTGTCGCCGTGATTGGGCCGATGCCAGGAACTGTCATAAGCCGTCGAGCAACTTCCTCTTCTCGGGCTCGTCGCGCGATCTCAATATCGAGTTGCTTGATTTGCTCTTCCAGCACCGCCAGCATCTTGACTAGGATATCGAGCGCCGGTTGCGCCGCCGTTGGCACGCTGCTCCCGGAAGCTTGCGCGTGCTCAACCAGCGCGGCGACATTGGACGCCCCCTTTGCAACGACCAGGCCGTATTCGGCGAGGTGACCTCGCAACGCGTTTATGATCTGAGTACGTTGCCGGACCAAAAGATCGCGAGCGCGAAACACGACCGCGCTCGCCTGCTGGTCCTCACTCTTCACGGCGGCAAAGCGCATGGTGGGGCGTTGGGCTGCTTCGCAAATCGCTTCTGCATCGGCCATATCGTTTTTCTGGCGTTTCACAAAGGGCTTTACATAGGACGGTGGAATCAGACGCACTGTGTGACCCAGCTTGCCAATCTCACGAGCCCAGTGATGGGCGCTGGCGCAGGCTTCCATCGCTACCAGGCACGCAGGCTGCTGAGCAAAGAAAGCCAGCACATTGTCACGACGCAGCTGTTTGCGGAAAACAACAACGCCGCCAGCGCGTCTGCGCCATGTGCCTGAAAAACATGTTTCGCCAGGTCTAGTCCAATCGTGCTAACTTCGTTCACGGACGCTTCCTCTTTCTGACGGTTCAACACCCTTCACTTTGGCACATCGATGCCGTCGAGGGGCGTCCACCCCATCACAGCCACAACAGCAGCAAGCAAGAGTAGCATAAAGTATTGGGAAGAACGAACGGCAGCAGCTCTCCTTAAGAACCGGACCCGGTGGTCCTCAGCAAAGGGTCCACTTCACCGCAGCGCTACTCTTTGGATTAGTTCTTGATGAACATTGTTGTCGGGCAGAACTATTGTTGTTGGCGGATTGACTGTAACCCGACCGAGACAGATCGGTCTGGCCCGCCCGTCCGACTTACTGCGTCTTCAGGAGATTGCAGGTGCTCTCCGCGGCCGGGCGCCAAGCATCCTCGGCCGGAATAGTCCCCGTGATCTCGTAGTAGTCATAAGGATATTTTGACTCGATCGACGCCTTTATGCGCGCGGCATAGAGCGGTCGCATCACCTGACCGTCGGCGCGGATGCTAACATTCTTCATCTCGAAATCATTGACGGGGGTGTTCTTCATCTGTCGCACCACCGCCTCGCCTTCGTCCGTCTGCGCCGCGGCAATCGCCTTGAGATAGTGCATAACTGCACTGTAGGTGCTCGCCTGCGCCTCGTTCGGGATCCGGCCATCGAATGCTGCCTCGTAGCGCTTCGCGAAAGCGCGCGTCTCGTCTGTCCTGTCCCAGTAGAACGTGGTGGTCAGACCTACATTCTGCAGCGGCTTCAGGCCGATGCTGTGCGTCTGATTGATCATCAATCCCAGCGGAGCTAGCTGCTGCTTCTGCGTGAGCCCGAACTCCTCAGCCTGCTTCAGGGCATTGGCGAAGTCTGCCCCCGAATTGGCCAAAGCGACGACCTTTGCACCGCTCGACTGGGCCGTCACGAGAACAGACGCGAAATCGGAAGAATTGAGCGGATGCAGAACGGAGCCGACGACCTTGCCGCCAGCGGACTTGATAAAGTTCGTCGCGTCGGCCTGCCAGACTTTGCCGAAGGAATAATCGACGGTGACAAAGAACCAAGTATCCAGTCTCCGAGCCAGCAGCGATTTGACCGTCGCCTTAGCCAGCGCATAAGTATCCATTGCCCACTGCGTCGTCAAAGGAGAGCATCTCTCATTGGTGAAGAACGCGGCCGCCGTTCCGGCCAAGAGATATGGTTTCTTCCGGCTCCTCATGACGTCTTGTACACCGAGTGCGACTGACGATGCAGAACATCCGACGATTGCGTCCACCCCCTCATTGTCCAGCCAGCGCAACGCGATCGCGACGCCGATGTCCGGCTTGTTCTGATCGTCCGCCACGATGAGCTCGATGTTCTTACCGTTGATGGCCCTACCAAAGTCGCTTATAGCTAACCGCGCGGCGATAACCGAACCCAGCCCGCAATTGTCGGAATAGGGGCCGCTTTGGTCGTTCATGACGCCAATCTTGATGACGTCCCCTGAAATTCCCTGTGCGACGACCAGGGTCGGCGCGGCAATAGATTTCGCACTCACGAGGATTGCCATGATGGCGACGTAGGCAGCCGAAGGTCTCATAATGCTTCTTTCTCCTTGATGCCTGCGGACATCTAGGATCTTGAGGTAACGAATGATGGCGGCATAGAACCTGGAGGTCTGTGCTCCGCTAAATGCGATCAAGCTTGGCAAGCTTGGGTGGGCGGCATGTTGGTCTTCAATGCGAAGCAGCAGCAAGATTGATAGTCCCAAGGTAGAACGCTGAACACCTCCCAAATCTAACAGGGCTCCCAGAGAAGTCTGGTGGAAACAGCCGCACTCAGCCGATCAGCGTCCTCGCGTCAGTTGAAGGCGCCAGGATGCCATTGATCGACAAAGCCGTCGGGCTAATTCAGCAGGTGGAGTATAGAGCTGGCCCCGGTTGTTTGGACAGCGCCCCGCTGGATTTAAGTGGATTCCTGCCGGGTTATGCTGAACGCGGGGCTTTACGGTTTTGTCGTTGCGTCGGGAGGGCGTAGCCCGACCAGAGCGACGACAAAACCGTCGGCGACGGCCATGCGGCCATCACCATAGCTTGCGTGCCGAAGTAAGCCTCGTCGGGCGTGCGCGAGCTATGGCGGAATCTGGGTGATGACGGTGTGAGGAAGGCGGCGTATCGAGGCGGGTGACGAGCCTGCCAGAACCTCTCGAGGAGAGCGATACGCCATGACCGAGACTACCAATGTTCTTGCTTTCCGTCAGCCGTCCGCGGTTGATGATCCACTGACCGATATCGTTCGTGCCGGCGCGCGGGACCTGCTTGCCAGGGCGATCGAGATCGAGGTTGGCGCGTTTCTGGCCAGCACGGCCAATCTGACGCTGCCCGACGGTCGAGCGCGCCTGGTCCGACATGGGCACGGTCCGGTGCGCGAGATTGCGACCGGCATCGGTCCGGTGGAGGTCGCTCGTCCCAAGGTCCGCGACCGCGGAGCGAGCGGGCCAGGCGACCGCCTCCGCTTCAGTTCGGCAATCCTGCCGCTATGGGCGCGGCGGACGAAGAGCCTGGATGCCTTGATCCCGGTCCTCTATTTGCGCGGCATCTCGACCGGCGACTTCCAGGAGGCGCTCTCGGCGCTGCTCGGCAAGGATGCGCCGAACCTGTCGCCTTCGGTGATCGCCGGCCTGAAGGCCGATTGGCAGGTCGAGTACGAACGCTGGCAGAGACGCGATCTGTCGGCGCGTCGCTATGTCTACATCTGGGCCGATGGCGTGTACCTGCAGGCCCGCATGGAAGATCACAGCGAATGCATGCTGGTGCTGATTGGCACCACGCCGGAAGGCAAGAAGGAGCTGATCGGCTTCCAGGTCGGCGTGCGCGAGAGCGCGCAGAGCTGGCGCGAACTCCTGATCGACCTGCGGCAACGCGGGTTACGGATTGCCCCGCAACTCGCCATCGGCGACGGCGCCCTCGGCTTCTGGAAGGCACTGGACGAGGCCTTTCCCGGCACGCGGCACCAACGATGCTGGTGCCATAAAGTGAGCAACGTACTCGACAAGGTCGCCAAATCCGTGCAGGGCCCCATGAAGAACGACCTGCGGAACATCTATCTGGCCCCACACCGGGCCGAAGCTGAAACCGCGATCGACGTCTTCGTCGAGAAATACCACGTCAAATACGGACGTGCGGTGGAGTGCCTGATCAAGGATCGCCATGCGCTGCTCGCCTTCTTCGACTTCCCTGCTGAGCACTGGATCCACCTACGCAGCTCGAACCCGATCGAGAGCGTCTTCGCCACGGTGCGCCACCGAACGGTGCGGACCAAGGGATCGCTGTCGCAACAAACTGCGAAGCTGATGGTGTTCAAGCTCATCGACGCCGCATCGAAGACCTGGCGGCGATTGAAGAGCACGAACCAGTTGCCGAAAGTCATCGCCGGTGTAAAGTTCATCGACGGAATCGAAGTCATTCCGAACACTGAAAGCCACGCCGCCTGATCAGGCCGCGTCACCCAAAATCAGCCATAGCTCGTGTACCTGCAGGCCCGCATGGAAGATCACAGCGAATGCATGCTGGTGCTGATTGGCACCACGCCGGAAGGCAAGAAGGAGCTGATCGGCTTCCAGGTCGGCGTGCGCGAGAGCGCGCAGAGCTGGCGCGAACTCCTGATCGACCTGCGGCAACGCGGGTTACGGATTGCCCCGCAACTCGCCATCGGCGACGGCGCCCTCGGCTTCTGGAAGGCACTGGACGAGGCCTTTCCCGGCACGCGGCACCAACGATGCTGGTGCCATAAAGTGAGCAACGTACTCGACAAGGTCGCCAAATCCGTGCAGGGCCCCATGAAGAACGACCTGCGGAACATCTATCTGGCCCCACACCGGGCCGAAGCTGAAACCGCGATCGACGTCTTCGTCGAGAAATACCACGTCAAATACGGACGTGCGGTGGAGTGCCTGATCAAGGATCGCCATGCGCTGCTCGCCTTCTTCGACTTCCCTGCTGAGCACTGGATCCACCTACGCAGCTCGAACCCGATCGAGAGCGTCTTCGCCACGGTGCGCCACCGAACGGTGCGGACCAAGGGATCGCTGTCGCAACAAACTGCGAAGCTGATGGTGTTCAAGCTCATCGACGCCGCATCGAAGACCTGGCGGCGATTGAAGAGCACGAACCAGTTGCCGAAAGTCATCGCCGGTGTAAAGTTCATCGACGGAATCGAAGTCATTCCGAACACTGAAAGCCACGCCGCCTGATCAGGCTGCGTCACCCAAAATCAGCCATAGCTCGGCGTGCGCCCGTCAAGGCTCGAGTGAGGGCGTCCCTGATTGTAGAAGGCCAGATACTTGGCAATTGACGCTCGCGCCTCGGACACGCTGTCGTAGGCGCGGAGATATACTTCTTCGTATTTGACCGTGCGCCAGAGCCGCTCGACAAACACGTTGTCGCGCCAGGCGCCCTTGCCGTCCATGCTGATGGCGATCTTCGCGTCCAGCAGCACATCGGTGAACTCGAGGCTGGTGAACTGGCTGCCCTGATCCGTGTTGAAAATCTCGGGCCTGCCGTGCTTCGCCAACGCCTCCTGGACCGCTTCGACGCAGAAGGCCGCCTCCATTGTGATCGAGACGCGATGGGCCAGGACCCGTCGGCTGAACACATCGACGACCGCCGCGAGATAGACGAAGCCACGCCGCATCGGAATGTAGGTGATGTCCATTGCCCACGCATGGTCGGGCCGCTCGATCTTCAATCCGCGCAACAGGTACGGGTAGATCTTGTGACCCGGAGCCGGCTTGCTCGTGTTCGGGCGACGATAGACCGCCTCGATCCCCATGCGCTTCATCAGCGTCGCGATGTGGCGGCGACCGGCGTATACGCCCTCCCGCCGCAGCAACGATCGCAGCATACGCGCTCCCGCGAAGGGATAATCGAGATGCAGCTCATCGAGCCGACGCATCAAGGCAAGGTCCTCGGCCGAAACTGGCCGAGGTTCATAGTAGACCGTGCTGCGAGCCAGCTTCAGGACCTTCGCCTGGCGCACGATAGAAAGATCATGATCGCGGTCGATCATCGCTTTGCGCTCAGCAGGCCCGCCTTGGTGAGCGCGCCGGACAAAAAATCGTTTTCCAGCGCCAGCTCGCCGATCTTGGCATGTAGCGCCTTCAAATCGACCGGCGTCTCGGCCGATGTCTTGTCATGCCCAAACACGCCGGCGGCGCCTTCCAGGAGCTGGTTTTTCCAGATCGTGATCTGGTTCGGATGAACATCAAACAGTTGCGCCAGCTCCGCCAGTGTCTTGTCGCCTTTGACCGCAGCCAAAGCAACCTTCGCCTTGAATGCCGGAGAATGCGTCCGGCGGCTCTTCTTCGTCATCTTCGCTCCTGATTCGCAGCAAGAATCCTCGCCGCTGTCAGGCAGAAAATCCACTCAAGCTACTGTCCGAATTTGCGGGGCCAGCTCTCCTGTGGGATGGCCGTGAGGCGCGAAGCGCAAGGTCGCCGAAAGAGCGCCGTCTGTTTGACGATGCACTGAGTTTCAAGATCAGGACCGGCCTGACGGTTCGCATTCCCTCGAGCCAAAACCAGTTCGCGGCGTTTACGCTTGCGGTCGACGAGCGCAGCCTGGGACTCGATCGTTTCATTGAGGCCTCCCAAGAGATGTTGGAAATGGTGGGTCTCACCTATCATGCGCATGTGAGCGCCAGGATTGGACGCACCTCGGCAGCAGGCGAGATCGTTTGCCCTCTGACTCAACGCGAGCGGCAGTGTCTCGCCTGGGTCTCCGATGGCAAGACGATGCAGGATATTGCCCAGCTCCTCGGTGTTAGCTCGCGGGGTGTGAAGTTTCATCTGGACAATGCCAGGCGAAATCTTGCTGCATTAACCCTCCCGCACGCTGTGGCGCTCGCGTTTCGGCAGGGATTGCTCCCGTAATGCGCAAAACAGCCGTCCGGCTTGTAAGATGTGCCCAAGATCGACTGTTCAATCAGGTTGGGAGACTGGGCGTTGGCACCTAGGGCGCGGGACTCTTTGGTACGTAGCCACAGCGTGTTTTGCGTACGAGCCAAGCGTCGAGCTCTTCGACGGCCTGAACTCTCCTGGCAAACAGATCCATCCGCCGGCGGCCGCGTTGGCCGAGACGTCCCCATTCGCGCAAAGCGCCGTATCACCGAACAGCGTCGGTTCGATCGTGAGTACATAGAACCTGGCCATATTGCGGGCCGGATCGCAACGTTGGAGCACGAGGTATGGCACTGTGAGTTCGGACATGCGCTAGAATCGCAACTGTCGAAATCGCCGTCCAATTAATTTATCGAATCCATCAGGCCTCCCGATTCAGAAGTTTAATACCGGTGGTGAAAGTCATTGAGGGTGCTCCGCGACCCGTCTCGGAAAATGCATTGGCTGTTGTGCGCCTCTGACTGCGAAGAAGGTGGGCGTCGCCCTGCGGGCCGGGCTGGAGGCTGCGCTGAAGCCGCGCGAGCGGGTCTTCCCCCTTACGGGCTGCCATCCCTGACGCGAAACGGCCCGAGTCCCCGTACAAGACAGCTGCTGAGTCGATCGGAAGCTCCCGCCTATTCGGTCTGGCTTTAACCCCTAAATGTAGGCGATGCCTATGGCCTTGAGGACATCGAACGGAAACGCCAATTTCGCGCAGCAACTTCACGTGGGACAAATTCACTTTCGCTCCGGAAAAAACGTCGGCGGCTGTTCTCGGTGTCAATCAGACCAACACTATATCCGCGGGAAGAAACATGTGCGCTTCGGCACACCATGCTTCCGGTGAAGGACCGACCCCGCTCTCGAATGGGCTTTCCTTGGTTCTGGTGCGGCCTTCCACGATCACCCCGCAAGGGGTTCGCTACGCAAGCGTGCGACCTCTTCGGCTTCGCCTACGAGGTGACCGCAGCCGCCCCCGAACACTTCGGCGCCTGTCGAGCGGGGATGGTCCCCGCCGCAAGACGGGAGCCTTTCAATGTCGCACAATCTCACCCTCGCTCAGAACCACGCCTTCGATCTGGGCCGCACGCTGATGGTGCCGGTCATCCTTTTCCAGGCTGAGAGCGAATTCGGCGTGATGGTCTCCAGCGAATACGACGGCGATCAGGACGCTGTCGTCCATGAATACGACCCCTGGTGCCCGGCTGCCGCTGGCGCCATGCCGGCTGCAAGGGAGGCTTCGCCGCGCCGATGATGCGGCGACTGACGGTTGGTCAGCGCGCCCTTGCATTCGGCAGGCGTCGCGGCCGGTCGGGGATGTGCCGCAAGGCTAGGAACAAGTGAGACCAACAGATGAAGGGGCCGGATGTCGCCCGCGCGACTCCGGTGCAGACAAATGGACAAGAGAGAAATTGAAGAGCTGCGCAAAAAAGTTGGCTGCGCCGCCCTGCTGGAGAAGGACGGCTGGAAGGTCGACGTCAAGGAAAGCAGCCGGCGCGCGATCAAATATCGCCGCGAGAGCAATATCGTCATTGTCATTCACCAAGGCCGCGGCTGGTTCGATCCCCTGTCGCCGGCGAAAGGGGACGTGTTTTCGTTAGCCGCGCACCTCGGTGCCCTTGGTTTCGTCGAGGCATGTGAGCGCGTTGCTGATGTGGTTGGCTTCCTTCCTGCTGCTGCACCAGCGTGGTAGCGCCCGGCAAAGCCTAAGAGGCCGACCGGAAACTAAAGTTGGGTGATTTCAGCAGGTTGTGATTCTTCGAGGTGTTCGAAGCCATCGGAGAAGCAGATGACCTGGACCGAAATCACCCGCTGTCAGCATGACAGACGAGAGCTCCGCTATGCAAGCGATTGTACGGATGCGGAATGGGCCTTGATCGAGCTTTTGATGCCAAGGCCGAGCAAGGTCGGTCGCCCGCGCAAGACCTGCATGCGATCGGTATGGGATGCGATCCAGTACATTGCGACGACTGGATGCCAATGGGCGCTTCTGCCGAAGGATTTTCCTCCCTTCACGACGGTCCAGTACTATTTTTATGGCTTGCGCGACAGCGGGGCGTTGGATTTGATCAATGAAGCCTTGGTTGAAATCGCGCGTGGACTTGCTGGACGGGAGCCGCAACCAACGGCGGCGATCATCGACAGTCAATCAGTCAAGACGACCGAGAGCGGAGGGCCACGCGGCTTTGATGCGGGCAAGAAGATCAAAGGTCGCAAGCGCCACATCGTCACCGATACACAAGGAAATTTGCTGAGCGCCATCGTGCACCCGGCCAATGTTCAGGATCGGGACGGTGCCCCGGCCGTCGTCACTTTGGCGTGTGCGAGTTACCCGACTATTGCACACTTGTTTGCTGACGGCGGCTGCGCCGGAGAAAAGCTTGAACACACACTCCGGAAAATCGACGGGCCCACGATTGAAATTGTCAAACGCCCGGATGACGCAAAAGGCTTCGTTATTGTTGCCCGACGCTGGGTCGTCGAACGCACCTTGGCATGGCTCAACCGCTGCCGACGTCTCGCCAAGGATTGGGAGGCTTCCGTCACCTCGGCTGAAGCATGGCTCCTTGTCGCATCAACCCGACAGCTGCTGCGCCGCATCGCCAGATCGGCCAACGTTAAGTCATGAATTTTGAGTCAGACTCTAAGACCCTTGCGTCCATTGTAGAGCGGTGGGGACATCGCTTCAGGCCGCGCCCCGGCTCGCCAGCTTGGCGCTATCTCACCGGCGAGCGCGGGCTCCCGGCCGACATCCTGAAGAAGGCCGTCGCCTGCGATCGGTTGAGAGACGGCCCCCAGGGCAGCATGTGGGCGGCGCACCGCGATTCTGCCGGAGCGATCACGGGTTGGGAGGAGCGTGGACCTGTATGGCGCGGTTTCGCCACGGACGGCGCCAAGGAGCTATTCCGCTTCGGACCAGCCGAGTTCGAGCGGATCTGCATCACTGAAGCGGCCATCGACGCTATGAGCCTTGCCGCGATCGAGGACCTGCGTTCCGACACTCTTTATGTCAGCACTGGCGGCGGCTGGTCCCCGGCAACGGATGAAGCCATCCGTGGCCTGGCCAAGCGCGCCAACGTCCACCTCGTGGCAGCAACCGACAACAATCGGCAAGGCGACATCTACGCCGACCGTGTTCGTGCCATCGCCGCGGATGCAAGTGCGCGGTATGCCCGATTACGGCCGTGCGCCGGCGACTGGAATGAGGATTTAAGGGCCTGATGGCTTCCTGTTGATGTGGTTCGCAAGGGCGACGCGCAGGCTGCGTGGTGGCACCGCGCCAAGGCCACCGCGTGAGTGGGGTCTCTGATCCCTCGGCGTTGAGCGAAGGAAAAGGCGATCGAACAATGAGGGAGGGAAGATTAAATGGGAATGAGCGCTGCCGCATGCGCGGCCGGCGCATCAAGGGTGAAGCTTCGCTCGCGTTCCGCGGCCCTTGACCCGCCGGACCTTCGATGCGGCCGGCGAGGAGGTGTGATGAAGGGCTGAAGTGACGAAGAGATCAGGCGGATCGCTCGCGCTTCAGTCCGGCTAGGCCAAGAGGAGCCGCCGATGCACACCTTACCCATTATCCGCAAAGTCTTGGAAGGCGTCGCGACGCGCCATGAGATGCACCGCTTGTTCAACCGCCATCGTGGTGACCCCGCGATGGCCGATGGTGAAGGCCAACATCTCTTCGCCGGTGAGTGGTTTGAGTCAACGAGCGGGAGCACGACTACATGCTCGATATCCTGCCACCGCTGTTCATGCGCGCCGACATGTTCGCGATGCGCGAATTCATGACGGGCAGCGTCACCAGCATCTTCTTCGCGCTTGCCATCGACGGAAGGCGGCGCTGGTTCCATGGCTATTGCGATCTTTCCGATCGGCTGTCGCCGGAGCGCATGAAGGCGGCGATCATCGAGCGCGAGTCACGGCCCGTGCGCGCGATGACGCGCGACGAGCGGCTCGAGCACATCTGGTCGAGCACGCATGACGATTATCGCGGCTACGCCGGCGAGCGCTGGCCGCATGCGCGGCCGCCGCACCGTACTCGTCTATGCCGGCCAGAGCGGCACAGTCCTGAAGCTGCTCGACGACCTCACCGAGGCAGAGATCGTGGCCAAGCTGCCGGTGCAGTTCCGTCATCTGCCGGACACGGCCGCGGCCTAGCCGACCTCCCCCCGCCCCGCGGCAGCCCGGCCCCCCGGGCGTCGCATTTCAGCAACCGGCCAGGCGCCGGCCCACTCATCAATTCCCGCAACGCCGTGCCGTCCGTCTCAGCCCGCGCCGGCGGACGGCCGCGCGCGCCCCAACTGGAGAACATTTCCCATGGCGCATGACGATCCTTTCACCCTCGACCTCTTCGGCAATACCGCCCGTTCATCCAGCCTTGGCCTTGGCGTCACGGGCTTAGCTACCGATTTCGGCAGCGCTGACGACCATGAGGATGATCCGCCCCCGTCGACGCCGGCCTCGGTAGGACCGGCGATCGAATCGGCGCAGCGCTCCGAGGCCGATCACAGCAGGCGCGGCGACAATTTCTATCTTTCCGGCGAGCGCGGCCTCGCAAAGGGCTGGAAGCAGCGCGCCCGCGACAGCATCGCCGCAGTTCGGCTTGCGGCACAGATCGAGGCCGCGCAGCGGTCCGCGACGGTCGAGGAACAGCGGCAACTGATCCGCTTTATGGGCTTTGGCGCCTCAGAGCTCGCCAATGGCGTTTTCCGCCGACCGGGCGAAGCCGAATTCGCGAAGGGCTGGGACGAGATCGGGACCGACCTGCAGGATGTGGTCGATGAGGCTGACTACGCTTCGCTGGCACGCTGTACGCAGTATGCCCATTTCACGCCGGGGTTCATTGTCCAAGCGATGTGGGCGGGTTTGCTGCGCCTCGGCTGGCGCGGCGGCCGCGTGCTCGAGCCCGGCATCGGCACCGGCATGTTTCCGGCGCTGATGCCGCAGGTTCTGCGCGAGGTCTCCCACGTCACCGGCGTCGAGCTCGATCCCGTCACGGCGCGCATCGCGCGGCTATTGCAGCCGCGGGCGCGGATCGTCACCGGCGATTTCGCGCGCACCGAGCTGCCGGCGCGGTTCGACCTCGTGATCGGCAATCCGCCCTTCTCCGATCGCACCGTTCGCTCGGACCGCGCGCTGCGCTCGCTCGGTCTGCGGCTCCACGACTATTTCATCATCAAGGCGATCAAGCTGCTGAAGCCGGGCGGGCTCGCCGCCTTCGTCACATCGCACGGCACGATGGACAAGGCGGATGGCTCGGCGCGCGCGCTGATCGCGAAGCACGCCGATCTCCTCGGTGCCATCCGTCTGCCGGAAGGTAGCTTCCGCGCCGATGCCGGCACCAACGTTGTGGTCGACATCCTGTTCTTCCGGCGGCGCAAGCACGGCGAGCCCGAAGGCGACCTGTCATGGCTCGACCTGGAGGAAGTATGTCCGGCGACCGACGACGAGGGCGCAATCCGGGTCAATCGCTGGTTCGCGTTCCATGGCCGCCTTGTGCTCGGCGCGCACGCGCTGACCTCCGGCCCGTTCGGCGAGACCTACACCTGTCTGCCAAGTGACGGCGAGGACCTCGCGACCGCGCTGGACAATGCGATCACCAACCTTCCTGTCGCAATCTATGACGGCGAACCGGAGGCGATCGTCTCTGATGGCGAGCACGAAGCCGTGCCGGCGAAGTCGGAGAGCTCGGCGAGCCTCACGGCGCGCGAGGGCAGCTATCTCCTCGATAGCCGGCATGGCTTGATGCAGATCCTTGATGGACGGTCAGTCGCCGTCAGGTTGCGCAAGGGCCGCAGCGCGGACGGTGTTCCGGAGAAGCACGCTCGGATCATCCAGAAGCTGATCCCCATCCGCGACGCGGTCCGCGAGGTGCTGAAGTGTCAGGAGCTCGATCGGCCGTGGAAGGACGCGCAGGTCAGGCTGCGCATCGTGTGGTCGAACTTCGTGCGCGCCTTCGGTCCGATCATCACGACCGTCGTGTCGACGGTCGAGGATGACGAGACCGGGGAGGTCCGCGAAACGCACCGCAGGCCGAACCTCCAGCCATTCCTGGACGATCCGGACTGCTGGCTGGTGGCCTCAATCGAGGACTACGATCTCGCGTCCGACACGGCGAAGCCGGGCCCGATCTTCACCGAGCGGGTGATAGCGCCGCCGGCGCCGCCCGTCATCACCAGCGCCGCCGACGCGCTGGCCGTCGTTCTCAACGAGCGCGGCCATGTCGACCCCGACCATATCGCGGAGCTCGTGCACCGCGACGCGGACGGCGTCATCGCCGAGCTCGGCAGCGCCATCTTCCGCGATCCCAGCGGCGGCTCGTGGCAGACCGCCGACGCCTATCTGTCGGGTGCTGTGCGCGACAAGCTGAAGGTTGCGGAAGCGGCGGCTGCGCTCGACCCCGCCTATGCGCGGAACGTGACCGCCCTGCGGGAGATGCAGCCTGCCGACCTCCGGCCCTCGGACATCACCGCACGCCTTGGCGCGCCGTGGATTCCCGCCGCCGACATCGTCGCGTTCGTCAAGGAAACGATGGGCGCGGAAATCAGGATTCACCACATGCCGGAACTGGCGTCGTGGACGGTGGAGGCCCGGCAGCTCGGCTGGATGGCCGCCGGCACCTCGGAATGGGGCACGGAGCGGCGGCACGCCGGGCAGCTTCTCTCTGATGCGCTCAACTCCTCCGTCCCGCAGATCTTCGACACGATCAAAGACGGCGACAGCGAACGTCGGGTCCTCAACGTCGTCGACACAGAGGCGGCGAAGGAGAAGCTCTCGAAGATCAAGACCGCCTTTCAGAATTGGATCTGGTCCGACCCGGATCGGACCGACCGGCTGGCGCGGGTCTACAATGACCGCTTCAACAACATCGTGCCGCGCGCCTTCGACGGCTCGCATCTGAAGCTCCCGGGCGCATCGGGCGCCTTCGTTCTCTACGAACATCAGAAGCGCGGCATCTGGCGCATCATCGCCTCAGGCGCGACCTATCTCGCCCACGCCGTCGGCGCCGGCAAGACGATGACGATGGCGGCCGCGATCATGGAACAGCGGCGTCTCGGCCTGATCGCTAAGGCCATGCTTGTCGTTCCCGGCCATTGCCTGGCGCAGGCGGCGCGCGAGTTCCTGGCGCTCTATCCCGGTGCCCGCATCCTCGTCGCCGACGAGACCAACTTCACCAAGGACAAGCGGCACCGCTTCCTGTCGCGCGCCGCGACTGCAACGTGGGACGCGATCATCATCACCCATTCGGCCTTCCGCTTCATCGGCGTGCCGTCCGCCTTCGAGCAGCAGATGATCCAGGACGAGCTCGAGCTCTATGAGACGTTGCTCACCAAGGTCGAGAGCGACGACCGCGTCTCACGCAAGAGGCTCGAGCGCCTGAAGGAGGGATTGAAGGAACGGCTCGAAGCGCTGGCCACGCGCAAGGACGATCTCCTGACCATCTCCGAGATCGGCGTCGACCAGATCATTGTCGACGAGGGGCAGGAGTTCCGCAAGCTATCCTTCGCTACCAATATGTCGACATTGAAGGGCGTCGATCCGAACGGCTCGCAGCGCGCCTGGGACCTCTATGTAAAGACGCGCTTCATCGAGACCAAGAATCCTGGGCGGGCGCTGGTGCTCGCCTCCGGCACGCCGATCACCAATACGCTCGGTGAGATGTTCTCGGTGCAGCGCTACCTCGGCTACGCAGCGCTCCTGGATCGGGGCCTGCATGAGTTCGACGCCTGGGCCTCGACTTTCGGCGACGTCTCGACGGAGCTCGAGCTCCAGCCGTCCGGCAGGTACAAGCCGGTCACTCGCTTCGCGACCTTCGTGAACGTCCCCGAGCTGATCGCCATGTTCCGGTCCTTCGCCGACGTGGTGATGCCGGAGGACCTGCGGCAGTACGTGAAGGTCCCGGCGATCTCGACGGGCAAGCGCCAGATCCTGACGGCAAAGCCTACGCCGGCGTTCAAGCGCTATCAAGCCCTGCTCGACGCGCGGATCAAGGCGATCGAGACGCGCGACCGGCCGCCGGCGCCGGGTGACGATATTTTGCTTTCTGTCATCACCGATGGGCGGCATGCGGCGATTGACCTGCGTCTGGTCGATCCGGACAACGATAATGAGCCGAACAACAAGCTGAATCTTCTCGTCGGCAACGCCTTCCGCATCTGGAAGGAGACGTCAGACAACAGTTACGTGCGCGCCGACGGCAAGCCGTACGAGCTGCCGGGCGCCGCGCAGATGATCTTCTCTGATCTTGGAACGGTCAGCGTCGAGAAGACGCGAGGCTTCTCGGCCTATCGCTGGATCAGGGACGAGCTCGTCCGCATGGGCGTGCCCCCGTCCGAGATCGCCTTCATGCAGGACTTCAAGAAGTCCGAGGCCAAGCAGCGTCTGTTCGGTGACGTACGTGCCGGCAAGGTCCGGTTCCTGATCGGCTCCTCAGATACAATGGGGACGGGCGTCAACGCGCAACTTCGCCTGAAGGCTCTCCATCATCTCGACGTGCCGTGGCTGCCGTCGCAGATCGCGCAGCGCGAGGGGCGGATAGAGCGCCAGGGCAACCAGCACGACGTCATCGACATCTTCGCCTATGCTACCGAGGGCTCGCTCGACGCGAGCATGTGGCAGAACAACGAGCGCAAGGCTCGCTTCATCGCCGCGGCACTCTCCGGCGATACGTCGATCCGTCGGCTCGAGGATCTCGGTGAAGGCCAAGCCAACCAGTTCGCGATGGCCAAGGCGATCGCGAGCGGCGACCAGCGGCTGATGCGAAAGGCTGGGCTCGAAGCCGACATCGCCCGGCTCGAGCGTCTGAGCGCGGCGCATATCGACGATCAGCACGCCGTCCGTCGGCAGATCCGAGACGCGGGACGCGACATTGAGTTCTGCACGCGGCGGATCGCGGAGGTCGGCAAGGATATCGAGCGCCTTGTTCCGACCGTTGGCGACGCCTTCGCCGCGACTGTGGCCGGCAAGCGCTATGTCGAGCGCAAGGAGGCCGGCCGCGCCCTGATGAAAGAAATTCTGACCCTCGTCCAGCTCCAGCAGGAGGGCGAGACCATCATCACCACGATCGGCGGGTTCGACCTCGCGTACACCGGCGAGCGTTACGGCCGTGACGGCTATCGCTACGGCACCATGCTGATCCGCACCGGGGAAGCGCATGAGATCGAGCTGCCCCTCACAGTGACGCCGCTCGGCGCAATCTCCCGTCTCGAGCACGCGCTCGACGATTTCGAGGGCGAGCGGGAGCGCTATCGCCAGCGTCTCGCCGACGCACATCGCCGGCTCGCCTCGTACCGGTCGCGCGAGGACGGCGAATTCGTATTCGCAGCCGATCTCGCCGAGAAGCGCAGGCAGTGGGCGGAGGTAGAGAAAGCCCTTGCGACGGATGTGGAGGGCGCGGGCGAGAGCGCAATTGCAGCGTGATGAAGGAGGAAGAGAAGGCCTGCTCGCAGATCGGCCAGGCCGGCAACGCTGACGCTCAACCGCCGCCTGCGCGATCCCAGCCCGTCGTCCTTCGCAGGGCTGTTAGCCCTGCTTGTCCGGCCTGGCAGGGATGCTCGGCCGCAGTTGTGCCGGCCCGACCGCTCCGCGGGGCCCGGGGGTGTCTTCGGGAAGAAGACGAGGAAGGGCCCGCAAGGCGCGGTCCGCGAACCCGAACAGGAGAATCTCATGCAGCTCATCAAAATTGATCCGCGTGCGCTGAACGAAAATCCCGACCGCATGCGCCAGACGAAGTCGACGCCGCAGGCCGACGCCCTGCTGCTCGCGACGATCAAGGCCGTCGGCATCGTCCAGCCACCCGTCATCACGCCCGAGACCGGTGGCCGCAACGGCTATGTGATCAATGCCGGTAATCGCCGCGTGAAGCAGGCGATCGCCGCGGGCCTCGAGGAGATCGATGTCCTCGTCGACGAGGCGGCGAACGACAACGGTGCCATGCGCTCGATGATCGAGAATATCGCGCGCGAAGCGCTCAATCCCGTCGACCAGTGGCGCGCGATCGAACGCCTCGTCGCGCTCGGCTGGACCGAAGAGGCAATCGGCGTCGCATTGACCCTGCCCGTCCGGCAGATCAGGAAGCTCCGCTTGCTCGCCAACGTGCTGCCGATCATGCTCGATCACATGGCCAAGGGCGACGTGCCAGACGAACGGCAGCTTCGTACCATCGCCTCGGCGTCGCTCGACGAGCAGAAGGAGGTTTGGAAGAAGCACAAGCCCTCCAAGGCGGATCCGCAGGTGTCGTGGGGGAGCGTGGCGCAGGCCCTGACCAAGGCCCGCATGTACGCACGTCACGCCAGCTTCGGTGACGACCTCGCCCAGGCCTACGGCATCCAGTGGGTCGAGGACCTGTTCGCGCCGGCGGACGAGGATAGCCGCTACACCGCGGATGTCGAAGCGTTCCTTGGCGCGCAGCAGGAGTGGATGACCAACAACTTGCCGAAGCGCGGCATCATCGCCGAGACGACGAACTGGGGCGAGGTCAAGCTGCCGCCGAAGGCGGAGCGCGTCTACGGCAAGCCGTCGAAGTCGGATTGCGCGGCGATGTATCTCGACCGTGACGGCCGTGTGCAGAGCGTGCATTACCGCATGCCTGCGGCGAAGAAGTCGAAGGACAAGGGCACGGCGCCCGGCACTGGCGCTGCCGACGAGAGCACAGCGGTCTCGAAGCCGCGTCCCGACGTGACGCGCAAGGGCATCGAGATCATCGGCGACTTCCGAACCGACGCCCTCCATGAGGCGCTGGCACGCGCGCCCGTCGAGGACGATGCGCTGATGGCGCTGCTGATCCTCGCGTTCGCGGGCCAGAATGTCTCGGTCGATTCCGGTAGCGGCGGCACTTATTATGGCAACCGGCGCATCGCGCGCTATACCGCAACGCTGTTCGATCAGGATGGCAAGCTCGTCCTCGACATGGACACGCTGCGCGTCGCGGCGCGCTCGATCCTCGTTGAGGTTCTCTCGTGCCGGGAAAACCGTACCGACAGCGGCATCGTTGCGCGCGTCGCCGGCGAGGTTGTCGGTGCGGACAGCTTCCTGCCGAACATGGGAACCGACGACTTCCTGTCGTGCCTGTCGCGCGCCGCGCTCGAAGGCTCGTGCAAGGACGCCTCTGTTTTCCCGCGCCAAAAGGTGAAGGACACCCGCGCCGCTTTGGTCGAGCACTTCAAGGAAGGCCGCTTCGTCTATCCGGCAGCGCTGTTCGCTCCGGACAAGGTCAACCTGCTGGCCTGGCTGACGAAGAACGTCGTCACCGCCCCCGACGACGTCGACGACCAGGTCGAAGAGCCGGACGCTGGCGACGAGGACAGCGGCGAAGCCTTAGGTGACGAGGCGTTCCGTGAGGCAGCTGAATAGCCCGCCCGCCATCGACAATCCGAATGACGCCCCGCCGCCGGCCCAGCCGGCGGCGGCTTCGCTTCCAACACCCATGAACAGGAGGACGTCCATGTCCGCGCAGTTGATCTACGATCTCGTCCCGCTCGGCGCGATTATACGGTTTTCCGACGGCACGCCGCGGCCACCGGAGCGGCACCGTAAGAAGCTTGCGGCTTGGGAACACCGCAACAGCGGCGGCCGGCTGATCCGCAAGCAGGCAGAACGCCGCGTCGGCAACACCGTCATCGGCGCCAGCATCACACTGCACGCCGGCAACTATGGCGGCGGCGGTGTCGTGGTGCTTCGCGTCCACCGGACCTTCTCGGTGGACAGCGACGACCTGAGGTTCGTCGCGACCGAACGCCCAAGGGTCGGTTCGGTCCGCGTGCTCAGCCGACCCGGCGAGGACGCTGAACTCGTCTATCTCGCCAGCAGCCGCGCCGACGCCGAAACCTGGCTGCAGAGCCACGGCTATCCGGATGCGGTTCTCGACGAGGTGACAGCCGATGTGCCGGCAGCCGACGTCATAGAGGGGAGGACGGCCGCATGACGACGCCCTCACCGCTCACCACCGAGCCGGATTCGAATTCTGGATTTCCCGAGGTCGAGTTCGGCCGCAGCGGCGACGGCTATCTCGTCGCTCGCGTCGGCGAGACGGCCTTCGCCATGTTGCCGGGACGCGACGCCCGCCATTATCTTGCGACCGGCTGGCGTATCAACCGGCCGATTGCCGAATGGAAGCGCTCTGACTTCTACGGTCATTCCGGTGGGCTCGCCGACGAGGCGGCCTTCCGGACAAAGGTCGTGGAGAACGCCGAGCATCAGCGCGAGAAGCGTGCGCTCGGCCGTCGCGACACCGGCTCCAATGCGAACACGCCATGGGGTCCGTCGCAGGGTGCAACCATCTATGCGGAAGGCGTCATCTGCCATTCGACGGCGGGCCACGTCGGCTTCCATCTCTCGGCCGAGCGCAACCGCAAGGTCAATCCTGTACTGCGCGCGCCGGACGGCTGGTACGAGGAAGACGAGGCCTGGGCGATCGTGGCGATCACCTTCCCGCATCTGTTCACCGGCTACGAGCGGCGCTGCGCCGAGCGCACGATCAAGGATAGCTGGCCCGATGGGTGGGAGGCGATTTTCGGGATCGTGCTGCAGCCCGGCGAATCCCGTGAGAAGGATCGGCGCGCCTTCGAGAAGGAGCACGCCGACAACTGGATCGTCGTGTCGGCGATCACGTCGGATCAGCAGCCGGGCTTTGTTGAAGTCGTCGCCACTCCGGGCGGCAGACGCGGCGCGGGCACTGAGGAGCGACGTTTCCTCGTCCCGTCCGAGGAGTACCGGATCGGCCGCTTCGGCTTCGTCGTCGATGAGACCCGCCACCCGGTCTATTCCGGACCATCGAGCTTCATCGGTTGGCAGGGAAGGAAGTCGCCATGAAGGCTTCATCCGAACGCCTCGCCCAGCTTTCGCGCATGGAAGAGGCACGCCGCCAGACGCAGCGCCAACTCAACATGATCGACCGGCAGATCATCCGCCGCATGACGACGCTGATCCCGCAGCTCGGCCGCAAGCGCTCCGGATACCGTCGCGGGAAGCCGCCTGACCCGAGCGCCTTCCTCGAACGCTATCGCTCGAACCTTGCGGCGATCACCGCAGAGCGCCAGCCGGAGATCGATGCGCTCTCGCGCAAGCTCGCCCGGCAGGATGCCGCGATCGAGACGCTGCGGGCTCGATCCGCGCCGGAGTCTCGACCCGCTCGTGACGACCCGGAGCTCGCGCATCGCAAGGACGAATGTCGCAGTCCGGCCAATTGTCGTCCGGGCAATCGGCAAGGCGCTGCAGCCTAGCGGGGCCGAAGCCGACCTTGCGGCTCGCTCAGGCGAACGTCTTGGGCACGGCGCGAAGCTTGCGATCGGCTCCTCGAACCTTTCCGCATTCGCCAACCCGGCCCGCACCCTGTCGGCCCTCCCCTCGGGTTTGCTGCGGTCTGCGCCCCCGGCGGTCCGCTTCAAGGCCAAGTCGCAAGCGACCAGGAACCGCCGATCTCGGCAAGGCCCGACCGCGTCCGGCGCAGGGCCCCAGCAAGCTGGGACCCTGCTGGCCCGCAGCCGGACCTCGCTCGCCTGGCGGTCCCCGGACCTTGAAGCGGCCCTCATCCCGGCGGCGCTGGGCGACCGCACCCGAAGGGAGGTCCGGAGGGGCCGGATCGAACCTGACGGCGAAACCTTGGAAAGGAATTCACCATGACCAAACCTGTTCGTCCCTCCCGCGCCAGCGCCCGTGTCATCCCGCTTCGCAAGGGCACCACTCTCGAAATGGTCCGGCTCGCCTGTCCCGACGCGGCACAGGCACAGCGAATCTCCGAAAGCTTCGGCCTTGCGATCCTGGACAGCGACGGCATCCGCGATCTGCATGAGAGGCTCATCATCGAAACCGCTGACGCGCTCAAGGACGGCCTGAGTGAACGCGCAATGCAGATTCACCTTCAACGGATCGTCGGCGCTTACGTCGGCTCCGCGCATGGCGCTGGGCAGTTCTACACCCGCGCAGTCACCGAAGCGCGAGATGCGACCGCCAAGCTCGCCAATGACGGCCGCGATGAGGACCTCGATGGTCCGGTCGGCTTCGATAGCCAGGCACAGCGCAAGCGTGAATTCGCCGCCGACATGGGCGTGCAGTCTCACGCGCTTCGCATGGCTGCCGAGGGCGCCGTCGCCGCCTACGAAAAAGTCGTCGGCGAGACCTGGAAGCCTTTCGAGCGTCCTGTCGACAACACGACCGACACCGTCGGGCGGAAGGCGGCCAAGGCGCAAATGTCGGCGTTCGACTAACCGTCGGCGCGGGGCCTCGGCCCCGCGCCTCTTCCACTGCAGCCACCTCGCGGGCCGGTCTGCCAGACCGGCCCAACTTCGTGTCGCCGCTGCAACAAAGGGCGCCTCCCCGCCCTACGCGCCATCGTCGGCTCCTCCCGGTCCGTGGTCCTGTGCCGGACCCTATGCCCGCGCAACGGCTTCTCCGTCCTTCGCGTTGCTTCGGCCCTGCGGGTGCGCGGACCTTGGGCTCGGCAGTGGCGGACCCCGTGAGGAGCCGCGATGGGCGCGGTCTCCCGAACGGAGGTCATTATTATGAACAGGAATGGAGAAAAGGTGCGAGGCGACCTGTACGCCCGCATCACGGACCGCATTGTCGCTGAGCTCGAACGCGGCGTGCGCCCCTGGGTTCAACCTTGGGCCACCGCGAATATGGCAGGCCACATCACGCGACCGCTGCGACACAACGGACAGCCCTATACGGGCATCAACGTCGTGCTGCTTTGGTCAGAAGCCGTCGCGCGCGGCTTCCGCTCTTCGATCTGGATGACGTTCAAGCAGGCCAGCGAACTCGGCGCGCACGTCCGTAAGGGCGAGACCGGCAGCACTGTGGTTTATGCGAGCCGCTTCACCAAGACAGAGACCGACACTCACGGCGACGAAGTCGAAAGGGATATCCCCTTCTTGAAGGCCTATACCGTGTTTTGCGTCGACCAGATCGATGGCTTGCCCGAGCATTATTACGGTCGGCCGGCCGCTGTCGCATCAACGATCGAGCGTAACGCGAGCGCCGACGCTTTCTTTGCCAATACCGGCGCGCTTGTTCGGCATGGCGGCTCGATGGCGTTTTACGCGCCCTCGTCCGATCACATTCAGATGCCGACGATCGAAAGTTTTCGCGACACCGCCTCCTATGTCGCCGTCAGAGCCCATGAAACCGTGCACTGGACCGCTCCCGCTCACCGCGTTAATCGCGATCTCAGCCGTTACAGCAAGGATCGGAGCGAACGCGCGCGCGAAGAGTTGATTGCCGAACTCGGGAGCTGTTTCCTCTGCGCGGATCTCGGGATCTCTCCCGAACTCGAACCGCGACCTGATCATGCAAGCTACCTCGCATCGTGGTTGGAATTTTTATCGAGTGAGAAGCGCTTTATCTTCTCGGCTGCCGCGCATGCGCAACGCGCCGTCGCCTATCTGCACGACCAGCAGCCGAACGCCGCTGAAGTCGAAGAGGCAGCATGATACATGATGAGCGCATAACGTGATTGGCGCCGGCGCTTAGCTATCCGGTGATTCAGGGCAGAGATCCGGCCTTGTTGGCCGCTCGAGGGCCAGTGTCCGTTCATTCCTCGTTCTGCGCCACCTGATTGTGGCCTTGCGTGCCGTCGTTCGAGGAAGACGACGTTCTGACTTTGCACAAGTCGTCGCTGTGCCGAGCAAATCTCGCTCGCGGCCTGCGGATTCACTTTCGGGCCGCGAGGCTCGCTTGACGGCAGAGTAGCGCGCTTACCCGTTTCGGGCTTCGACCCGCAAGCCTGAGGAATTGAAAGATGTGTGCGGTGAGCGGTGATCGGGTTGTTTCGTCGGTCAAGGTTTCGATGGTCGCCATTGTCGGTTTCCTCGGCCATTTCTTCTGGCACACCCACGTCGTCCTCGATTGGCATGTCTGACCGAAGGGCGCCGTCGCTTGAGCGCCGCCTCGCTCTTATCCCCGCAACAGCCGGTTACGACTTTCTTCCCCTGGCCGCTGCGCGCCCATTCCTCGCGCAAGCCAAGAAAGTCGTGCCCGGGCTGCCCTCTACTGCGTGCCGGCCCCTTCGGGGTGCGGGTCGATCGCCTCCGGTCTGTCGCCAGCCATCGAGGCCGCGATGGGCGGCCCGGAAAACTGAAAGGACACGACAATGGCGACCATCGGCACCTTCACCTCGACCGGCAACGGCTTCTCCGGCACGGTTCGCACCCTCGCTCTCAATGCCAAAGCCAAGCTAGTTCGGGTCGAGAATCCCTCCGACAAGGGACCGCACTTCCGCATCTTCGCCGGCAATGTCGAGCTGGGAGCGGCTTGGCAGAAGACCGCCAGGGACACCGAGCGCGATTACCTTTCGGTCAAGCTGGACGATCCGAGCTTCCCGGCTCCGATCTATGCCACCCTGATCGAGGTGGAGGGCCAGGACGGCCTACAGCTCATCTGGTCCCGCCCGAATCGGGATTGAGGGCCCACGCAACGGCCCCGCCGAAAGGCGGGGCCATTTGCCCGCTGTCACAGCCTCGGCTCACGGAGCCGTGATAGTCCCTGGCGCATGTCATTCAAATGTATTACATCTAGCTACGAATAAGGAGGTCGCTATGGCTTCGAATGCCTTGGTCCAAACCCGCATCGATGCGGACGTGAAGGAAAAGGCCACTGCGGTTCTGGAAAATATGGGTCTCACGGTATCCGACGCCGTGCGGATCCTGCTGACGCGCACGGCCAATGAAGGGATGCTTCCGCTGGAGCTCGTGAGCAACAGCCAAGCTTACGATACCTGGTTTCGTGAGAAGGTGCGCCAGGCGTTGGCCGACACGCGGCCTGATATCGATGATTCCGAGGTCGAAGCGCATTTCGCACAACGCCGTGCCGCTGCGCTTCGAAAAGCGCCGGAGCAGGAACGGTGAAACTCGTCTGGTCGCGCTTCGCGTTGTCCGATCGCGACAGCATCTTCAGCTACATCGAGGCCGAGAATCCTCGTGCCGCGGTCCATGTCGACGAACAGATTGCGAATGCCGCGCGGCGCCTGCTCGACTTTCCGGATAGCGGTCGGCCGGGCCGTGTCGCTGGGACGCGCGAGTTGGTCATTCCGCGTACATCTTATGTCGCGGCGTACCTGGTCGACGGCGATACCGTTCGCATCTTGCGCGTGCTCCATGGCGCGCAGATGTGGCCTGACGAACTTACCAACGACGATTGAGGCGGCTCCGTACAGTATCGTGCGACCAGCTGGACGAGCAAGTTTCGATTTATCGCTTATATCGTAGGTTGGCTACGATAAGTACGATCAAACTAAATCTTCAAGCCTTCGTCTCGCGTGCGTGCCGGGCGAATAAAGGCCTAGGTCAGCGTCTCGAGCGTGACCGGAGTTTTCGTCACCCTCGGGCGCTGGGAACGGCCGCTGCGCTGGATTCAACCGCGCGGCATTTTTGTTGGTGCCTTATTGAGACGGTCTTTCAGCCGAGCGTTCACAGCACGGACTTTCGCCTCTACAGGACGCCCCACGCCCGGTAGCGTCCCCGCCCGGTCGCCTCGCGCAGGCCGAGCTCGGCGACCAGGTTTTGGGCAGCACGGGGAGTGATCCCGAGTTCCGCCGCGATCATGCCCGCCGAGACGATCGGCCTCGTCAGCACGTAATCGAGGAGAGCCGGCAGTTTTGAAGTGGCGCGACGGCCGGCGAGTTTTCGGGCGAGCAGGTTTCTGGTCATCAGCCAGCGGTCGTGATCCTTGCGGCCAGACTCGGCGGCGGCCGTCATGGCCTCTAGGTGCACGACCAAACGCGCTGCGACGTCGCGCGGCCGCCGGCGCTCACGCGGAATGATTTTCAGCCCAGCATGCAGGCACGGCAGATGCGATCGCGTTTTGCCGCGGTCTCTCAACAATGCCGCGGCGAGCAGGCGGCCGAGCCAAGGCGTGTGCTCGAGCGGTTCGATCTCACCCCAGGCGTCGGCGGCAATTGCCCCCGCCAGGGTCGGCGGCAAGCCGCGAGTCTGGTCGATCACATCGCGCCAGTGATCGAGGCGTTCCTCCTCATCCCAGTCGGGATCGTAGATGAGAGAATCCCGCTCCGGCCGAAACCGAGTCTCGTCGGCAAGCCTGCGCTCAGCCCTGGCGTTTGCGGCGTCGACGGCAGCGAAGGCGGAGGCCAAATGGGGATCAGCCTCGATGGCACCGAGCGGCTCTTCGAGATCCACCTCGTCCCGCTCGCCGTCCTCGGCGAGCTCAAAACTTCCCTTACCTTCCTTCCGATTGGTCCTCTCCTCTTCCCGCTCGCCCCGCCCGCGGAGGCTGGAGAGCCCCGGAGCCGACAGCGCCCAACCGGGCTTCGCCTCGGCGATGCGCCGACGGGCGCGCAGCACAGCGTGAGCGCGAGTCAGTTCATGGGTGGGAGCGCGAACGTCCATGCCCGCATCGTGGAGGACGAGGTCATCGAGGTGGACAAGTTCGCCGTCCAGCCACAGACTGGCGCAGGCATCGGTGAAGTGTGTCCGACTGATTGCGCCGTCGCGGATTGGGCTTTTGGCCAGCCGCTCGTCGAAGCGGGCCACAGCATCCTCGGCGGCGGCAAGCGGCCCGGCGAGCTGGACCCAGGGCAGCGGATCGGGGATTTTGTAGGTGGACGGCAAGGTCCTGATAACCTTATTGGGAATCAGCGAAACGGAAGCTAACATGGCTTTCGCTTCCGTCATAGCGACGTCGGTTGCGGACTGTCCGCTTGCAACTCAACGAGCTGTTCTGGCGAGGTCAAGCCAGGCTAGCACCGGTCGGCGCCAAACCGCCGAGAAAGATGCGCCGCTGGTCAGCTCCCCTGCCCTCTTCCGACCCCGTCGACCGCCGTCCGCTTAGAGTCCTCGTCGGCCAGGTCGACTGTCGTCGTGGCTATCGGGCTGGCTTCCGAGCGCAGGCTCGGTGGCTTCGCGCGAATCAACGTTCATTACTTCTGCCACGCTCAGGCTCGCTTCGATAGTAGCGCTTGTCAGGCCGCCTCGATGTCGGTCTGCGGAAAATCGGCGCCCTTGAACATCAGCGGTTCACCGAGATGGCGGGCGCAGGCGTAGGCGAAACAGTCCCCAAAATTGAGCCGTGCCGGGTGTCGACCCTTGCCGTAGCGGTCGTATGCTTTGAGCGCGATGCGGGCTGTTTCGGGCGCCACGTTCACCATTTTGATTTCCATCAGCGCGAGATAGCTCTCGACCGCTTCGGCCGCCGCGGCGATCGGCAGATCGAGCACGCGGGCGATGGCAATCGCCGCCTCCCACACGGCCAGCGGCGAGGTCAACCGCGTTGTGCTTTGCTGCACGCGCGCCAGCAACTCGCGCGCCTCGTCTTCGTTGGTCAGCATCGCGGTGAGCGCCGAAGCGTCGATGAACATCAGGAATCCTCGTACAGGCTGTCGCGGAACGCCTTGTCGGCGGCTTTGCCGCTCTGCGGGTTGCCCTTCGCCCTCAAATCGCGACAAAACTGGACGCCCAGGTCGACCAAGGACGGCCTGCCCTGCTCGCGTTCGAGTTCATGGGCGAGCGCGGTGTGTACGGCCTCGGTCAGTCCGATTTTCTTTAACGCCGCGACCCTGCGGGCCAGCGCGTCGGTCTCGGGATTCTTGATATGGAAGGCCATCCGGCGCTCCTCTAGCGCGCATCGTGTATCCCTATATAACATTCCGGATACACCGCGTGAAGGTTGGTTACTCTCGGAAATCTGATGGAGAAGGTTGTAAGAGCGCACGGAGGCCGTAGACTTCTATGGTTAGCATTGTGTGAATGCCATCCTCGGGCCTTCCGGGCGCTTTTTCCCATCAAGACCACGCCATCATCTGGACGGGGCTCCGGCCGAGGACGACCTCGTCCCGGCTCCTGAATTCATCAGCGCGCGGATCAACGAGGGCTGGAAAGGCGCGCGTCGACGGCTGGACGGCACAGATTGTTGTCAGCTGACAACATCCATTTGCTTGGTAGGCCCAGGCTCTTGTTGTCAGCTGACAACAATCCTCCAGGGCCGGTTGCGACCTGAGACCGCAGCGCGAGGCGACTCTCAGCTCCCGATCGGCCTCATGGGAGTCACGCGAACCCGCGAGATTAGATTATAGATCCGCCTTGCGGCCTGCTGATGGAGTGCCGTTCTGAACTGGATGCTGTGGATCAGCTTCCTGACAGGCCGAATCGGGGCGTGAGCTCAGCCTGCTCTTCGGCTCGTTCTTCCCGACGATCTACGGCCATGGCCCGACCCCGATGCCGGCCGTGATCACGCAAGGTCCGGCGGCGCCTCCGCCTGCCCGACCGTGAGCCGCCAGCCTGTTGCGCAGGTCTGGACTAAGAGGATGTTGTCAGCTGACAACAGTCTGTGCGGCGTCCCCTATGGGACTACTTCCCCCTGCGATCGAAACGTTACGCTTAGGGAGAGATCCGATGCGGCGCGCGAGCTATGGCGGAATCTGGGTGATGACGGTGTGAGGAAGGCGGCGTATCGAGGCGGGTGACGAGCCTGCCAGAACCTCTCGAGGAGAGCGATACGCCATGACCGAGACTACCAATGTTCTTGCTTTCCGTCAGCCGTCCGCGGTTGATGATCCACTGACCGATATCGTTCGTGCCGGCGCGCGGGACCTGCTTGCCAGGGCGATCGAGATCGAGGTTGGCGCGTTTCTGGCCAGCACGGCCAATCTGACGCTGCCCGACGGTCGAGCGCGCCTGGTCCGACATGGGCACGGTCCGGTGCGCGAGATTGCGACCGGCATCGGTCCGGTGGAGGTCGCTCGTCCCAAGGTCCGCGACCGCGGAGCGAGCGGGCCAGGCGACCGCCTCCGCTTCAGTTCGGCAATCCTGCCGCTATGGGCGCGGCGGACGAAGAGCCTGGATGCCTTGATCCCGGTCCTCTATTTGCGCGGCATCTCGACCGGCGACTTCCAGGAGGCGCTCTCGGCGCTGCTCGGCAAGGATGCGCCGAACCTGTCGCCTTCGGTGATCGCCGGCCTGAAGGCCGATTGGCAGGTCGAGTACGAACGCTGGCAGAGACGCGATCTGTCGGCGCGTCGCTATGTCTACATCTGGGCCGATGGCGTGTACCTGCAGGCCCGCATGGAAGATCACAGCGAATGCATGCTGGTGCTGATTGGCACCACGCCGGAAGGCAAGAAGGAGCTGATCGGCTTCCAGGTCGGCGTGCGCGAGAGCGCGCAGAGCTGGCGCGAACTCCTGATCGACCTGCGGCAACGCGGGTTACGGATTGCCCCGCAACTCGCCATCGGCGACGGCGCCCTCGGCTTCTGGAAGGCACTGGACGAGGCCTTTCCCGGCACGCGGCACCAACGATGCTGGTGCCATAAAGTGAGCAACGTACTCGACAAGGTCGCCAAATCCGTGCAGGGCCCCATGAAGAACGACCTGCGGAACATCTATCTGGCCCCACACCGGGCCGAAGCTGAAACCGCGATCGACGTCTTCGTCGAGAAATACCACGTCAAATACGGACGTGCGGTGGAGTGCCTGATCAAGGATCGCCATGCGCTGCTCGCCTTCTTCGACTTCCCTGCTGAGCACTGGATCCACCTACGCAGCTCGAACCCGATCGAGAGCGTCTTCGCCACGGTGCGCCACCGAACGGTGCGGACCAAGGGATCGCTGTCGCAACAAACTGCGAAGCTGATGGTGTTCAAGCTCATCGACGCCGCATCGAAGACCTGGCGGCGATTGAAGAGCACGAACCAGTTGCCGAAAGTCATCGCCGGTGTAAAGTTCATCGACGGAATCGAAGTCATTCCGAACACTGAAAGCCACGCCGCCTGATCAGGCCGCGTCACCCAAAATCAGCCATAGCTCGCGGCGCGCTCGCCTCGAACTCGAAGGTCGGGATGCTATCGCGGGCAGCTGGACGCCAGACGTTAAGATTGGGCTCCGGCCCGGCGCGAGGTCGATCTGCCGCACGGCCGTGTCGGTGAAGGTGTTGGCCTAACTGCGCATTGGCCCCCTTCGGCGAAACAGGTCGCACGAGCGGCCGATGAGGAGGGGCCCCGCAGCGCAGGGTGGTGGCCGGCCTTGCGGCTGTTGATCCGGGAACAGCGAGCGCCAATGACCGGAGTGCACCTCCGTCGATTACTCTATGCTTGTTCGTTCGGCTGATTGGCGGAGACTTATTACCGTGTGGGCTTGCTTGTTGACCTGGCGAGCGGCGGCCCAGCGGAGTGCCGCAGTGGCGCGTCGATCCACACTGCGATGGCCCGGCGCGCTGCGGGACCTGGCGAACCAGCCCCACAAGATCCGGACGCTCACCACCGGCTCCGGCGCTTCAACCTGACGGGGAGGACGCTTTTCGGGGAGCCGTCGGTTCTGGGTATCGGGTGCGAACGACCCTGCCTTACGAGGGATACGATCCTCCGGGGGCAACGGCTTGCTGGCACGGGGAATAGAGATACCCACGCGGCATGGATCGACCGCTCTTCAAGCGCTGGTGCACGCTGAGTCGACCCCAGAAGCGAGGGTTTGCCGCGCATGGAAAGAGGCCCCGGCGCATCCGCACGATAGCAACACTGATCGGAGCAGCGGCTGGCATCGTACGAATGACGCTTGTGGAATCCAGGCGGCCTCGCCGAATCGCGCTATAGTAGAGGCTCCCCCGGCTGGCCGGGGCCATTGTTGTCAGCTGACAACAGGGCGACGCGTCCAAAAAGCCGCTGCTCGCAGTTGGGCACGCCATCGAGCGTTAAGAACTCGTTAACCCTTTATTTCTTGCTCAAATCATAGAATCGTGGCCATCTCTCAAGACGGATATTAGGCGTCTGACGCGCAGAAACCGTCTTGAGAAGGCAAATGACGACCTTAGCGGAAGATACGGTTACGATGAGCGAGACTGCGTCTGCGCGGATCTCTCGGCATGCCGGCATTCTTTCCGGCCAGCTTCGCTCGCTCGCGACGACACTGTTCCCGCCCTCAGCAAGCAAATCGCTCCGGTCGTTCACCTCAGGGGAGGTTGCGCGAATTGCAGGCGTGTCCGATGGGTACCTTCGCCAGCTCTCTCTCGACGGACTTGGACCGACCCCAGCGACGGGGATCGGGGGGCGACGGTCTTACACTCTGGCCCAAATTCATGAGCTGCGCGGGTATCTGGCGACCGCGCGGCCCCGAGAAGCACTGGAATTTCTCCCGCGCCGGCGCCCGGGCGACAAGCTCCAAATCATCACCGTCGCGAACTTCAAAGGCGGCTCCGCCAAGACGACGACGGCATTGTATCTTTCGCAATACCTCGCCCTTGCCGGCTTTAGGGTCCTCGCGATTGACCTCGATCCGCAGGCTTCGCTGTCAGCAATGTTCGGGTACCAACCCGAGTTCGACATCGGAGCGAACGAAACCCTCTACGGCGCCATACGGTATGACGAGCACCGGCGGCCAATGCACGAGGTCATTCGGCCGACCTATTTTGACGGGATAGGTCTCGTGCCCGGCAATCTCGAGCTCATGGAGTTCGAGCACACCACACCTCGAGCCATGGTCGAGCGGCGTGAACGCGGGCACGACCTGTTCTTTCGTCGCGTCGCCAGCGCGATCGACCAGGTCGCCGACGACTATGACGTCGTGGTCGTCGACTGCCCCCCCCAACTTGGTTACTTGACCATGGGCGCGCTAAACGCGGCGACCGCGATGCTCGTGACCATCCATCCTCAGATGGTCGATGTTGCGTCCATGAGCCAATTTCTCCTCATGACGTCGGACCTCATGTCCGTCATCGAGGAAGCTGGCGGGCGACTCGATCACGATTTCATCCGGTACGTCATCACGCGTCACGATCCCAATGACGTGCCCGAAGCTCAAATCGTGGCTCTCCTCCGGACTCTTTTTGGATCGGATGTGCTTCAGGCCACAGTGTGGAAATCGACCGCGATCGCCAATGCTGGTCTCACCAAGCAATCACTTTACGAGCTGGAGCGCGGCGCCGTAGGGCGGGGCGCCTACGACCGGGCATTGGAATCGGTCGACGCGGTCAATGCCGAAATCGCGCAACTTCTCAAGAAGGTGTGGGGTCGATGAGCAAACGTACTGACACCATCAAGAGCCTTTTCACGGCCCCGCAGTCACCTGCGTTGTCAGCTGACAACGTGCCGGGAGCCTTGCCACGGGTCTCGTCCGGCTCAGTCCGCTCGTTGAAGGACACTTTTTCCGGAGTTGAGAAAGAGAACGAGGAGCTGCGTGAAAGGATTGCCTCCGGGGCGATGATCCTTGAAATCGACCCCTCGCTTATCGATCCGTCACCGCTAGCCGACCGGTTTCGCGACCAGGATGACAGCTCGTTCGAGGCACTTAAGCAGTCGATCGCACAGCGTGGTCAAGAGGTGCCCGTTCTCGTTCGGGAGCATCCTGAAGCAAAAGGGCGCTACCAGAGTGCGTATGGTCACCGCCGCGTCCGCGCCACTCGCGAACTAGGCATTTCGGTCAAAGCGATCCTGCGAGCGCTGTCAGATGAAGCGCTCGTCGTGGCGCAAGGACTCGAGAACGCACCACGCGAAGATCTGAGTTTCATTGAGCGCGCCACCTTCGCGATGCATATCGAAGATGCCGGGCATAGCCGGTCAATCGTGCAAGATGCGTTGTCGATCGATCGTGCGGAGGCCTCGAAACTCCTTGCCGTGGCCCGGTCAGTTCCAACCGATGTTATTCAAGCAATCGGGAAGGCTCCGAAAGTTGGCCGCGGTCGCTGGCAGTCATTCGCTGAATTGATCAAGGATGCCGCGGCGCTCAAACGTGTCAGAACGGCGATCGCTGAACCGAAATTTGCAGAGCGAGAAACCGACGCCCGGTTTCTTGCCGCATTCACAGCGGCAAGCCGTCCATCCTCTGCGGGGACATCGAAGGCTTCCGAAGAGAAGCCGGTCTTTTCCGTATCCGGCGACAAGATTGCGCACGTGCGTCAGGCCGAGCGCGAATTGAAGCTTACCCTTGACAAGAATGTCTCGGCGACATTCGCGGCATTTCTTGTCGACCAGCTCCCGGCGCTGTTCGAGGCCTTTTCCAAGACGAGCAGTGGTCAGGAAACTACCGAGGCCTGACGGCCTCGTCCCGTAAACACGAACCAGGAGCAGACAAGGCAAAAGAAAAAGGCCCCCGAAACGGAGTTCCGGAAGCCCTTCTCTTCAAGTTTGGCGACTGACAGAGAATCACTTTCGCGAATCGCAGTCAAGAGTTTCTACGCGATTTTATCGTCGTTTCGGCGAGCAGGTTTCCTTTGCCCAGCTGAGGCAAAGACATGCAGTCACACTCTCCAGCGACGCCCTTTGGGCGGCGATCATTGACGCTTGCCCATGTGGCAAGCCAGATGGTCGCAACCGAACGCCCTCCCGAAAAGATCGTTCACAAATGGAAGATCTTCCACGCCATCTGCACGGCACGGCCGCGCCTTGGCGTGTCGGAGCGCTCGCTCTCGGTGTTAAATGCGCTCCTGACCTTCCATCCCGAGACCGCGCTCACAGGGGAGGATGATCTGATCGTCTTCCCGTCGAACCATCAGCTCAGTCGGCGGGCGCACGGCATGCCGGCATCGACGCTGCGGCGTCACCTGGCTGTGCTGGTCGACGCGGGACTGATCGTTCGGCGCGACAGCCCTAATGGCAAGCGCTATGCGCGGAAGGACGATGCCGGCGAAATCGAGCTTGCCTTCGGCTTCGATCTGTCACCGCTCGTCGTGCGCTCGGAAGAGTTCGAGAACCTGGCGGCCGATATCGAAGCAGAAGCCCGCGCCCTCAAACTGGTGCGTGAGCGGATTACGCTGTGCCGGCGCGACATCGCGAAGATGATTGCAACTGGCATCGAGGAAGGTGTCCCGACGCGAAGGGTAGGGCAGGGGGGGGCTGCCGACTGGCAGGAGGTGCATGCCGCCTTCCGCGCAATGGTCGCCCAGATTCCGCGCACCGCGACGCGCCAGGAGCTCGAGCCGATCGCCGACGAGCTGTCGCAACTTGCTGACGATGTGCTCAATCTTCTGGAAACGCATATCAAATCCAAGAATCCGAGCGCCAATGAGTCCCATTCTGAGCGCCACATACAGAATTCAAATACAGATGCCTCTACTGATCTTGAACCTCGCCTCCGAAAAGGCCGGGCGGCGAGAGCCGAGCCTAAACCTCAACCATCGCGAGTCGCCGAGGGTTCGTATCCGTTGGGAATGGTCCTGAGTGCATGCCCAGACATCGTCGATTATGCGAAAGGTGGGATTTCGAACTGGCGCGATTTCTTCGCCACGGCGGCTGTTGTGCGGTCGTCGCTGGGGATCAGCCCAAGCGCCTGGGAGGAGGCGCAAACCGTCCTGGGTGAAATGCAGGCGGCGGTCGTTGTCGCCTGCATCCTGCAGCGTGGCACCGCGATTAGATCGGCTGGCGGCTACTTGCGCGGGCTGACGCGGAAAGCGGAGGCTGGAGAATTTTCCCTTGGGCCGATCCTGATGTCGCAGATCAACACCCGGCTCCATGAAAAACGGACGGCCTGACGGATGGGTAAGCGTCTCTGTGCGCCATCGCCTCGGCTCGGGCTGACGCGTCGTGGTCTGAGCTTGCGGTTAAGGTCGAATGGAGCCTTGGCAGCGGCGTCCAGTCCCCATCAAGCGCCGGGCAGAAGACTGGCGCCCCCGAGATCGTCCGTGCGGCGATTGCGCACCCCCGGGTGTGTTTCGGCATGGAATAAGGACCCCGTTTTCGGGGTGATCGGCATCCAATCGGGACCCCGGGATAAGGGTCCACAGTGGCTTCCATCGAGTCATGGAAGCCGAGGTTGGGATGCTGGTGGTGGAGACGATTGGTAAGATCCGTCGCGCCTACTTTGTTGATGGTCGTCCGATCAAGGCGATCTGCCGAGAACTTGGCGTATCGCGGAAGGTGGTTCGCAAGGTCATTCGTTCTCAAGCGACGGAGTTCCGGTACGAGCGCGAGACGCAGCCGCTCCCGAAGATGGGTGCCTGGAGTGCCGAGCTTGATCGGTTGCTGGCAGGGAATGAGAGCAAGGCGGCGCGGGAACGGCTGACGCTGATCCGGCTATTCGAGGAGCTTCGCGGCCTGGGTTATGCCGGCGGCTATGATGCGGTTCGTCGATACGCACGACGGTGGAGCAAGGAACGCGGCACCTCGACAGCGTCGGCTTATGTGCCGCTGAGCTTTGCACCCGGCGAAGCTTACCAGTTCGACTGGAGCCACGAGGTCGTCCTGCTGAGCGGCACCACGGTGATGGTGAAGGCTGCTCATGTCCGGCTCTGTCACAGCCGCATGCTGTTCGTGCGGGCCTATCCGCGGGAGACGCAGGAGATGGTGTTCGACGCCCACGACCGGGCATTCGCCTTGTTCAAAGGCACCTGCACCCGCGGCATCTACGACAACATGAAGACCGCGGTGGAGACGATCTTTGTCGGTAAAGGCCGTCTCTACAATCGCCGCTTCCTGCAGATGTGCAGCCACTATCTGGTCGATCCGGTCGCCTGTACGCCAGCGTCGGGCTGGGAGAAGGGGCAAGTCGAGAACCAGGTCGGGCTGGTCCGGGAACGCTTCTTCACGCCGCGGCTGCGGTTCAAAACCCTCGACGAGTTAAACGCCTGGCTGCTCGACAAATGCATCGCCTACGCCAAGGCTCATCGCCATCCGGAGCTGACCGATCAGACGATCTGGGACGTGTTCGAAGCCGAACGCCCCAAACTCGTTCCCTATGCCGGCCGCTTCGACGGCTTCCATGCGGTGACGGCATCGGTCTCGAAGACCTGCCTGGTGCGCTTCGACAACAACAAGTACTCGGTCGCAGCCAGCGCAGTCGGACGACCGGTCGAGGTTCAAGCCTATGCCGATCGCATCGTGATCCGTCAGGATGGACGTATCGTTGCCGAGCACCCGCGATCATTCGGTCGCGGCGAGACGGTCTACGACCCTTGGCACTATGTGCCCGTGCTGGTGCGCAAGCCCGGTGCCTTGCGTAATGGCGCTCCCTTCAAGGACTGGGTGCTGCCCGCAGCGATTGAGCGTGTACGGCGCAAACTCGCCGGTGCCGACGATGGCAATCGACAGATGGTCGACATCCTCAATGCGGTGCTGACAGACGGATTGCCCGCGGTGGAAGCCGCCTGCGCCGAGGCGGTCGCTCATGGCGTTCATTCCGCCGATGTCGTTCTCAATATCCTGGCCCGTCAACGTGAACCCGCCCCACCGGCCAACATCATGACGCCGGCCGCACTGACGCTCCGTCATGCACCGATCGCCGATTGTGCCCGCTACGACAACCTCCGGAGGACCATCTGATGGAACGAACCCAAATCTTCGACCTCATGGGCGAACTCAAGCTCTACGGCATGAAGGCTGCCTTCGACGAGATCATGGCAACTGCCGTTAAGCGCCAGCACGAACCTCAGCGCATTGTCGGCGACCTGCTCAACGCCGAGATCAACGAGAAGCAAGCCAGGTCGATCAAATACCAGCTCACCATTGCCAAGCTGCCGCTCGCCAAGGACATCGCCGACTTCCAGTTCGACGGCACGCCGATCAATCAGACTCTCGTCAATGATCTCGCTGACGGCGGCTTCATCGCCCAACAACGCAACGTCGTGCTGGTTGGCGGCACCGGTACAGGCAAAACACACCTGGCCATTGCCGTCGCCAGAAGTTGCATCCGCAATGGCGCTAGAGGACGCTTCTACAACGTCGTCGACCTCGTCAACCGGCTCGAGACCGAAACCCGCAACGGTCGGCAGGGACGGCTCGCCGAGCATCTGACCCGCATGGACTTCATCGTCCTCGACGAGCTGGGCTATCTGCCGTTCGCGCAATCCGGCGGTCAGCTCTTGTTCCATCTCATCAGTCGGCTCTACGAGCGCACCTCAGTCATTGTCACCACAAATCTTGCGTTCGGCGAATGGCCGAGCGTGTTCGGCGATGCCAAAATGACCACCGCGCTACTCGACCGATTGACCCATCACTGCGACATCGTCGAGACCGGCAACGACAGCTGGCGATTCAAAAGCCGCGACGATGTTCAAACAACCCGCGCTCGCGCCGTCTCCGCAACCCCGACCAGCTCCGACGACCCGAGCGCTACCAGCAGAGCACGCCGATCAAAGGGGTCCCTTTTGGAGGCCGATAGGGGGTCCCAGTCAAACGCCGATTGACAGGCCGATTGGCAGGTCGAGTACGAACGCTGGCAGAGACGCGATCTGTCGGCGCGTCGCTATGTCTACATCTGGGCCGATGGCGTGTACCTGCAGGCCCGCATGGAAGATCACAGCGAATGCATGCTGGTGCTGATTGGCACCACGCCGGAAGGCAAGAAGGAGCTGATCGGCTTCCAGGTCGGCGTGCGCGAGAGCGCGCAGAGCTGGCGCGAACTCCTGATCGACCTGCGGCAACGCGGGTTACGGATTGCCCCGCAACTCGCCATCGGCGACGGCGCCCTCGGCTTCTGGAAGGCACTGGACGAGGCCTTTCCCGGCACGCGGCACCAACGATGCTGGTGCCATAAAGTGAGCAACGTACTCGACAAGGTCGCCAAATCCGTGCAGGGCCCCATGAAGAACGACCTGCGGAACATCTATCTGGCCCCACACCGGGCCGAAGCTGAAACCGCGATCGACGTCTTCGTCGAGAAATACCACGTCAAATACGGACGTGCGGTGGAGTGCCTGATCAAGGATCGCCATGCGCTGCTCGCCTTCTTCGACTTCCCTGCTGAGCACTGGATCCACCTACGCAGCTCGAACCCGATCGAGAGCGTCTTCGCCACGGTGCGCCACCGAACGGTGCGGACCAAGGGATCGCTGTCGCAACAAACTGCGAAGCTGATGGTGTTCAAGCTCATCGACGCCGCATCGAAGACCTGGCGGCGATTGAAGAGCACGAACCAGTTGCCGAAAGTCATCGCCGGTGTAAAGTTCATCGACGGAATCGAAGTCATTCCGAACACTGAAAGCCACGCCGCCTGATCAGGCCGCGTCACCCAAAATCAGCCATAGCTCGGGAAATGCAGGATAGCGATCGTTCACGCGTGACAGCACTCGCGCCCCCTGTGCGATGGCCGTGCCGTCGAAGGGGGGCCCGAGCAGGGTGGCGTCCCCTTCTCCGGCCAATAAACTCTGGTATCGTTCACGCACGCCGCCGGCAGCTTTGAGTGCATACGATCCGCTCGGCAATCCGGCATCGTCCAGCAACGCTCTGGCGGCCACCACGAAACCGTTCTTCGTCGAATCGACGAGAAGCGTGCCGCCTCTCAAGTCTTCGATTTCGGAAACGTCCGCACCGGCAATCAGGGAGAGGGGAGTCGTCTGCTCGACTTGCGCGATGATACAGAGATCTCGTCCGAAGTCGCGCATCCTCCAGTCCATCACATTGTCCATGGCAGTGACGACTGCATCTGCCGCCCCGCTCACGAGAGCCACGAACTGCTCATCGGAGGATTTTGTTGCAATGCCGTCAATTCGCGGGCGCGCCGGCGTCGATCGCGTGCTGGCGCGCGCCAGGATCGAGATTGCGGGCTCGACAAACCAATTGACGGTGATTTGCATTCCTCGTCACTCCTCCCGCCGAGGAGAGCTAAACGAAACGTATCGTTGTGTAAAGAACGCGCCGGAATAGCTTTGCTGCCCCGCGGCTACTTCTTCTGCATCTTAGCGGCGGCTTTCTTGAAGATGTCCCGTATCCAAATAATGCCGGGGTCGCGGCTGCGATAGTGGTGCCACTGCATCTGCTGCTCGAACCGCTCCATCGGGAACGGGAGCTCGAGGACTGAAATGGAGAGGTGACGTGCCCAGAGTTGCGCGGTGCGGCGATGGACGACCGCTATGCGGTCGGTCCCGACAACAAGGTGCGGTACGGAAGAAAAAGCGAAGGTCGAGATCTCCGTCCGCCGCGTGATCCCCAATTGATCCAGGAGAACGGAATCGAGCGCGCCCCCCGTCGGCGAGGAAAGATATCGCACGTGACCTGCGGCTGCGAACGCCTTCCGGGTGAGCGGTTCTCGGCCGTACTTGCCGCGACGCCATGCCACGCAACAATAATCGTCGTCGAACAGCTTGATCGACGGGTGTTCCGGTGAACAAACGATACGCGGCGCGAGCAGAAGATCCGCCTCACCCCGTTCCAGATAGACGTTGGGTCGATCCGTCTGCCGCAAGAAATGGAAGCGGATGTGATCGCCGAAGGGGGCCGTGAGCTCGAGTACCAGCGGAATGATGGTGTGAAGCGAGTAGTCGGAGACGAGCAGGCGGAATTCACGGCTCGCCTGTTTGGGATCGAAATCAGGCTTCTTGGCCAAAGCGGCCTCGATGCGCGTGAGCACGTCGGCGATTTCGGGGCGCAGTATTTCGGCGCGTACGGTCAGTTCCATTTTTTGACCAACGCGAACGAGCAGCGGATCGTCGAAATATTGCCGAAGCCGGCCAAGGGCGTTGCTCATCGCGGACTGGCTGAGGTTCATGCGCTCTGCCGTCTGGCTGATGGACTTTGTGACAATCAGGTGGTCGAGCGCGACGAGCAAGTTGAGATCGAGATTGTTCAACCGCAACTTTACCTCCAATTTATTGATCTGATGAATAGATATGATTTAAACTATCCATTTTCTTGATGAATTGCCAGGGCATATGCTGATGTCTCGGATCACCCGCGCAATGCGCTCCTTGGATTGGCGGGTTTCGACAAAGATAATGGAGGAGGACAGCCTTGAAAATCGTCGGCCCCGATGAGCTTGTGTTCGGTGTTGATAGTGTGGAGGCGTGCGCCGCGTTCATCACCGATTTTGGATTGAAACATGTCGGTGAGAAGGACGGCTCCGGGCTTTACGAGGCCCTCGATGGAACGGGCTTGTCGATCTATCCCAAGGATGATCCCAGCCTGCCGCCGCCGCTGCCGACCAGCAACATGCTCAGAAAGACGATTTATGGCGTCGAGGATCAGCAGACCCTGGATCAGATCAAGGATGAACTCAGCAAGGACCGTCAAGTCCAGGTTCGGCCGGATGGTACGGTTGAAGCGGTGGACGACTTAGGGTTCGCGCTCGGCTTCCGCATTACGCGGCGCCGCAAGCTGACCCTGCTGCCGGAGCGCATCAATTCGCCCGGTGCTGCTCCGCAGCGTGGCTTCAACGAAATCGGCGCTAATGAGGACGCCGCGGCGTTGCCGCGAACCCTGTCGCACGTCGTCTATTTCGTGCCCGATGCGGCAAAGATGGAGGCCTTCTACATCCAGCGTCTTGGGTTTGCCGTGATGGACCGGTTCACCGGGGGCGGTCCATTCCTGCGCCCAGCTTCGAACACCGATCATCACACGCTATTCCTGATCCAAACCCCGGAATACATGAAAGGGATCGAGCATTTTGCATTCCACATGCAAGGTCCGACGGAATTGATGCTTGCCGGATCGCGAATGGTGAAGAAGGGATACCAGTCGTTCTGGGGACCGGGTCGCCACAAGTTCGGCTCCAACTGGTTCTGGTATTTCAACAGCCCAATGGGTACCCACGCTGAATTCGACGCTGATATGGATGTCTTCGATGATAAGTGGGAGCCGCGCGTCTTGCCGATGAGGACCGAGCATTCTCAGATCTTCCTGCTGGAGCATCGGGAAAAATGGGCTCCGGGCTAGGTCGCGGCGGGTACCAACGGGTGCGGGAGTAGGGGGCCGCGCCCGTATTCTTGTTCCGTGAAAATGCAAGGCAGCATGCTTACACAATGATGCGGAGATTTCCTCTACCGCTGCGCGGGGCCTGATTTGAGCGCGGACAAAACGAAGCCGCTAACCAAAGTGCTATGCTGTCTTTCGGATCTGGAGGACGGTGAGGCTCGCGGGTTCGACCCTTTCAAAATAGGGCGCGACACCGTGTTCGTCGTGCGCAGGAGCGACAAGGTCTATGCCTATCGGGACGTATGTCCGCACTATGGCAGCACGCCGCTTCCCTGGAAGAAGAACGCTTATCTGACCAGAGACGCGCAGCACATCTTCTGCAGCGCGCATGGGGCAACGTTCGATATTGAAACCGGCACTTGCACACTGGGCCCGTGCCTGGGCCAATCGCTGACCTCAGTGCAGATCGCGATCTCCCAGGCGGGGGAGATCCGGCTTTTCCTCGAACCGGAGGAGGGCCCGATCCGCACACCGGTTGCCACCGGCTGACCCCTCTGATCGCGATCACGTTCGCTCAGAAAGCTCGGCCTTGTCATTCGGCTGGAATTGGTTGATATTGGGCGGATGAATGAAATCTCTGATTCCCGTCAACCCGTCATCGAAATCCTCCGGAGCTATCTGAAGGAGCGCGGCTTCCGCCCCAACGAACAATTGCCCCCCGAGCGCCAGCTCGCCGACGACCTGAACCTGACCCGTAGTCGCCTGCGCACGTCTCTGGCAAGGCTTGAACGTGAGGGAGTGATCTGGAGGCATGTCGGGCAGGGTACGTTCATGAGCGCGCGGGCGGAAGCGCAGGGCTTGGCTCAGTTTACGGACGCCGGCCCAACCCTGGAAACCAACCCAGCTGAGATCCTGGAGACCAGGCTTACGCTAGAGCCGCAGATCGCCTTCCTTGCGGCGCAGCGCGCGACTGGCAGTGATGTCGAAAGGATCAAGGGAATCCTCGAAACATCGAAGGGAATAGAGGCTTGGGAGGAGTGGCGCGAACTCGACAAGGCGTTTCATCTCGCCATCGCGCAGGCTTCCAAGAACCAGCTGCTGCTGAAAATTCTGGTGATGATTCAGGAAAGCCAGACCCAGAGAAATTGGGGGCGGCTCTCCGACTTGCCGTCCGCGATTGCTAGGCGCAGCCATATTACGCACGAGCATGATGCGATCTTTCACGCCATCCAGTCGCGAGAAGCTCGCGATGCTGCGGTTCTCATGCGCCGACATCTCGAGGAAGTGCGCAAGGCCCTGCTGGGCCCGTTCGCGCCGATCTGACCCCAAACGTAAGCCTCGCAGTATCCTTGTATCGGCATCGGGCCCCGTGCCCGCCGATTGCTATTCCGATTGGGCCAACGCTCAAATTGGTTGATTGACTCTTCCAAATTGGTCGATTATTGATCTTAATTGGGTGGAAATTGGTTATACAAGGATTGGGCCTTGACGGTATCAAATGCGGCCGTGAGCTTCGTGCCGGCCTCGGCAGTTTTGGAAATCCTGGATTGGAAACAGGTCATCGAAAGCCTGTCTCGCGCCTATTCCGTGCCGCACGGGCCGATGGTCAGTCCGCTTCGGACGGTGGCGCGGAATGGCCGGATTTGGCTCAGAAGCCTGACGGCGATTCCACCGGGCGCTCGCTTCATGGGCGGCAAGCTGTTCGGCATGGGGCCGAAGCCGGCGATCAACTATCTGATCCCACTGTTTGAGCAGGAAACCGGCGAGCTCCGCGCGCTTGTCGATGGAGCGTTCATCACCAGCTTCCGCACCGCCTCTACCTCCGCGGCAGCCCTCGACGTGCTCGCACCGAAAGAGGATTTGGTCATTGGCATGATTGGTAGCGGCCAGGAGGCCGTAGCCCACGCCCGCGCCATTCACGCCATTCGCAGGATTGGCGAGCTGCGCATCTTTAGCCCCACGCCGGAAAGCAGGGCACGCTTTGCAAAAACATTTCAGGCCGAGACCGGCGTCACTTGCGTCGCGGCAGATACGCCTGAGGATGCCGTAAGGCCGGCGACCCTCGTGGTCGCGGCAGCGCGCTCGCGCGACGAGTCACCAATCCTGTACGGTGACTGGCTGGATAATTGCCGGGCCGTGGTCTCGGTCGGATCCACGGTCCCCGAACAGCGCGAAATCGACACCAGCGTGGTCGCGCGTTCTGATCTGATCGTGTGCGATGTGCTTGAGGAGGTCATGCACGAAACGGGTGACATGATCGCGGCGAAAAAAGCGGGCGTCAGCTTCGAACAGAAATGCGTATCGCTCAACGATCTCTTGTGCGGAAAGGTCGCGGACAGGGTCAGAAGTGCGAGCATGCCGATGTTCAAGAGCGTCGGCGCCGGTATCCAGGACATCGTCTGCGCCGAGCTTGCTTATGAGCTTGCCGACAAAGCCCGTCGTCTCGTTCCGTTGCCGATCGAGTTCTACAGGAAGACGATCTAGCGCAGAGCTCTGCGTCTCTCTTGGTGGAGTGTTGAGACTGGCCGTGCATGTTCGGCAGTCCGGGAGGAGATAGAAGTGGCCTCTTATTCGAAAAATGAAACACGCGGCTGGACTCGCGAAAGGATGATCGGTGCTGTGAACTGCACCATCCCTTCCTTCACCGGGGACATGAACGGCATCAACGAAACGGCGATTCGCCACGATGTCGCGCTCGCCAAGAAGCACGGCTTCGTCGGGTCGCTTGCCATCGGTGAAGTCAACATCACGCTTCCCGAATACGTCGATTTCGTCCGGATTATGAAGGAGGAGGCCGGCAAGGACTTCTACGTCATGCATCATGCAAGCTGGAATACACTCGAGCAGAACATCGAGGCCGTGCAGCTCGCTGAGCGTGCCGGAGCTGACTACGTGCTCCTGACCTATCCCGCAAACTTTTATCCGCAGTCCGAAGATGAGATCTTCCAATACACCAAGGCGTTCTGTGATGCGACGAATCTCGGTGTCCTGCTGTTTCCGATGGCGATCTGGGGATTTTCTCGGCTGCATCCGGCCGACATCTCATCGAGTGTGATCCGTCGGATGCTGGACGCCTGCCCCAACATCGGCGCCATCAAGGCGGAGGGCGGCCATCCCTCGATCATGAGCGTGATCGAATGCCATCGGCTGTTCGGCGAAGAAGTGGTGATCTCGATGCCGCTGGAATGGGATCTCATCCCGTTGTCACAGCTATTTCCAATCCAGCTCTCGGCGACTTCGGACCACGAGTTCTGGGGCCCGCTGATCCCGCACGTCATGAAGCTGCTACGCGAGCGCAAGTTCGACGAGGCGACCGAAATCTACTGGCGTATGCATCCGGCACGCAAGGTGAAGAACCAGATGACCCAGTCGATGACGGGTGCGTTCATGCTGAACCGCATGCAGTGGAAATTTCAGGGTTGGTTGCAGGGCTACAATGGTGGCCCATTGCGCGGGCCGACGCCGAGGTTGCACGAAAATCACATGCTTGCGCTGCGCAACGCGCAACGGGCCTCAGGTCTTAATCCCAGTGAGGATCCGCTCCACGAGTACTTCATAGGCCGCAGTCCCTCCTGATCAGGACGAGGACATGACGATTGCCAGGAAATATCAGTCCGGCCGCCACCCGATCCTGATCGGAGATTGGCGGGATAGCGAAACCGGCGCGACGATCGAGGTCCGAAATCCCTCGAATGATGAAGTGATTGCCCATGTCGCTAACGCCAGCGTGGCCGACGCGCTTGCTGCCGTAGATGCCGCCGCGGCCGCCGCGCCGGCGTGGGCCGCCACGTCGCCGCGCCAAAGAGCCGAAATCCTGCTGATCGCAGAGGAGAGGGAGCTGGCGCGCCTGATCTCTCTCGAAAATGGCAAGGCTTACTCAGACGCGCTAGGGGAGGTACGCTACGCTGCCGAGTTCTTTCGCTGGTACAGCGAGGAAACGCCGAGGATCATCGGCGAGATGAGCTTGGCGCCTTCGGGGCAGAACCATATTCTCGTATCCTATGAGCCCGTAGGCATTGCCGTCCTTGTGACGCCCTGGAATTTCCCCGCGGCCATGGCCACGCGCAAGATGGCGCCGGCCCTTGCAGCCGGCTGCACCTGCGTGCTCAAGCCTGCGACGGAAACGCCGCTGACCGCACTCGCGGTCGCTGAAATCATCTTGAAGGCGGGTGTCCCAAAGGGCGCGATCAATGTGATCGTGACCTCTCAGTCGGGCAAGTCGGTTGGTGCGATGTTGCACGACCCGCGCGTGCGGACTGTCTCGTTCACCGGCTCAACCGAGGTCGGTCGTATTCTGCTGAGAGAGGCCGCCGACCAGGTTCTCACCACGTCGATGGAGCTTGGTGGCAACGCCCCGTTCCTGGTTTGCCATGACGCGAACCTCAACGCCGCGCTCGACGGCGCCATGGTCGCGAAGATGCGCAACGGCGGAGAAGCATGCACGGCGGCAAACAGGTTCTATGTCGCGCGCAATCTCTACGAGGACTTCACTCAAGGGCTGGCCAGACGGATGTCGGGGCTCAAGATCGGTGATGGGGTCGACGAAGATACGCAGCTCGGCCCAATGGTGAATGCCGAGGCGGTGTTGAAGATCGACGAGCTCGTCCGGGATGCCATCGCGCGCGTCGTTACCGGCGGGCACCGGCTCAATCGCGCAGGCCATTTTTATGCACCCACAGTACTCGCCGACGTCCCTGAGGATGCAGCCATCCTGAAGAACGAAATCTTCGGACCCGTTGCGCCCATCGTGCCGTTCGACGACGAGGCGCACGCCATGAAACTTGCCAACGACACCGAATTCGGACTGATCTCCTATTTGTACACCGAGGATTTGAAGCGAGGTTTGCGCCTGTCGGGGCAAATGCAGAGCGGCATGGTTGCGCTCAACAGGGGGCTGGCAACTGACCTTGCCGCGCCCTTCGGCGGCAGCAAGGCAAGCGGTCTGGGGCGCGAAGGTTCGACCGAAGGCATCAAGGAATATCTCGAAACCAAGTACATCGCGGTCTCGCTGTAACGAGCGACAAGGAGCCGTTTGCTGATCATTGCGTGGCCCGTGTAGGACCGGGAGCCAAAAAAATAGAATACCACGAGAAGGAGGATAACATGGGCGCGGTGAAGAAGGCTTTCGTCGTGGGCGGCGGGATTGGCGGCTTGACGGTCGCCCATGCGCTTCAGCGGATAGGCGTATCCACCAGAGTCATTGAAATGGGCGACAGGCATGACCGGATCGGCACCGGCATTACGCTGCTTGGGAATGCCTTGCGGGCACTCGCCGAACTGGGATTGGTGGATGCTTGCCTCGAAGGCGGCCATGGTTGGGACATCGTGTCGGTGCGCGATGGTGCCGGAACGGTCCTGAGCGAGCAATCCTCGCCAAGAATTTGGGACCCCAATCGTCCGGCTGCGCTGGGGATCATGCGCCCGCGTTTGGGGCAGGTCCTGGAGGACTTTGCGACGAAGAGCGGCGCGAAGATCGATTTCAATACAACGGTCACCCAGATTGACCAGGACGATGATGGGGTGACGGTTCATCTATCGAACGGCGAGACAGATCGCGCCGATCTGCTGATCGCCGCGGATGGCGCATATTCGAAGATACGCCAGAAAATCTTCGGCGAAGAGTTCAAGCCGCATTATGCCGGCCAGGGGGTGTGGCGTTACACGGTCTCCCGCACCCAGTCCATGAATGGCTTCGTCCTATACCGTCTTCCGACAGGTCGAATGGTGGGCTCGCTGCCGCTGTCGAAGGAATTGTGCTATCTGTTCTTCCTGGAAAGCACGGATGAAAAGCTTCGTGTCCCGCAAGATCAGGTGTGCGATTATCTCCGTAACCTGCTCACCCCCTTTACGGCGCCCGAACTGGTCGCGGCTGCTGAAATGGTCGGCGTGGACAAGCACATAAGCTACCGCCCATTCGATGTCTTGATGATGCCGGCTCCCTGGCACTGCGGCCGGGTCGTGCTGCTGGGCGATGCGGCCCATTCACTGACGCCGCAAATGACGTCTGGCGGCGGTATGGCGATTGAGGATGCGCTGGTTCTCTCTCAGGAACTGGATCGGAACGACGGTCTGGAGACTGCGCTCGTGAGCTATTGCCGTCGGCGCGAGGAAAGGGCCAGGCGCGTCTACGACATCGCATACGCCATTTGCCGGGAAGAGCGCAAACCGGAGCATGGTCGGGACTATTCGATGGGCCTTCTTCGCGAAGGCTACGCGTTCCTGGCCGCGCCTGTCTGATTGCGGGTAGGCGAAGTCGAACCGGAATCAACGGACGTCGCTTCCACGGTGATAGGGCCCATCCGAGGACAGAAGGCAAACTCCGTCACTTAACTTCGGCCTACGACAAATAAATCACGAGAGGGGGAATGCATGACAAGGCAAGCGGGCTCGTTGCAGGGATGGATCTTGACGTCTGCTCCATGGATGACGGTTTTTGGGGTGGTTCTGTTGTCGCCGGTCCTGCCGTTCATGATGAAAGAGTTTGCGCAGCACCCGAATGCGCAGGTATTGGTTACGACGGTACTTGCCGGCCCTGCGTTGATCATCGCGCTGCTGTCTCCTTTCGTAGGCGTTTTGGTCAAGCGCGTCGGACGCAAGAATGCCCTGATAGCGGCTATTGTCGTTTACGCTATCGCGGGATCGGCGCCGGTCTGGCTCAATGATATCTACCATATCATTGCCAGCCGCATGATCGTCGGCGCGACCGAGGCGGTACTGACGGCGGTGGCCACTGTCTTGACGGTGGACTACTTCTCTGGCCGGGCGCGAGAGCGGTGGCTGGCATTCCAATTCGGCTCTGCATCGGTGATTGCGGTGATCGCGTTCGGCCTAGGTGGTGCTTTGGGCGGGCTGGCGTGGGGGTGGCACACCCCCTTTCTTGTCTATGGCTTCATGATCCTGCTGTTGCCGCTCTTCATTTTCTTCCTCTGGGAGCCAACTCAGCCGATCGATCGGCTTACGGACGAAGCCAAACAATCAGCGCCGTTCCCTTGGCTGCACATTGCGCCGCTTTGGTTGATGACGATGCTCTCATCCATCGCATTCTACGTTGTGCCGGTCCAGCTCAGCTTCGTGCTTAATTCTCGCGGGCTTGCAACGCCCGAGAGTATTGGTTTGGCGAGTGCCATCGCCAACCTCGGTGTTCCGCTGGGCTCCTATCTTTTCCAGGCCTTCGCGCGACAGCCGGTGATGCGCCTCCTGACCTCGGGTCTCGTGTTGTTCGCGGCTGGATTTGCGATCGTTGCCGCTGCCGGAACTCCTCAGCTCACGGTCGTTGGTGCGTTCATCGCATGCATTGGTGGCGGCCTCGTCATCCCGCTTCACCTGACGTGGATCATGTCCAGGCTTCCTTTCGAACAGCGCGGGCTGGGTGCTGGCGGATTCTCCGGTGCGTTCTATGTCGGGCAATTCTTCAGCCCGATCGTTGCCGGTATTCTTGCTGCGGGAGCAGGCGGACTTGACGCTGCGATCGGCATACTGGGATGGACCGCCGCCGCAGCCGCCATCATCGCTCTGGTCTACGGCCTGACACGGCTGGGCGGGACTATCCGACTTGAACTGGCGGAAGCAAAGTAGGGCGTGGTGAATGAGCGCGCGGGCATTGATCGATCACTGCCATTGGCGACTGGAGGCAGCCGATCATGCCCGCCACTGTCCGCGTATTCCGTGCGCATCGCCCACGACGTCTACGAAGCAAGGCATGTGATGAACGCCACAGAGCGCTTGTTCTTGAAGGTGACCTAGCCGATGTTGGTGATCGCGCGTCAAATCAAAGCTGCGCGGTCGCTCCTCGGTTGGGAGCAGCACGATCTCGCGGCGCGATCAGGCGTGGCGATCTCGACGATACGCCGGCTCGAAGGCTTCAAGGATGCGCCGTTGGGCGCGCATGTCGAGACGCTCACGAAGATAAGTCGGGCATTCGAAGCAGCAGGAATCGAATTTCTGAACGGCCCAGGGCCGGGAGTGAAGCTTTCTGCCGAGCCGTCAGTAAACAAGCTGGCGGAATGAGGTGGGCGCAGAGCCACAAGCCGGCGCTTCAAGTATATCATGTCGTATCACAGAACCGAATGCTTGTATCGCAAATACAAACTAGTGTGATTACTGTAATCAACTGGATTATTTGAATATTCCATCGCGGAATCTATTGATGACGCGTGATTTTTGTACTGCTCTACCCCCGCAATCCGCTTGGCGGATACTGGCAAAGAGTCCGTTGAAACGGGATATTTGGAAACGCGGGAGGGGGAATGATGAAGAAACGCAACGTGGCCGTGATGGTCGGAGCGCTGACGTTGTCAGCTGTTGCTACGGTGGCCAATGCGTATGAGTTTGGATCGTCCGGTTGGGCTCAAAAGCCCGGGATCGTGCTTGGAGCTGCCGCCGCGGCGCCGCCGCCTGGCCTCTACGGATTCGATCAGGTGTTCACCTATCAGTCGAACCTGGTCGGTCCAGGAGCCCCGGTTAATCCCGGAGGAGCGTCGACCGGCGTGAAAGCCGATGTCTTCGCGCAAGGCCTGCTCTGGGTGCCCGGCTGGAATTTCCTCGGCGCGACCTATGACGTTGTTGGCGTGGTGCCATTCATTTCGGCGAGCGTTGGTCCTCCGATGGACGCCAACCCCTCGGGCATGCACAACATGTTTCTAGCCCGTCTTATTCGCGAGAGGGCGCCTGAGAGGCTGGCGAGCGTGGTGTAAAGCGCTGATGCGGCGTAGGATTCGGTTGCGAAGCCACCCCATCACCTTCAACCGCGAACGCCACGCCCGCCATGACCGATGATACGATTTCAGACCACTATCGAGAAGCAAGAATTCAACACAAATAAAACCTCTGCCTCGCGCTCGATCTCTTCATGCTTGATAGTCTCGTTTCGGAGGCTGAGCACCTACCGCGTCTAATAGGCCGCTCGCGCCGGTTTCTTTGGACGCGGCACGACCGCGACTCCACGTTTCGGCACAGAAATGATCGGGAGTCACTCAATCTTTCTTCAACTTAACCCGTCTTATTCGTAAGAGTGCGCCTGAGGGGTAAAGCGCTGATGCGGCGTAGGATTCGGTTGCGAAGCCAACCCCATCACCTCCAACCGCGAACGCCACGCCCGCCATGACCGACGATACGATTCCGCCCTTCTCGTTTCCAGCCGTTCACGCCAAGAAAGTCACAGCTGCCTTCGATGGTGGGCGCCTAACCTCGAACGGGGGCGTGATGCTTCTGGCGATGGCCGAGCGGCGTCTCGGTTTGGCCAACAATCTGGCCCGGGTGTTCCCGGATCGGCGCGATCCGACGCGGGTCGTGCACAGCCTGGTCGATATGTTCCGCGCTCGCATGTTCGCGATCTGCTGCGGCTACGAGGACGCCGACGACCTCGATCATCTGAGGTCCGATCCGGCATTCAAGCTGGCCTGCGGTCGCCTACCGGACACGGGCCGGGATTTGTGTTCCCAGCCGACGCTGTCGCGGCTGGAGAATGCTCCGCGCCTGCGCGACGTGATCCGGCTGACCTACACTTTGGTCGACGCATGGATGGATAGCTACCCGCGCGAGCCGGCATCCGTCACGCTCGACATCGATGATACCTGCGACGTCGTCCACGGCCATCAGCAGCTCTCGCTGTTCAACGCTCATTATGACGAACGCTGCTTCCTGCCGATCCACGTCTACGACACGGAGAAGAGCCGGCCCGTGGCCGTCGTGCTGCGGCCCGGCAAGACGCCGGGCGGCGTCGAGGTGCGTGCCCATCTGCGCCGCCTGGTACGGCATATCCGGACGCGATGGCACAACACGCAAATTACGTTCCGTGGCGACGGGCACTATGCCCGGCCGGAGGCAATGGCGTGGTGCGAGACCAACGGCATCGACTACATCTTCGGTCTGTCCGGCACCAAGCCTCTCGCCAGAAAAGTCGACGAGGTCGCCGACGACATCCGCACGCGACGCGCCATCGAGAACCTGCCGGTTCTGCGTGGCTATACCGAGACGCGCCACAAGGCAAAGTCCTGGGATCGCGAACGGCGCACTGTCGCCCGTATTGAGGCGACGATGCTCGGCCTCGACATCCGCTTCGTCGTCACCAGCCTCGATGTCGGCTCGGCCGAGTGGATCTACGACAGCCTGTATTGCGCGCGCGGCCAAGCCGAGAATCTGATCAAGCTGCATAAGACGCAGCTCGCCTCCGATCGCACCAGCTGCCGTTCGGCGCTCGCCAACCAGGTCCGTCTCGTGCTCCATACGGCCGCTTATTGGCTGATGCTGACCGTGCGCGACGCCATTCCCAAAGCCCGGGAATTGGCCGCTGCCGAGTTCGCGACGCTGCGTCTTCGGCTCTTGAAAATCGCCGCCCGTGTCGTCGAGACCACGAGCCGCATTCGCCTTGCGTTTGCCGCGGCATGTCCCGAAGCCGACCTGATCTGCGGCTTGCCCGGCGCGCTGCTGCCGCTCGGTCCTTGACCGGCGGGGCGTCCGCCCCCGTTCGCCCAACCCATCCCTCAAGCGCGTTGCAAAGTACCGGTCGTCAGGCGGCGAAAAGCCGAAGGCAATCCTGTGCGCCTCGTCAGACAAGATGTGCGGCCGCATCAATCGGGCCCAAAAGCCGCACTCTCACGAATAGGACGGGCTAGCCAACGAATTGAGCTAGTCACGTGAATCTAAAGTTCGCTACATAAAGTCTGCTGGGCTCTGTGGCAGAAGCGTTTGACGGAAGCCAAGATCTGGTCTGCGGACTTGGTCCATTTGAAGGGCTTCGGGTTATTGTTGTGCAGTTCGATGAAGGTACGGATGTCGGCCTCGAGCTGCCTGACTGAGGTGTGAACACCTCGCTGGATCTGCTTTCTGGTGAGTTCAGCGAACCAGCGCTCGATCTGATTGATCCATGACGTGGAAGTCAGAGCTGGCCCCGGTTGTTTGGACAGCGCCCCGCTGGATTTAAGTGGATTCCTGCCGGGTTATGCTGAACGCGGGGCTTTACGGTTTTGTCGTTGCGTCGGGAGGGCGTAGCCCGACCAGAGCGACGACAAAACCGTCGGCGACGGTCATGCGGCCATCACCATAGCTTGCGTGCCGAAGTAAGCCTCGTCGGGCGTGCGCGAGCTATGGCTGATTTTGGGTGACGCGGCCTGATCAGGCGGCGTGGCTTTCAGTGTTCGGAATGACTTCGATTCCGTCGATGAACTTTACACCGGCGATGACTTTCGGCAACTGGTTCGTGCTCTTCAATCGCCGCCAGGTCTTCGATGCGGCGTCGATGAGCTTGAACACCATCAGCTTCGCAGTTTGTTGCGACAGCGATCCCTTGGTCCGCACCGTTCGGTGGCGCACCGTGGCGAAGACGCTCTCGATCGGGTTCGAGCTGCGTAGGTGGATCCAGTGCTCAGCAGGGAAGTCGAAGAAGGCGAGCAGCGCATGGCGATCCTTGATCAGGCACTCCACCGCACGTCCGTATTTGACGTGGTATTTCTCGACGAAGACGTCGATCGCGGTTTCAGCTTCGGCCCGGTGTGGGGCCAGATAGATGTTCCGCAGGTCGTTCTTCATGGGGCCCTGCACGGATTTGGCGACCTTGTCGAGTACGTTGCTCACTTTATGGCACCAGCATCGTTGGTGCCGCGTGCCGGGAAAGGCCTCGTCCAGTGCCTTCCAGAAGCCGAGGGCGCCGTCGCCGATGGCGAGTTGCGGGGCAATCCGTAACCCGCGTTGCCGCAGGTCGATCAGGAGTTCGCGCCAGCTCTGCGCGCTCTCGCGCACGCCGACCTGGAAGCCGATCAGCTCCTTCTTGCCTTCCGGCGTGGTGCCAATCAGCACCAGCATGCATTCGCTGTGATCTTCCATGCGGGCCTGCAGGTACACGCCATCGGCCCAGATGTAGACATAGCGACGCGCCGACAGATCGCGTCTCTGCCAGCGTTCGTACTCGACCTGCCAATCGGCCTTCAGGCCGGCGATCACCGAAGGCGACAGGTTCGGCGCATCCTTGCCGAGCAGCGCCGAGAGCGCCTCCTGGAAGTCGCCGGTCGAGATGCCGCGCAAATAGAGGACCGGGATCAAGGCATCCAGGCTCTTCGTCCGCCGCGCCCATAGCGGCAGGATTGCCGAACTGAAGCGGAGGCGGTCGCCTGGCCCGCTCGCTCCGCGGTCGCGGACCTTGGGACGAGCGACCTCCACCGGACCGATGCCGGTCGCAATCTCGCGCACCGGACCGTGCCCATGTCGGACCAGGCGCGCTCGACCGTCGGGCAGCGTCAGATTGGCCGTGCTGGCCAGAAACGCGCCAACCTCGATCTCGATCGCCCTGGCAAGCAGGTCCCGCGCGCCGGCACGAACGATATCGGTCAGTGGATCATCAACCGCGGACGGCTGACGGAAAGCAAGAACATTGGTAGTCTCGGTCATGGCGTATCGCTCTCCTCGAGAGGTTCTGGCAGGCTCGTCACCCGCCTCGATACGCCGCCTTCCTCACACCGTCATCACCCAGATTCCGCCATAGCTCGGCGTGCGCCCGTCAAGGCTCGAGTGAGGGCGTCCCTGATTGTAGAAGGCCAGATACTTGGCAATTGACGCTCGCGCCTCGGACACGCTGTCGTAGGCGCGGAGATATACTTCTTCGTATTTGACCGTGCGCCAGAGCCGCTCGACAAACACGTTGTCGCGCCAGGCGCCCTTGCCGTCCATGCTGATGGCGATCTTCGCGTCCAGCAGCACATCGGTGAACTCGAGGCTGGTGAACTGGCTGCCCTGATCCGTGTTGAAAATCTCGGGCCTGCCGTGCTTCGCCAACGCCTCCTGGACCGCTTCGACGCAGAAGGCCGCCTCCATTGTGATCGAGACGCGATGGGCCAGGACCCGTCGGCTGAACACATCGACGACCGCCGCGAGATAGACGAAGCCACGCCGCATCGGAATGTAGGTGATGTCCATTGCCCACGCATGGTCGGGGAGCTATGCGGGAAACTGGGTGATGACGGAATGAGATAGGCGGCGTATCGAGGCGGGTGTCGAGCCTGCCAGAACCTCAAGGAGAGCGATACGCCATGAACGAGCATAGCAACATTGTCCCACTGCGTCAGCCCGATGAGATCGACGATCCACTGACGAATATTTTGCGATCTGGAGCTCGGCAGCTGCTTGCGCAGGCTGTCGAGATGGAAGCCGAGGCGTTTCTCGCCGCGATGAAGGGCTTGAAGCTTCCCGATGGCCGCGACCGCCTCGTGCGACACGGCCATGGTCCAGTGCGGACGATCCAGACGGGGATCGGCGCCGTCGAAGTCGCCCGGGTAAAGATTCGCGATCGCGCGGTGACCAGCGATGGCGAGCGGATCCGCTTCACCTCGGCGATCCTGCCGTTGTGGGCACGGCGCACGAAGAGCTTGGATGCACTTTTGCCGGTTCTGTACCTGCGAGGCATCTCGACGGGCGACTTCCAGGAGGCGCTGGCGGCGCTCTTGGGCAAGGATGCGCCGAATCTTTCTCCGGCGGTGGTTTCCAGACTGACGACGGAGTGGCAGCTCGAGTACGAGCGTTGGCAGAAGCGCGATCTGTCGGCGCGCCGGTACGTATACGTGTGGGCGGACGGCGTCTTCCTGCAGGCTCGCATGGAAGACCACAGCGAATGCATGCTGGTGCTGATCGGCGCGACGCCGGAAGGCAAGAAGGAACTCATCGGCTTCCAGGTCGGCGTGCGCGAGAGCACGCAGAGCTGGCACGAACTGCTCGTCGAGGCGAAAACCCGAGGGCTGAAGATCGCCCCGGAAATCGCCGTCGGTGACGGCGCGCTCGGCTTCTGGAAGGCGCTCGACGAGGTCTTTCCCGCCACGCGACATCAGCGGTGCTGGGTGCACAAAACCGCGAATATCTTGAACAAAGTCGCAGTGTCGGTACAGGCCAGCATGAAGAAGGATCTGCGCGAGGTCTATTTGGCGTCCAACCGAGCTTCGGCCGAAGTGGCGATCGATGTCTTTGCCGAGAAATACGGAGCGAAGTACGACAAGGCGGTCGAGTGCCTGACGAAAGATCGCGACGCAATGCTTGCGTTCTACGAATTCCCCGCCGAGCATTGGGACCACTTGCGGACGACGAATCCCATCGAAAGCGTGTTCGCGACGGTCCGGCACAGAACGGTGCGCACGAAAGGTTCGTTATCGTCAACGACTGCCAAGTTGATGGTGTTCAAGCTGCTCTGCGCCGCATCAAAGACCTGGCGGCGGCTGAAAGGCACAAATCAGTTGCCGAAGGTCAGCGCAGGTGTCAGATTCGAAAACGGCATCGAGGTCATCCAAGTGCCGGAAAACCACGCCGCCTGATCGCCTCGTCACCCAAAATCCCGCATAGCTCATGGTCGGGCCGCTCGATCTTCAATCCGCGCAACAGGTACGGGTAGATCTTGTGACCCGGAGCCGGCTTGCTCGTGTTCGGGCGACGATAGACCGCCTCGATCCCCATGCGCTTCATCAGCGTCGCGATGTGGCGGCGACCGGCGTATACGCCCTCCCGCCGCAGCAACGATCGCAGCATACGCGCTCCCGCGAAGGGATAATCGAGATGCAGCTCATCGAGCCGACGCATCAAGGCAAGGTCCTCGGCCGAAACTGGCCGAGGTTCATAGTAGACCGTGCTGCGAGCCAGCTTCAGGACCTTCGCCTGGCGCACGATAGAAAGATCATGATCGCGGTCGATCATCGCTTTGCGCTCAGCAGGCCCGCCTTGGTGAGCGCGCCGGACAAAAAATCGTTTTCCAACGCCAGCTCGCCGATCTTGGCATGTAACGCCTTCAAATCGACCGGCGTCTCGGCCGATGTCTTGTCATGCCCAAACACGCCGGCGGCGCCTTCCAGGAGCTGGTTTTTCCAGATCGTGATCTGGTTCGGATGAACATCAAACAGTTGCGCCAGCTCCGCCAGTGTCTTGTCGCCTTTGACCGCAGCCAAAGCAACCTTCGCCTTGAATGCCGGAGAATGCGTCCGGCGGCTCTTCTTCGTCATCTTCGCTCCTGATTCGCAGCAAGAATCCTCGCCGCTGTCAGGCAGAAAATCCACTCAAGCTACTGTCCGAATTTGCGGGGCCAGCTCTGTCGGCGTGAAGTGGACATGATAGTGCGGCCGGCGAGCGAGCCACGCTTTGATCTTGGGTGTCTTGTGGGTGGCGTAGTTGTCCATGACGATATGGACAGCGAGCCCCTCAGGGATTTGAGCGTCGATCTCTTTGAGGAACTTCAAGAACTCGACCGCCCGATGGCGCTTGTAGCATTTGCCAATGACAAAGCCGGAAGCGACATCGAGCGCGGCAAACAGCGTGGTCGTACCATGCCGCACATAGCTGTGCGTGCGACGTTCCGGCACCCCAGGCATCATCGGCAAGACCGGCTGCTCGCGATCGAGTGCCTGGATCTGGCTTTTCTCATCGACGCTGAGGACAACGGCTCGGGTCGGTGGGGACAGGTAAAGCCCGACAATATCGCGGACCTTGTCGACGAACAGTGGATCGCTCGACAGTTTAAATGTCTGGCTGCGGTGAGGCTGCAAGCCGAACGCCGCCCACATTCGGCGGATCGTGGTGTGAGAAAAGCCAGCTTCCGCAGCCATCGAGTGGATCGACCAGTGCGTCGCGTCGGGGAGTGTCAGAAGTTTTGTGTAAGAGCGTCTCTGTGAGGGGTTTGCGGGGTCAGCGGACTGACCCCATGGGGTCAGTCCGCTGAGCCTGCAAAGCGCTCGCCGAACTGGATGGCAAACTGGCCCATTGCGGCCGTCCATGCAACCGGTCGTCGCCAATGGATGCCGGCATTTCTGATGGCGAGGTAAAGCAGCTTCATCGCCGCCTCGTCGTTGGGGAAGCTGCCGCGTGTTTTGATGATCTTGCGCAGCGAACGGTTCAGCGCCTCGACCGCGTTGGTGGTATAGATCATTTTGCGTATCTCCGGCGCGAAGGCGAAGAACGGAATGACGTGCTCCCACGCCCGGCGCCAGGCCGCCCCGATCGCGGGATAGCGCTTGCCCCACTCGGCTTCGAAGTCCTCGAGCCTGAGCAGAGCGGCGTCGGCATTCTCGGCATGATAGATCGCCTTGATCGAGGGAAGGATCGCCTTGCGATCCTTCCAGGACACGAAGGATAGGCTGTTGCGGATCAAATGCACGATGCAGGTCTGGACCATCGCCTTGGGAAAGACGCTGTTGATCGCCTCGGGAAAGCCCTTCAGACCGTCGACGACGGCGATCAGGATGTCGGCGACGCCGCGGTTCCTCAGATCGTTCATGACCTTGAGCCAGAATTTGGCGCCTTCGGTTTGCTCGATCCAAAGCCCGAGCACGTCTTTCTCGCCCGATGCAGTGATGCCCAGCACGACGTAGACTGCCTTGTTCTTGACCATCCCCTCATCGCGAATCTTGACCCTGAGCGCGTCGAAGAAGACCACCGGATAGATCGCTTCCAGCGGCCGGCTCTGCCATTCGCGGACCTCGTCGAGAATCGCGTCGGTGACCTTGCTGATCAGATCGGGGGACACCTCGGTGCCGTAGAGCTCGGCCAGATGGCCCTGGATCTCCCGTACCGTCATGCCCCGCCCGTAGAGACTGATGATCTTCTCGTCGAAGCCGTCGAAGCGGGTCTGGCCCTTCGCGACGATCACCGGTTCGAACGTGCCGGCGCGGTCGCGCGGCACCTCGATCTCGATCTCGATCTCGCCGTCGTCCGTCAACAGCGCTTTGCTGCTTGTGCCGTTGCGGCTGTTGCCCGACCCGCGGCCCGCCGGGTCGCCCTTCTCATAGCCAAGGTGGTGGGTCAGCTCCGCACCCAGTGCGCGCTCCAGAAGCGCCTTCTTCAGTCGTCTGAAAAGCCCGTCTTCGCCGGCTAAGTCTTCTGGCTTGAGGCTGCCCCCGGCAAGAAGCTGGTCCAAAATCTCAGGTGAAAAATCCGTAGCCATGTGAGTCTCCTGTCAAAGGTAAACTCACAGAAACCATCTTACACCGAGTTACTGACACCCTCTCGCGTCGCGCGGCGTCGTACGCAATGTCCGCTCGATTACCTCAGCAACCTGATCGTCGTCGATGGTTCGAGGGCGGCCAGGGCGGGCTTCGTCAAGCAGGCCATCACAGCGATCCTTCAAGAATCGGCGGCGCCACTTGCCAACGGTGTGTTCATGGATGCCAAGTTCGGCAGCCACAGACTTGCTTGGCAGACCATCTGCACACCGCAGGATCGCGCGGCACCGCTCAGATAGCGATCGGGCTACACGATGACGACGAACTTGCCTCTCCAAGTACGCCCGCTCCTGCGCACTCAGCACTAACGGCGCAATCGGCCGGCCCCGCACACCTGCATTCGCCACTAGCCCGTCTTATTCGTAAGAGTGCGCCTGAGGGCTGGCGAGCGTGGTGTAAAGCGCTGATGCGGCGTAGGATTCGGTTGCGAAGCCACCCCATCACCTTCAACCGCGAACGCCACGCCCGCCATGACCGACGATACGATTCCGCCCTTCTCGTTTCCAGCCGTTCACGCCAAGAAAGTCACAGCTGCCTTCGATGGCGGTCGCCTGACCTCGAACGGGGGCGTGATGCTTCTGGCGATGGCCGAGCGGCGTCTCGGCTTGGCCGACAATCTGGCCCGGGTGTTCCCGGATCGGCGCGATCCGACGCGGGTCGTGCACAGCCTTGTCGATATGTTCCGCGCGCGCATGTTCGCGATCTGCTGCGGCTACGAGGACGCCGACGACCTCGATCATCTGCGGTCCGATCCCGCATTCAAGCTGGCCTGCGGACGGCTGCCGGACACGGGCCGCGATCTGTGTTCCCAACCGACGCTGTCGCGGCTGGAGAATGCTCCGCGCCTGCGCGACGTGATCCGACTGACCTACATTTTGGTCGACGCATGGATGGATAGCTACCCGCGCGAGCCGGCATCCGTCACGCTCGACATCGATGATACCTGCGACGTCGTCCACGGCCATCAGCAGCTCTCGCTGTTCAACGCTCATTATGACGAACGCTGCTTCCTGCCGATCCACGTCTACGACACGGAGAAGAGCCGTCCCGTGGCGGTCGTGCTGAGGCCCGGCAAGACGCCGGGCGGCGTCGAGGTGCGTGCCCTTCTGCGCCGCCTGGTACGGCATATCCGCACGCGGTGGCACAACACGCGAATTACGTTCCGTGGCGACGGGCACTATGCCCGGCCGGAGGCCATGGCGTGGTGCGAGACCAACGGCATCGACTACATCTTCGGTCTGTCCGGCACCAAGCCTCTCGCCAGAAAAGTCGACGAGGTCGCCGACGACATCCGCACGCGACGCGCCATCGAGAACCTGCCGGTTCTGCGTGGCTATACCGAGACGCGCCACAAGGCAAAGTCCTGGGATCGCGAACGGCGCACTGTCGCCCGTATTGAGGCGACGATGCTCGGCCTCGACATCCGCTTCGTCGTCACCAGCCTCGATGTCGGCTCGGCCGAGTGGATCTACGACAGCCTGTATTGCGCGCGCGGCCAAGCCGAGAATCTGATCAAGCTGCATAAGACGCAGCTCGCCTCCGATCGCACCAGCTGCCGTTCGGCGCTCGCCAACCAGGTCCGTCTCGTGCTCCATACGGCCGCTTATTGGCTGATGCTGACCGTGCGCGACGCCATTCCCAAAGTCCGGGAATTGGCCGCTGCCGAGTTCGCGACGCTGCGTCTTCGGCTCTTGAAAATCGCCGCCCGTGTCGTCGAGACCACGAGCCGCATTCGCCTTGCGTTTGCCGCGGCATGTCCCGAAGCCGACCTGATCTGCGGCTTGCCCGGCGCGCTGCTGCCGCTCGGTCCTTGACCGGCGGGGCGTCCGCCCCCGTTCGCCCAACCCATCCCTCAAGCGCGTTGCAAAGTACCGGTCGTCAGGCGGCGAAAAGCCGAAGGCAATCCTGTGCGCCTCGTCAGACAAGATGTGCGGCCGCATCAATCGGGCCCAAAAGCCGCACTCTCACGAATAGGACGGGCTAGCACTCTCCTCTCTAGAGATTCGAGCTATCAACTAATGTGACGAACTTGCGTTCCAGATGACTAGGGTCCAGACTCAATTGAGCCAATATGCGACGAGAGCGGCGAGATGAACAGCGGCCAAAAAATTACGGGCGAGCTTGTCATATCGCGTGGCGATGCGCCGGAAGTCCTTGAGCCTGCAAAAGCAGCGTTCGATGACATTTCGTCCTTTGTAGGCGCGTTTGTTGAAGCGATGGATGACGACACGGTTAGATTTATTGGGGATTACGGGCTTGGCGCCACGACGAATGATTTCGCCGCGAAGCTTGTCGCCATCATACCCTTTGTCGGCGAGGAGCACGCTCATGGGTGGCGCGAGCGCCAGGACATCGGGAGCCGCAGCGATATCGGCATCCTGGCCTGGAGTCAGATGCAGGACGACCGGCCGGCAGAGCGGATCGCTCAGCGCATGGATTTTTGTCGTGCGGCCTCCGCGCGAGCGGCCGATTGCTTGATTGTGCTCCCCCCTTTTCCGCCGGAGGCACACCGCGGTGAGCTTTAATCGAGGTCGAGTCGAGCGACAGTACGACGCCGTCTTCGCCAGGCTTGGCCAGCGCTTCGAAGATTGCGCACCATCGTCCTCGCTTGGCCCAGCGATTGAAGCGATTGTAGATCGTCGTGTAAGGGCCGTATTCACGTGGACAATCACGCCATCGTGCACCCGATTGCAGCATGTGAATGATGCCGCTGACGATGCGTCGGTCGTCGTCCCGATCCGGCCCCGTCAGTCCCCTCGGCAGATGCGGTTCGATACGCGCCCATTGCCTGTCGTTCAGCCAAAACAAACCAGCGCGCATTCTCTCGCCCCCGAATCAACACGTAGGCAAGAGAATCACGTGGCGCTATTTAGGTACAGACCCTAGAGACTCGGCGATAGCGGGTTCTTCGTCAAAGCCGCTCTGGGCATGTATATACCCACCGGCACTTTGCAGGGACCTGCGGGGCTCTCCAATGTGGGGGATCCGTGGTGGACCTTTCAACCCAACCTGGCCTTCTCCTACCTGAAGGATGGATGGAATCTCACGGTCAACGTGTTCGACGAGAGGTACCGTCAAGTTAACGAATTGGAGCGGCCAAGGGGATAGACGAGCGGCATGCCGATCGCCCGGGACCCTCTTTATCGCCGCCATCGCTTCCCACCGGAAGTGATCAGCTATGCCGTTTGGTTGTATTTCCGGGTTCCCTTAAGCTTGCGCATGGTCGAGGAAATGCTGGCGGCGCGTGGCATTGGCGTGATCTATGAAACCGTGCGCCAGTGGGGACGGAAATTCGGCAAGCCGTTCTCCGATCGGATCCGCCAGCGCGCACCCGCTCGCGGTGACAAATGGCATCTGGACGAAGTCGTTATCTCGATCGCGGGCGAACAACATTGCTGTCGACCAGAATGGCTTCGTTCTCGACGTCTTGATCCAGCGCCGAAGAGACTCGCGCGCTGCCCAGCGGCTCATGAAGAAGCTCTTGAAATCCGCCGGCACGCCGCCGCGCGTGATGATCACGGACAAGCTCCGTTCGTACGGCGCTGCGAGGGCGAAGATGGGCTTTCACGTCGAACATCGCCAGCACAAAGATCTCAACAATCGGGCCGAGAATTCTCATCAGCCGACGCGGCGACGCGAGCGGATCATGAAGCGTTTCAAATCGTCCCATCAGGCTCAACGGTTTCTGTCAGTTCACGATCAGGTCGCGAACCGTTTCCACATCCCCTATCCCGGAACCGTCACTGCCGACTTCCGTCGTGCTTCGCGCGAACGAGCCTTTGCGACTTGGCGCGACATCTCCACGACAAGCGCTATCGCCGAATCTCGAACCTTTGAGAATGGCCTCCTTCGGCTCGGCGGTCGATTAAGTTGATGATGCCCCCCGAACCGGTTTGATCGCTTCACGAAACTGCTCGAGGCTTTTCCGGGTTTCCATCGATCAGCTCTGGACCCTCATTCTCGCACCGTTTTCGCCGGCAAGCGAGTTAGCTGCCGAGCAACAGCTTCCTCGCCTCGCTCGGCGAAGCCGGCCTCGACCCGTGCCGCATCACAATCCGAGCCGCCTCTTCGACAAGCTCCGCGTTGTTCCCGGCGAGCTTACCTTTGGCGATGTAGAGATTGTCCTCGAGGCCGACGCGCACGTGCCCGCCAAGCTCGCACGCTGCGGCGGCGATCTTGAACTGGTCATGCGAAATGCCGAAGGCACTCCAGAGCGCTCCGGATGGCAGCATGCTGCGCATCAGCTGCAGCACATCGGCTTGGGCCGGCGCGCCCCAGGATACGCCGAGACAGAACTGGAAGAAGGTGGGTGCTTTCAGCACCCCAATTTCCAGCAGATGTTTGGCCAATCGTATGTGGCCGAGATCGAAGACCTCAATCTCCGGCTTGATGCCGGCGTCGGATATCGTTCGCCCCATGAACTCGAGATCGCTCACAAGGTTGACCATTGCTATTCGTCCGAAGTTCAACGTCGCCACGTCGAGGCTGCAGATTTCCGGCTTGAGCTTGAGGATATGGTCGAGCCGCTGCTGCGGCGTCATGGGTGGATTGACTCCGGGGGCTGGCTGCAGCCGCAAACCATCTGGGGCAAATAGGGAGCCGGGTCCGCTGGTCAGGTTGATGATGACGTCCGTCGATGCCCCCCTGATGCGCTCCACGACCTCCGCGTAAAGTTCGAATTCGACCGACGGTGCGCCCGTCGCGGGGTCGCGCACATGAATGTGGACGACCGCAGCTCCAGCATTCGCCGCGTCAATGGCTTGATCGGCGATCTGCTTTGGCGTGACGGGGACCGCCGGACTCCTGCCGACGGTGTCCCCCGCACCGGTCAGGGCACAGGTAATGATGGTCGGATTGGACATCGAATTGCGCGGCTCCCAGCTTTCTATTGGTGCTCGGCATCGATCAGCACGAACGCGACCCTGGAGATCCGGTCGGAACGATTGGACCACGCATGGTTGGTGCCGCGCTGGATCAATACATCGCCGGGCCGCATCAGCGTCTCGCCCTCGTCGAGCAAGGCCCAGATCTCTCCTTCCAGCACGATCGCGTAGTCGAGCGTATGCGTCTTGTGGAAGAAGAAGTGCCGCGCCTTGGTGTCGAAGGCTTCGGGGCTGCCGATCCCCGCCCTGAACTTCTCGAGCTCGTCGCGAGAGTAGAGGCTGTCCGGCGGGAATTCGGCGATACGCAGAACGTTCCCTCCGGCTGGAGGCTCGATGGCGAGCTTGCGATCCCCTGGAGCGGGTTCCTCCTGCTGCACGATGTCCGCGGGAGTTTTGTCGGCAACCCAGATTACGGTTCCTGCCAACCCCGGTGTCCCCGGCACAACATGCACGTTGGGTGCTGCACCATCCGAGACAATGACTGACCGGCCATCGGCGCGATGGCCGGTCACGATACGGCGAACGGGTTTTGCCATGATGATGTAATTCTCGATTGGATCTGAGCGGGTTGGGTTCGGGCGCTCCTGCCCTGACTGGGCTGTCCCAAGCGGATCACCAGAACTTCTGGCGCCTCTCGGGCCACCAGCGCTTTTCTTCCGGAGGGCCGATCTTGGTGCGGAGCGTACCGATCCGAGAGACCTCGAGTTCAAGGACGTCACCGGCTTCAAGTTTCCGGCCGATCTCCAGGCCGGATCCGTTGCCGACGGTGCCCGAAGCAAACAGGTCTCCCGGCTGCACGTATTCCGAGATCGACATGTAAGCCAGCGACTCACCCGGCGTCCAAATAGTCTCGGCACTATCTCCGCGCGAGCATTCCTTGCCGTTGATGCGAACCGCCATCTCAAGATCATCGAGACGGCCGATCTCATCCATCGTTACGATCCACGGACCGATACCGAAGGCACAATCCTTGCCCTTTCCGGGGCCCATGCCGATCTTCATCTCGAGCTTCTGGATGTCGCGCGCGCTGAAATCGTTGAAGATCGTCACGCCGAAGATCGCGCGCTGCGCCTCGTCGGGCGTCAGGTTGTGGCAGACGCGTCCGACGATGTAGCCAAGCTCCAATTCGTAGTCGAAATAATCGGTATAGAACGGCTTGGGCACTTCGGCATCGTGCCCGACGGCGGTGAACGGGGTACCCTTGAAGTAGCCCGGAATCTCAAGCAGCGCCTCGGTCGGCTCGGCCCCAATGCGCTCGTGGAATTGCTTGATGTGCTTGACGAAGGTGAGGCCATCCCGGATGACCGGCGGATCGATCGCGCTCAGCCAGTTCACGCTTGAGATTGCGGTAGAGGCATCATCGGCGCGCGCCTGTACGGCCTCATGAGCAGCCTCCAGGAAAATGTCGCCAAGACCGATCGCAGCCGACATGCTCCCTGGGAAGATCGCCGACGCCAACCGCTGGGCGCCCTCCTGCGTGGCCCCCTTCGCTTGCCGTCGCAGGATCTCCGCGGTCGCGAGGTCGATGACCCTGCTCTCCGCGGTATCCACCGCGACGAGGCGCGCGACCGATCCGAACGGCGTTCCGACTGAAATTCGTCCGAGCTTCACGTCGTCCTCCTTATTTATAATACGAGACGTTTCGTATCGTTTCTGCTGCGGAGAGTCAAGCGGGCCGCTGCCGTCTTTCCGACCGGCCTTAATGGAACTCGTTTGTCGAAGGACGTGACGCCGTGCTACGGAAACGCACTGGCTCGATATCCATTGAATTGCTCGACACTGGCTATGGCATCAACCAAACGCGCTACTGCAGGCGGACCGATGAGTTCTCAAGATACCGAACCATCGGATTCAAGGCCGATCGGAAGACCGCGCGATCTCGCCTCCAAGCGGTCGATTTTGTCGGCCACAATGGGCCTTCTGCAAACGGTCTCGGTCGCCGATCTCGCGATCGAAACAGTGGCGCGCGACGCCAGGGTTTCAAAAGCCACGATCTATCGCTGGTGGGACAGCAAGGGCGCGCTGGTCATCGACGCGTTCATGGAGTCCCATTTCAGCAATACTCCGATGCCAACGGCGGTCGACCCGCGGACCGCTATCAAGCGGCACCTCACCTCCCTCGCGCAATATTTCAGCGGCCGCGCCGGGAAGCTGGTCGTTCAAATCCTGTGCGAAGGCCACGACAACGATGCACTTTTGGCAGAGTTCAATGAACGGTTCGCGAAGAACCGTCGGCGTCTCGTTCAGGAAACCTTTGAGCGTGGACAGCAGGAGGGACTATTCAGGCGCGGCATCGATGCAGCCTGGGCTGTCGAGATGCTGTACTCGCCGATCTACCGGCGCTTGATCTTCGGCCAGCCGCTGGATGCAGAGTTCATCGAGCTCCTTTGCGGGAGCGTCGACTCTATGTTTTCCACGGATGTCAAGTCCAAGACGTCGCGACAGAAATCAAAAGCATAACTCTCGCTGGACTTCACAATCTCACGCGATCTCGGCGCCAGCAAATGGCTCGATGCCCGACTTGCGGCGCGGCGCCACGACGGCCAGCGAGGACACAGAGGTGGCCACTGCCTTGCTTTCGCGATCCAGAAGCTGTGCACGCGTGAACACGACGGCCTTTCCGCAGCGTTCGACTTCGGCGACTGCTCTGTATTGGCCCGGCTTAGCCGACCTGAGATACGAGACGTTCATGTTGATCGTTGCAACGGAAAGTCCATCAGCAATTGCCAACAGCGCCGCATAGGCCATGGCGAAGTCGAGCATCATCGCGACCGCGCCCCCGTGAACGACGTCCTCGGCCTGCAAAAATTGCTGACCGACAATAAAGGACAGCTCGATGCGTGGCCCCGCGAGGTCGATTTTTTCGAGGTTGATTTTCAATGATTCGGCAAGGGAGCTCGATTTGACAGCAACCGGCAACCCCTCCCCCGACTGGTATTGACGCAGAAGCTTTTGATCCAGGTTCATTGCTGATTCCAAATCGCTATCGAGTCATGCCACGCTCGGCGCGATCGAACTGTCGCGAAAGACCGAAGATCGACCAATCAGGCAAAGAATGGACGAGACCAGCAGGCAGGTAGCGGCGACAACAAACCATGGCAGGTAGTTGCCGGCCCGATCATAGAGCATCCCGGCCAGGATCGGCCCACCGCCGCCACCGACCGACACCGCGAGATAAATGCCGCCAAACAGCGTGCTGAAGTGAGCTGGCGGGAAGCGTCTTCCGACCAGGAAAAGAGCGAGATCAAACTCCGAGCCAATGGTGAAACCCATGGCCAGCGTTCCCGGCAAGATCAGCTCCGAGTTGCCCGACGCCAACATGAGCACACCGCAGGCAGACAACAGAAAAATCGCGGCCGCAAGCAGGTTGGAGTACCGCGGTCAGTCAGCATCGGGACGAAATGGACGATCGTGCCGAAGATTCCCGTCGATGCCAGCAGGAAGATGATGGCGAGCAGCAGAAAGCGTCGATCGGCGTACAGACCCCAGTTCTGCCGTGCCGCGCCGGGCTTGGATCTTTCGTGCCCAGCCTGGCTCTTCAACAGCAGCGCGATGATCGGAATCATGCCGAAAGTCAGTATAGCCAGCCCGATATAGGCTCCCCTCCATCCGTAAGCGTCGAGTAACCGCCCGACCAGCGATGGAAACGTCAGAGCAGCGAGGCCAGGCCCGCAATACACGATCCCGTAGACAAGCCCCAAGCGTCGCGGAAAATTGCCGACGATCATGCGGCCGTAAGAGACGGGAGTCGTCGCGCTACCAAGAACAGCCAGAACGAACGTGAGAAGAAGGAAGCTGACGAGCCCGCCGGTTACCAGACCCAATAAAAGGAACGAAAGCGCTAACGCGCCTCCCGACAAGAGCGCCATTCGAAATGCACCGAACCTGTCCACCAACCGCCCCGCAAAGGGACTAGCCACACCGATGGTCAGTATTCCGATCAGTGGACCGAGAGACGCCATCCCGCGCGTCCAGCCGTACTCGGCGGCAAGCGGCTTCAAGAACAGGCCCGAAGTATAGAAATAGATCGATGAGACGCTCATCATCATGCCGAGCAGGCAACCCACAATCAGATTCCGGCCCCGCCAAAGCTCGCGTCGCGAGCTGATTTCGCCGTCCATCCTTTTCCTCCCAATAGGCCCGTAGCAGGCTTTTTATAGTTATTAAACGTATCGTTTCGAAAATACTTATGTCAAGAGAAGCCCTCCGCGCGGCATCGTCAACTTAATCGACCGCCGAGCCGAAGGAGGCGATTCTCAAAGGTTCGAGATTCGGCGATAGCGCTTGTCGTGGAGATGTCGCGCCAAGTCGCAAAGGCTCGCTCGCGCGAAGCACGACGGAAGTCGGCGGTGACAGCTCCGGGATAGGGGATGTGGAAAAGGTTCGCGACCTGATCGTGAACTGACAGAAACTGTTGAGCCTGACGGGACGATTTGAAACGCTTCATGATCCGCTCGCGTCGCCGCGTCGGCTGATGAGAATTCTCGGCCCGATTGTTGAGAGCTTTGTGCTGGCGATGTTCGACGTGAAAGCCCATCTTCGCCCTCGCAGCGCCGTACGAACGGAGCTTGTCCGTGATCATCACGCGCGGCGGCGTGCCGGCGGATTTCAAGAGCTTCTTCATGAGCCGCTGGGCAGCGCGCGAGTCTCTTCGGCGCTGGATCAAGACGTCGAGAACGAAGCCATTCTGGTCGACAGCGCGCCAGAGCCAATGTTGTTCGTCCGCGATCGAGATAACGACTTCGTCCAGATGCCATTTGTCACCGCGAGCGGGTGCACGCTGGCGGATCCGATCGGAGAACGGCTTGCCGAATTTCCGTCCCCACTGGCGCACGGTTTCATAGGTCACGCCAATGCCACGCGCCGCCAGCATTTCCTCGACCATGCGCAAGCTTAAGGGAAACCGGAAATACAACCAAACGGCATAGCTGATCACTTCCGGTGGGAAGCGATGGCGGCGATAAAGAGGGTCCTTGGCAGTCCGCATGCCGCTCGTCTACCCCGCTTCACGGCCACCTTGGCACTATTTGTCGGCGCACGAGACTCGTATCCGCAACCGGTTCGCTATACGCGGTGGGATCAGGGGCAGGGCGGTCTTGTTTGAAATTCGATTGCGTTCGTTGCGCTCTGGTTGGGGTGTTTCTGGCGTGAAACTGGCGCGGTGATTCCTCATCTCTCCGTCCTCCGCACCAGCGCCAGTGGCTCCCGTAAAGAATGGTCGCTAGGTGTCTTGAACTTTGTTGACGGATCGATCCATTCCGAGAAACGACCGAAACCTCTCAGTTTGAGGATTGGCCATGATGTCGTGCGGCGCGCCGTGCTCCATGATCACGCCGCCGTCCATGAAAATAACGCGATCGGCAACCTCACGGGCGAAGCCCATCTCATGCGTGACGACGATCATCGTCATGCCCTCGTTGGCCAGTTCCCGCATGACGCGGAGCACTTCGCCGACGAGCTCGGGGTCGAGGGCCGACGTCGCTTCGTCAAAGAGCATGACAGCGGGTCGCATCGCGAGCGCGCGGGCGATTGCCACGCGCTGCTGCTGGCCGCCGGAGAGGCGGGCGGGATATTGGTCGGCCTTGTCGGTCAAGCCGACCTTCTCTAGCAACTCCAGCGCGTGCTTCCTCGCCTCAGTCCTGTCTCGGTGCTGGACCGACACGGGCCCCATCATGACGTTCTGAAGGACGGTCCGATGCGGGAACAGATTGAAGCTTTGAAAGACCATTCCGACATGCTCACGGTTCTTCGCAACTACCTTCTCATCGAGCATGCGGCGACGGCCTGCGCTGTCGCTCTGATAGCCGACCGGTGCCCCATTGACCGTGATTGTGCCGTCCTCGAATGTCTCAAGGAAGTTGACGCAGCGCAGCATCGTGGACTTGCCTGATCCGCTCGGGCCCAGAACGACAACGACTTCACCGCGCCGGACATCGAAAGAAACCCCGTTCAGGACACGATGCGCCCCGAAGGATTTCACGAGGCCATTCACTGATACGATAATGGGCGATCCGGCGGAGATGGTCATGGGCACCCTCAGTGATCGAAGGAGAGTTTCCGCTCGCAATAGTTCGCGAGCAGCGAAATCGGGTAGCAGATCAAAAAGTAGATCACCATGACACCCAGGAAGATTTGGAAAGCCGCGAGTGTTCTCTCCACGACCTCGCGAGCCGCAAAAGAGAGTTCCCAGGCTCCGACGACCGAGGCGTAAGAGGTCTGCTTGATCGCCATAAGCGAGATGTTGAGGATCGGCGCAATCGAGAGACGGGCTGCCTGAGGGAGGACGACCTCACGGAGCATCGTCAGCCGCCGCATGCCAAGGCTCTTAGCTGCTGCGATCTGGCCGGTCGGCACGGCTGCGATGGCGCCGCGCACTGCCTCGGTGACGAAGGCGCCGACATAGAAGACCATCGATATCATGACTGCGGCGTAGGCGCTGAGACGGATTCCAAATGCCGGGAAAGTGTAGAAGCCGAGAAACATCACGACCAATACCGGAATGCCCCGAAACACGAAGACGTAAGCCGTGACGAGGGACCGAAGGATCGGTCCACCTCCGCTCGAGATCGTTCCGACGACCGCGCCAAGAAGCGTGCCGGCTATGACGACGACGAAGGCGAGCCATAGCGTGACCAGCGCACCCTGCAACAGGTAGGGCAGGTTTGCGATAAGGACGGATATGCTCATCCGAGCCTCCGCGAGAAGCGCATCTCGCTGACTCGAAACCCGGCGCCGATGACGGAAGTCAGGATTAGATAGAGCGCCGCAACGAGGATGAAGACCTCAAAGGACGCTCCTGATCTTTCGATGATGACCTTGCCGGACAGTGTCAGGTCAAGCACACCGATCGCCGATACGAGAGACGTGTCCTTCACAAGGACGATCAGTTGGTTCGAGACGGGTGCCATGACCTTGATAGCGGCCTGTGGAAGAACGATCTGGCGAAAAATCGCCCAGCGGCGCATGCCGATCGCCTGTCCCGCCTCCCACTGCTTGGCGCCCACGGCCGCGATGCCGCTGCGCAAGAGCTCAGACAAAAAGGCTGCGTGCTGAAGCGCGACGGCGAGGACACCGCAGGTGATCTCACCCCAGAAGAATCCCACGAGTGGCAGGCCGAAGAAGAGGAGGTACATCTGGACGAGGAGCGGTGTATTCCTCATCACCTCGACATAGGCTCGTACAAGAGCGCTGGGTAGCCGCCAGCCGGCAACGCGCGGCACAGTGAGAAGCACGCCGATTGCGAGAGCCGTCGGCGCCGCGAGCGCCGCGACAGCGATGGTAACGAGCATCCCGTTCCAGAGTTGCGGAAGGTAGCGGACGGCGAAGTTGCCAAACTGTGACCAATCCATCACCCGCCCTCTCTGCGCAGTCGATCAGTTATTGTTGAGATACCACTTCGCATTCTTCGGCTTTTCGCCGAACCACTTCTCGTAGATCGCGCTGTACTCGGCGAAGAGATACCCGCCGGTCATCTCGGACACGACGAGATCGAGGTATTGCCAGAGCCGGAAGTCGCCCGGCTTCATGAAGATACCCGTGTTGACGACATCCGTCAGGCGAGTTTCCATCACGCGCATGTCCGGGTTGGACTTGACATACCATGCGGCTACGGGAGCATCGAGCTGAGCGGCCTGGGCTCGGCCAAGCTTCACAGAGTTGAATTGCGAGGCGATGCCGTCAAAGGTCTGGAGCTTGGCCTGCGGGAAGAGGCGCTTGGCGCGCTCCTCCTGGGTCGGCGTGGTCAGATTGGCGATGGTGACGTTCGGCTTGTTCAAATCGTCGAGCGTCTTGAAGGGCGCATCTTTGCGGACGATGAGGACGATGCCGCCATCGATATAGTTGCGGGTGAACGCGACCCGCTGCGCGCGGTCGGCGTAGATGGTTGTCGTCTGCGCGCCAAAGTCGATCGTGCCGTTCTGGGCATTGGGCCAGCGCTGGGCTGCGCTCTGGCGAATGAACTCGACCTTGTTGGGATCACCGAAAGTCGCTTTGGCGATCAGCCGGGCAACATCGATGTCGAAGCCCACCAGCTCCCCCTTCTCGTCGACGAAGCCGAAAGGAGGTGACTCGCTCGACACGCCGACGACCAGCTTGCCCCGCGCCAGGATTTCATCCAGCCTGGACTTCTCCTGAGCGTGGCTCGCCCCGGCCGCGAGCGCGAACCCGCAGAATGCCGCAACCAGATCGGTGACGAACCGCAGTCCATAGCTTCGCATGTCCATGCTCCATTGGTTGTTGGAAAGATAGAAGTGTGGCCTTTGCTCAACGACTAGCGCTCGTCTTGCCGCGGCGAAAGAACACGGTTCCTGTCGGAGCACGTTAGAAATAGTTACGCTGCCAACGTTTTAGAGGCGGCAATTGAGGGCCGCTCGCTCCAGGGCCGCCAATGCAGCGGCAACGATAGGGCGCCGGGATGTGCCCTTGGGAACGGCGCTGAATATGTGTCTGTGTAAGGCGGGCGCAATGGGAAGAACGCGAAAGTCGGGATCCTTGTCGAGGGGCTGCACCGCAAGACCGGGCAGGACTGTTACGAATTGTCCGGTGCGTACCATCTCAAGGGTGGCAGAAATATTACGAGCGCTGCAGCCAATCTTCATTTCGAATCCGGCAGCCAAGCACGCGTTAGTCAAGTTCTGCTGATAGGCGACCGCCGTTTGGTTGATCGCCCACTTCTCGTTCGAGAGATCCTTGAGCTCTATGCTTGTCAAGTCGGCCTTCGCGAAGCGGTGGTCTGACGAAAGGATCGCACTCAAGGCGTCGACATAGAGGGGGTGGAATTCGAGGGCCTGTTGGTACGCACTTGCATCGGCATAATCGTCGACAATTGCGATATCGACCTGCTTGGCGACGGTTGCCTTGAGGCCTTCGGTCGGCTCGAGTTCGACGAAGCTTGCATCGATCAGGGGGTGTGTCTTGTGGAGATAGCCCAAGGCTCTTGGAACGATGCTGGTCGCGACACTCCCGAATGCGGCAAGTCGTAGTTCGCCCGCAGGAGGTCCGTCCTTCTCGTCGAGCTCGGCTTCGATGCGCTCTGCCAGTTGCAGCAGCGGCGTGACGCGATCCAGGAGTTGCTGCCCTTTGGTTGTCAGGCGCAGCCCTCCTGCCGAACGCTCGAAAAGTACCGCTCCCGCCTCGCGTTCGAGCAGCGCCAACTGTTGCGACACGGCTGGCCGTGTCTGGCCGAGCGCTCGTGCCACCGCCGAGATCGTGCCGAGCTCGGAAAGCTCATGAAAGAGACGTAGTCGTGAAAGACTGAGGGCCAAACTGGCATATCTCCAAAGAACCCGAGAGTAAGAATTTCTTTCGCCTCGCGTCAATTGGACTGGTCTTCCGGGGCCGGTCGAACCGGCCCAAAACCGCCGGCATCACCCTTGTGATCGCGATCATCGCGAAGATGAGGCTGCGATCGCCGAGTTTTGACCGGCCTATCGGCCAATATCGCGAGGATTTATCGATGCCGACGATCGCCTTCTTGGGTGTTGGCCGCATGGGTTCACAAGAGCTGGCCCCGGTTGTTTGGACAGCGCCCCGCTGGATTTAAGTGGATTCCTGCCGGGTTATGCTGAACGCGGGGCTTTACGGTTTTGTCGTTGCGTCGGGAGGGCGTAGCCCGACCAGAGCGACGACAAAACCGTCGGCGACGGTCATGCGGCCATCACCATAGCTTGCGTGCCGAAGTAAGCCTCGTCGGGCGTGCGCCCGTCAAGGCTCGAGTGAGGGCGTCCCTGATTGTAGAAGGCCAGATACTTGGCAATTGACGCTCGCGCCTCGGACACGCTGTCGTAGGCGCGGAGATATACTTCTTCGTATTTGACCGTGCGCCAGAGCCGCTCGACAAACACGTTGTCGCGCCAGGCGCCCTTGCCGTCCATGCTGATGGCGATCTTCGCGTCCAGCAGCACATCGGTGAACTCGAGGCTGGTGAACTGGCTGCCCTGATCCGTGTTGAAAATCTCGGGCCTGCCGTGCTTCGCCAACGCCTCCTGGACCGCTTCGACGCAGAAGGCCGCCTCCATTGTGATCGAGACGCGATGGGCCAGGACCCGTCGGCTGAACACATCGACGACCGCCGCGAGATAGACGAAGCCACGCCGCATCGGAATGTAGGTGATGTCCATTGCCCACGCATGGTCGGGCCGCTCGATCTTCAATCCGCGCAACAGGTACGGGTAGATCTTGTGACCCGGAGCCGGCTTGCTCGTGTTCGGGCGACGATAGACCGCCTCGATCCCCATGCGCTTCATCAGCGTCGCGATGTGGCGGCGACCGGCGTATACGCCCTCCCGCCGCAGCAACGATCGCAGCATACGCGCTCCCGCGAAGGGATAATCGAGATGCAGCTCATCGAGCCGACGCATCAAGGCAAGGTCCTCGGCCGAAACTGGCCGAGGTTCATAGTAGACCGTGCTGCGAGCCAGCTTCAGGACCTTCGCCTGGCGCACGATAGAAAGATCATGATCGCGGTCGATCATCGCTTTGCGCTCAGCAGGCCCGCCTTGGTGAGCGCGCCGGACAAAAAATCGTTTTCCAACGCCAGCTCGCCGATCTTGGCATGTAACGCCTTCAAATCGACCGGCGTCTCGGCCGATGTCTTGTCATGCCCAAACACGCCGGCGGCGCCTTCCAGGAGCTGGTTTTTCCAGATCGTGATCTGGTTCGGATGAACATCAAACAGTTGCGCCAGCTCCGCCAGTGTCTTGTCGCCTTTGACCGCAGCCAAAGCAACCTTCGCCTTGAATGCCGGAGAATGCGTCCGGCGGCTCTTCTTCGTCATCTTCGCTCCTGATTCGCAGCAAGAATCCTCGCCGCTGTCAGGCAGAAAATCCACTCAAGCTACTGTCCGAATTTGCGGGGCCAGCTCTACATATGGCGCGTCGGCTTGCCGAAGCCGGACATAAGGTGCGGGCTTTCGATCCCAACGCGCCGGCCGTCGCCAAGCTTGCCCCGGCTGGCGTGGAAGCTGCCGCAAGCCCCAAGGCCGCTGCCGCTGGAGCCGATTTTATTCTGGCGAGCCTCCCTTCTCCAGTGGTCCTGACGGCGGCCGTAACCGGTGAGGACGGGATCCTCGCCGCTGCGAAGAAGGGCGCGACTGTGGTCGATTTCAGTACGGTAGACCCCGCAACCACCAAGGCGGTCGCTGCGATCTGCGACAAAGCCGGGATCAACTATCTCGATGCGCCCGTCAGCGGCGGCGTCGCCGGCGCAGAAAATGGCAAGCTCCTGATCATGATCGGGGGCGACCAGACCGTGCTGGATGCGACGCGCCCTGTGCTTGAGACGCTGGCTGGCAAGATCATTCATTGCGGCCCGGTCGGTTCCGGACAACTTATGAAGTTGAGCCACAACCTGTTGACCGCGATCAACACGGTAGCACTCGGCGAGGTGCTGGCAGCTAGCGTGAAGTCCGGCGCGAAGCTCGACGTGTTGCTCGAGGTTCTCGGCGGAGGTCTCGCCGGCAGCAAGATGCTGGATTGGCTCGGCAAGACGCTCTTTACGCAGGAGCGGCCAGCCTTCTTCGCGCTCGACCTGATGCACAAGGACATCTCGCTCGCACTCGACGAGTTCACGGCTTCACCGATGTATCTCGGGCAGCTCGTTCGCCAGATCTACAATACCGCCCGCGCGGACGGTCTGGGCGGAAAGGATTCCACTAGCGTCTCGGAGGTCTACGAGCGACTGCTCAAGGTCACTCTCCGTCAGCCCGCAGCATGATTTCGAAGAACAGGAACGAACAAATGAGAGCGCAACTCGCCACCACCAGCTACGATTCCGAACTGACGTTGCCCCGCTCCGGGCTGCTTGGCAACTTCATCGGTGGAAAGTGGATCAAGCCGGTCTCGGGCCGCACGATGGCAGTCGAGAATCCCTGCCGACGCGACACCATCGCCATGGTCGGGGCTGCGGACAAGCAAGACGTCGATGCCGCAGTCGCGGCGGCCAAGGCGGCCTTTCCGAACTGGCGCCGCATGGCGGCACGAGCCCGCGGCGCGCTTTTGACTGAACTCGGCAATCGCGTATCGGCGCATGCCGAAGAGATCGCCAAGGTCCTCGCGGCCGAAACGGGTAACGCGCTGCGCACGCAAAGCCGACCTGAGGTCGCGAGCACTGCCGAGGTCCTGCGCTACTACGGCGGCGTGGTATCCGAGCAGAAGGGCGAGACGTTGCCGCTCGGCCCGGGGATATTCAGCTACACTACGCGAGAGCCGCTTGGTGTCGTCGGCGCGATCATCCCCTGGAATTCGCCCCTCGTACTCGCAGCCGTGAAGATCGGCATGGCGCTCGCCACCGGTAACACGCTGGTTCTGAAGCCTGCCGAGGACGCGCCGCTAGCGGTCATCAAGGTCGCGGAACTTGCAGCCGACATGTTCCCGGCCGGCGTCTTCAATGTCGTCACGGGAACGGGCACCGAGGCCGGTGCGCCGCTTTCGAACCATCCCGACGTGTCGAAGATCTCGTTCACAGGCTCGGTCGAGGTGGGAAAGCTCGTGGCGCATGCCGCCGCCGACCGCATTGCGAAGGTCACCCTTGAGCTCGGCGGCAAGAGCCCCTGCGTCGTCTATCCAGATGCGGCGACGCCGGAGCAACTCGATACCTGCGCGACAAACGTCATCAATGCCATGCGCTTCGCGCGCCAAGGGCAGTCCTGCACGGCGGGCTCGCGGCTCTTCATCCACCGGGACGTGTTCGAGCCGGTGGTTGCAAAGGTTGTCGAGAAGCTGAAGGCCATGAAAGTCGGCGACGCGCTCGACGAGGCCTCCGACATCGGCGCGATCATCAACGCCGAGCGCTACGGAGAGGTTTGCGCTTTTATCCGCGAGGCCGTCGATCGTGGCGCGAAGGTGGAGATCGGTCAGGTCCCAGCTCCCGCTAACGACACCGACGGCTTCATGCCGGGCCCCGTCGTGCTGACGGGTGTCGACAATAGCTGGCGTGTTGTGCGCGAGGAGGTCTTCGGGCCTGTCCTGGTTGCGATCCCCTGGACGAACGAAGACGAGATGATCGGCTGGGCGAACGACACCCATTACGGTCTCGCTGCCTACATCTTCACGAACGACATCACCACTGCCCTGCGCGCAGCGGAGCGAATCGATGCTGGCTGGCTCCAGATCAACCGTGCCGGCGGTCAGATCCCAGGCATGTCCTACGGCGGTGCCAAACAGAGCGGCATCGGCGCCGAATATTCTATCGAAGGGGCCCTCGAGAGCTACACCTATCGCAAGAGCGTGACCGTCACGGTGTGAGCCGAGAGACAGGCCAAGAGGTCTCCATCGTTATGCTCTTAACGGAAGACTCCACAGGTCCGGACCCTCTTCTGGCCACGGCGGGCGAGCGGTTCGATCGCCTGATGACGATTGAATCCCGTCCTCTCGCGGGCGGGCTTCCACCGGGTCTCGTCGTTCCGATGTACGAGATCTGCCGTCGTCATCACGGCGAGCCGTTGTCTACGTTGGCAACCAGAGCCCTGATGTCGCGCGTCGCCTACGGCGACCACGTCATCGTGGCGACGGGCGCCGGCGTTCCGCCTAAACTCCCGCAGGGCGAGACCGACGGACCGCCAGGCGCCGCTGTCCTTGCACGGGCTATGGCCCTCGGTCTTGGCGCCCAGGTCACGATCGTCTCGGAAGAGGCTCATTCTAAGCCAGTGGAAGCTTGCGCTGCGCTCGTTGGATCCTTCAGGGCAAGGCCGATCAAGGTGGAGACTATCCCGCCTCATTCCAAGTATGGGCCCAAGGCCGTCGAGGCGCTGCTGGCACGACACCAGCCATCGGCAATCGTCTTCGTCGAGCTCGATGGCCCCAACCCGGATGGTTTTTTCCACGGCGTCCGCGGCGACCGTCGCCCTGCCGGCACGATGGCGCACCTCCATTTGCTCGCAGAGGCCGGACACGCGGCGAAGCGGTTGACGATAGGAATTGGCGACGGCGGTAACGAGGTCGGCTTCGGCGCGGTGCGGACGGCGCTTGCCGCTTTTCATCCAAATGGCTTCGTTGTCACGGCGGTCGAGACGGACGTGATCGTCAGCGCTGCAATATCGAACTGGGGCGCTTACGCCGTTTGCGCCGGACTTGCTGTCGGGCTTGGCAGTCCTGACCTGCTACACGACGAAACTCTCGAAGGGGAGCTGATCAGAGCCTGCGTTAAGGCCGGCGCTCGTGATGGCGCGACGGCAAGCACCGAACCCCTCGTTGATGGTGTCTCTGAGAGCGGTCATCGGGGTTTTGTCAGTCTGCTCCAAAGCATCGTTGCAAGTTCGTCAAGCGAGCTTGGTCCGGATTCGTCGTCGCGTCAGCGATCTCGCGAGGTGACCCAATGACGCCGAGCTACGACCCCGCTGTTGGGCCCGACTTCGTCGGTCTTGTACCGGGCTTGAAGCATCGAGAATGCCTCGCCTGGCGTATTCGCGCGGCAAGACGCTTTCGCCGAACGCTTCTGACAAGAACGCCCATTTCATCGCGCGTCGCTGGTCACCTTGGCTCCCTGGTTGTCCGCATCGCCAAGTCACACTGGTTCTAGGAGAAGATGATGACAGCCGTCGCCTCGGAGTCGAAAACGCAATCCCCGAAGCCCACAGATAGCTTCGGTAATCCCATCGATCCCATTGTCGGCTTTGCGCGTGGTACCATCATCCGATCCAGTGTCGACGAAGCGCGTCGCCTTCGTCAGGGGCAGGTCGTAGCGGCCAATCGTGTCCGCAGGCTCGGCCCGCATTCCATCGGCGTGTTCACAGGAAATCAGCGAGACTTTCCGCTCAAGGCGGAAGATCTCGCGACACTTTGCGAGGAATGGGTTGGCCCGGGCCTCTTCGCCGAAGACCTCCGAGAAGTCGCGATCAATCACCTTGGTGGTGAGGACGGGGATGGCGTCGCTGTATTCAACCGCACCAGCGCGGGAATCATTGCTACCATCGTCGCTCATGCCGGCGACAGCCCCGTGATTTCGATCGTCCCTCCGGGTGGGCGATCGCACGCTTCGGTGATCCGAGGCTGTTCCATCGCTCGGGTGGAACTCGTCGAAATCGGGGGCGATCGCGACTGGCAGGCAGCTCTGACCAAGGCGAAACCCAACCTCGTCGTCGTCACCACCGTAACGAGCGCCCTCGAGCTTCTGGACGACACCGTGACCTCGGCTGTCGTCAAAGCCACTCACGCGGTCGGCGCCATTGCGTTCGTGGACGACGCTTATGGCGCCCGTCTGCGTCCTGTGCTCCATGGCGGTAAGCCGGGCCTCGCCCTCGGCGCCGATCTCGCGATTACCAATTGCGACAAGGCGGGTCTCGCCGGACCGCGCGCAGGCGTCCTTGCCGGCCGCCCCAATCTTGTCACGGCGGCGTCAGCGAAGGGCGCTGAATTTGGGATGGAGGCACGCGCGCCGATCGCCGCTGGCGCCATGCGGTCTCTCCAGGCTTTTCGGCCTGAGGACCTGCGGGAGGAGGCTCGCTCCGGACAGGCGCTCGCTGTCGCACTCGCCGAGAAGCTGGGTCGCGACCTCGTGGTTGTCAGCGATCTCGGACCAATGGTCGACGAGCAAGATGTGCTCGCCGTTGTCCTGCGGCGCGCCGGCCGTTCCGCCGAAGGCCTCGGGCTCGTTCCTTGCGAGGTCTCCTCTGCGCTCGGTATGGTCCTCCTGCGCGACGCTGGAATCCTCACGGTCAACACCCACGGACAGCCTGGGGCGCGTGTGTCGCTGCGCCTGAAGCCGACACTCGACGCGATCGGGAGAGTTGGCGGCCAGGATGCCGTCGTCGCCGCCGTCGATACTGCACTCGATCATCTCGCCTCGCGCATCGACGATGTCTCCGCAATCTCACAGCTCGTTCTCGGAGACCAGACATGAGCAACGCCAACACTGCCTTTGCGGGCATGGATGACCGGCTCGACCGACTGGTCAATCTCGATCTCGGGGGCCGAGGCGTCGAACATCTTTACGAGGCGGCTCGCGCGCGGCAAGGCGGTGCCTTGTGCGGCGCGGCCGCCGAGGCGCTCGCCGCTATCCCGGTGGGGGCGACGGTCGTGGTGACGACGGGCTCCGTCTCGCGGGCCTGGATTTCGCCCACTATCGGCGAGAACGACGGGCCTGCCGGCGCCGCCGCGGTCGTGCGAGCGCTTGCCCTATCCAAGCGAGCGACCTGTGTCGTTGTCGCGGAGGAGACCCTGCTCGACGGCACCGCCAAGATCCTTACCAGCGCCGGCCTGTCGGTGCTCCCCTACGAGCAGGCGCGGATTGCGAGCGGCGACGGAAGCCTCGCGGTCGCCAGCACGCGCTCCTTTCCCGTGACGGACGCCGAGGCGAAGGCCGCCTCCGCCGCCTTGCTCGATGAATTCAAGCCTGCCTTGGTCTTCTCAACGGAGCGGGTCGGCCGTAACGCCGACGGCATCTATTGCTCGATGCGCGGTATCGACTACGGCATGGGGCGGGCCCGGATTGACTACTTGTTCGACGAGGCGCTCGCCCGCGGGATTCCTAGCGTCTGCGTGGGCGACGGGGGCAATGAGATAGGCATGGGGGTCGTCGCCGACGCCGTGCGGCGCCATGTGAAGTTCGGCGACGCGCGGCCGGAAGGCGGTGCCGGCATCGGAGCGGTGACTGGCACCGATGTCCTAGTCACCGCAGCCTGTTCGAACTGGGGTTGCTACGCCATCCTGGGGGCGCTTGCGGCCCGTCTGAAGAGGCCCGACCTCCTCCATGCGCCAAAAATGGAAGAACACCTGCTGCGTCGCGGTGTCGACATCGGCTTGATCAACTCGGTCGGTAACGTCGTCGATGCTGACGTCGATGGGATTCCTCTCCAGACGCATGTCGCGATGACCGACCTGATCTCCGCGGTCGTTCGACCAGCGTTGCGCTGAGAACAGAGAGGCGCCCAGTGTCAACCGAACCGATTGCACCCTTCCTCGATCTGCGTGGCATACGCGTTTCGTACGGATCAAACGAGGTTCTGAAGGGCGTCGATCTCTCGGTTCGTCAAGACGAGGTCGTCGTCATCATTGGCCCGAGCGGCAGCGGCAAGAGCTCGCTCCTGCGAACGGTTAACATGCTTCAGCCGGTCGTCGGCGGTGAGATCGTGCTGGAAGGCCAGGACTTGCTCTCCGGCAAGCAGGACGTGAATAAGGTCCGCCAGCGCGTGGGAATGGTGTTCCAGCACTACAACCTGTTTCCGCATCTCGCCGTTTTGAAGAATCTCACCTTGGTTCCGCGTCGCGTCTTGAAGGAGCCGACTGCGGAATCGGAAGCGCGCGCCCGAGAGTTGCTCGCGAAGGTCGGTTTGGCAGACAAGGAGAGCAGTTATCCCGACCAGCTTTCGGGAGGCCAGCAGCAGCGTGTCGCGATTGCCCGAGCCCTAATGATGCGCCCTCACGTGATGTTGTTCGATGAGGTCACATCGGCGCTCGATCCTCAGCTCGTACGCGAGGTCTTGAACGTCATGAAGGATCTCGCGCGCTCCGGCATGACTATGCTTGTCGTGACGCACGAAATGAGTTTCGCGCGAGAGGTCGGCGACACACTCGTATTTATGGCCGACGGTGTGGTCGTTGAGAAAGGGCATCCGGCCGACGTCCTCGATCGACCAGGTCACGACCGCACGCGCCAATTCCTGTCGCACACTGACGTCTGACCTACTTTTTTCGCCATACCAAGATCAACAGGAAAGCGGAGATTATGAACATGCTGAAATGCCTAGCCGCGATCGCGGCCCTGTCATTTTCGATAGTGGCGTTGCCGGCCATCGCGCAGTCGAAGGTGGACGTGCCGCTGCCCACGGACCTCGCCACGCCAAAGGTTCTGACGATCGGCATCAATTGCCAGTATCCGCCTGCAGGCTATGTCGGGCTCGATGGAAAGCCTGCCGACTTTGAGTATGGGCTCGTCAAGCGCATCGCCGAATTTGCCTTCGGCACCGAAGCCGGTCTCCAGACCCAATGTATGAACGACAGCAACCGTATCCCGTTCTTGCAGTCCAGCAAGGTCGACCTCGTGCTCGCCTCGCTTGCCAGAACTCCGGCGCGCGCCGAGCAAATCGACTTCTCGGATCCGATCTGGTTGAGCAATCTCCAGCTCGTTGTGAAGAAGGAATCTCCCATCAACAACTACGCCGACCTCGCCGGTCGCACGGTCGTGACGCCGACAGGGAGCACCTACCAGACCTGGTTACAGAAGTGTCATCCGAAGGCGAACCTGATCACGGCCCAAAGCCCGGCCGATTCCTCCACGATGCTGATCCAGGGGCGTGCTGACGCCTTCGCCTATATCGACGTCTACGACTACAACTTCGTGCAGAACAACAAAAACTTCAAAGTCGTTGGCGAACTCGCTTCACCTGCGATCCAGGGTATTGGCGTCAAGAAGGGCAATGCGGCCATGCTTGCCTGGATCAACGCAGTGATCGCCAAGATGCGCGAAGAAGATGCCTTCTACAAAGCCTTCGCCGAAGAAGTCAGGGATCCGACGATGGTCGCGAAGTATCGCAATGTCGTCCCGGGACCGAAGGTCAAGCTCGACTATGCCGGCGTCGATCCCATGGAGTGCAAATCTTGAGGGTCCCGGCAGCGCGATAGCGTCCCAATTCGGCTTGGGCGGAGGTGCGGATCGTGCAGAACGATCTCATGAAAGAGGTAACTGAGCTGCTAGCGGGCCTCGGCAACAGCCTCCTCATCAGCGCGATCGGCATCGCGCTCGGAATTGGGATCGGGCTCGTGCTCGGGGCAATACGCTATGCACGGATTCCCATCACCAACATTGCAATCGTTGGATTCGTAAATGCATTCCGCTGCACGCCGCTCCTCGTACAGATATTCCTTCTGTTCTACGCGCTACCCGACATAGGCATCCGTCTGACGCCGTTCGAGACTTCCTGGCTAGCGCTCGCATTGTGGGGCGGTGCTTATCAAACGGAGGTCTTCAGGGCCGCATTCGAAGCTGTGCCGAAATTCGAAGCGAAGTGACGGCAGCTCGCGCTCTCGGCTTGCCGGCGTTCCAGACCTTTCTTGACATCACACTCCCGATCGCGTTGCGCGTCGCGATCACCGGAACAACAACCACGGCGATCACGCAGTTCAGGTCGTCCTCCTTCATGATCGTCGTCGGCTATCAGGAATTGACCTATGTCGCCAACCGGATCGTGTCAGATACGTTTAAAGTGTTTGAGACCTTCGGCATCGCTTGTCTCATGTACCTGCTGGTGTGCAGCATCCTAAGCGCTTTGTCTCGTACGTTCGAGCGCAGGCTCGCGATTCCGGGGCTGGGAGTAGTTAAATGAACAACTGGGTTTGGCCTGTCACCCTTTACCTTGGTAAGGGCCTTTTGGTTACTTTGTGGATCTCGCTGCTCACCGTCATTTTGGCGACAATGCTTGGTCTCCTGATCGCGGCGCTGTCGCAAAGCACGCTCACGTTCGCGCGCTTTGTCGGACGGCTTTACGTTGAGTTGTTCCGCGGCGTGCCGTCGCTTATGATACTCCTCTTCGTGTTCTTTGCCCTTCCGCAAATTGGTCTCCGCACGGGCCCACTCACGGCCGCAATAATCGGATTGGGGCTCTGGGGCGGGGCGAACATCGGTGAGGTCTTTCGAGGCGCCTTGGATTCAATTCCACATCGCCAAGAGCAGGGCGCCCGAGCGCTTGGCTTGAGCGCAACGGAAGCGCTTGTGTTCGTCATTTTGCCACAAGCATTTCGGCGTGCGTTGCCGCCCTACGTCGGGCAGCTCACCGTTCTCGTCCAGGCGAGTGCACTGACGTCCGTTGTCGGCGTGTCGGATCTCTTGGGATCGGCGCGTCAAATGATAGAAAGACTAGTACCCGGAATCAGAGCTGAGTGATACGGCGGCCTTTGAAACGGCGTTGACGGACCTTTTTCTTGGTCCAGACGAAGGGCTCGGCTCTGTCGTTGTATGCGTTGACGTAGGCATCGATGTGTTCCTGAAGCTGCTTGAGGCTCGTGAAGGAGGTGCCGCTGAGCGACTGCCCCTGCAAGATGGAAAACCATACTTCGACCTGATTGAGCCATGACGCACTTGTCGGCGTGAAATGAAATTGCACGTTGGGGTGGGCCTTGAGCCAGTCCTCGTTCTTTTTATGGGTGTTGAGGTTGTCGAGGATGACGTGAAGCTTGCGGTTCGGAAAAGCCGCGGTGACGCTGTTCATGAAATCGAGAAACTCGACGCGGCGCCGGCGTTTTGAATGGGTCGCGATGATCTTTCCGGTGGCGACTTCGAGCGCCGCAAACAATGTTGTGGTGCCATGCCGCTTGTAATCGTGGCTTTGGCCGGTCAAGGCGCGGCCATTGGGCAACTTCAGATAACCCTGCGCTCGCTCCAAAGCCTGGATCGAGGGCTTCTCGTCCACGCACAGCACAATGGCCTTCGCCGGCGGCGCGACATAGAGGCCGACAACATCGGCGGCTTTGGCCGTAAAGTTCGGGTCGTTGCTCTCGCACCAGGACTTGCGAGCCACCAGGTCAATCTTGTGGCTGCGCAGGAACCGCCAGACATATTGGACATCGACATCGCCCAGCGCCTCGGCCAGCAGGGGGCCGGTCCAGCGCGCAAACCCTTGCGGTGGCGGCTTATCCAGCAGCTTCAGAATCCGCTTGTCGGTCGTCTTCGTATAGATCGGCTGCTTGCCAGGCCGCGGCTTGTCTTGCAGCCCTTCAAGGCCATGGTCGGCATAGCGATGCCGCCAAAGGCTGACAATCCGCGGCTGGACCCCAACTTCCTTGGCGATCGACCGGGTGCTGCGCCCATCCGCCGCCAACAGAACTATCCGCGCCCGCTTCAAATCGCGCTGCAACGTCACCGGTGAGCGACAGCACGCCTCAAGCACCTTGCGATCTTTCCTCGAAAGGTGGACTTCTCTTGCTTCGGGTATCATCCCGACCTTGAATCACGACTCACGTTCCAAGAAAAGTGGGTACTAGCGTATGTCGGAACCGGAGACTCACACGCCATCGAGATCTATCTGGGCGTGCTGAGTATATTCTTTGTGATCTGCTACGCGTTGACCGGGCTGGCCAGTATGATCGAACGCCGTCTTCGAGTCTGAAAACAATTCCTAGTCGATCGAAACCTTCGAGGGAAAGGCAATTGCGCCGTTTGAGCGAACCCGCTCGACTCCATCGAGCGCTTTGCGCGGAGACATGTTCTAGTTCAAGCAAAGCCCAAACTGCACCGAGAGCGCGCCCACGCCAGTCAGATCATCGCCTGAAAAGCGGCCGTGCGGACGGCCAGAGTCGAATCCTCTTGGTCTGGACTCGCATCATCATACCGGACGGCAACTCGATCGTGCTGGAGCGCCAGCCGGGCGCCGACACTGGTGGTTATGCCGGACTCGAGGACGATGTCGACAACCACTGGGGCATGCTATTCAAGGCCGCCGTTCTCTCGACCATGCTCAGCGTCGGAGCGGAGGCGGCACGAGCCAAATGAGAACAACCTCGTTCAAGCGATTCGTAGCGGTGCGTCCAACAGCATCAGCCAGACCGGCCAATTGGTCGTGCAGCGTCAGCTCAACATCCAGCCGACGCTGACCATCCGGCCAGGTTTCCCGGTCCGCGTGATCGGCACGCGCGATTTGGTGCTGGCGCCCTACAGCAATGGAGGAACGCCATGACGAAGCTCAAGCTTGGGCCGCTTGAAGACGACAAGCCAGTCAAGCTCACGATCGAGCTGCCGGCGGCGGTCTTTAGGGATCTCAGAAGCTACGCCGAGATCCTGACGCATAGCGTAGGTCTGATGACGCGGACCGAGCCTGCTAAACTGATTGCGCCGATGATCGAGCGTCTCATGGCGACCGACCGCGCCTTCGCGAAAGCACGGCGAAATGCCACTCAGCTCGCACCTCGGTATAGCGTTCACGACGCAGGTCAAGAAACGGACGCAACGATGGATTGCCGTTAGCCTGCCGCCAGTAAGCGCGAAAGCTGAGCACCGGGTTTGCCGGTTCGGAAAGGCAAGGCGTCCAGCCATAAGATGTATTGGCCGAACAATTCGGTCGTCAAATCGGCCGGCGCCTGAACCCTGCCGCTATCGGCGAGAAAGCGGGCAAAGAACTTCAGTGCTTTCCAGCATTGGTGACGCGTGCTAGGTGACGACGATGCATGATGCCCCCGGAACGGTACCGTCAAGTTAACGAATTGGAACGGCGGAGGGGGTAGACGAGCGGCCTGCGGACTGCCAAGGACCCTCTTTATCGCCGCCATCGCTTCTCGCCGGAAGTGATCAGCTATGCCGTTTGGTTGTATTTCCGGTTTCCCTTAAGCTTGCGCATGGTCGAGGTGCGGATTCCGATTTATTCCGGCCGGGTATTCCGACTTGAAGCCGGCCATCGTTCCGATTTGAAGCCGGCCACGATTCCGAAATGAAACCGGCCGGCATTCCGATTTGAAGTCGGCCGGGTTTTTGGAAGTCGGCGTTTTCGTTTGGATCAGTCCCTCAGGCATCAAGTCCCGCGTTGATCAACGTGGGGAAGCGGATGCCGGCCAAGAGAGAACTGACCATGCGACAGATACGACAGATGCTGCGGCTTGCCCGTGATGGGGTGAGCGCCCGGGAGATTGGGCGCACGCTCGGCGTGGCGCGCAGCACCATCCAGGACAACCTCAAGCGTGCCTCGACTGCCGGGCTGGCGTGGCCTTTGGCGGGCGATCTGACCGACGCCGTTCTTGAACAACGTCTGTTTGCCCATGCCGGCGTCAGGCGCGGCTTTCGCCGGCGCCGGGAGCCGGATTGGGCCTCGCTGGCCTGTGAGCTGAAGCGGCCTGGCGTCAATCTGATGGTGCTGTGGGAGGAGTGAGCTATGGCTGATTTTGGGTGACGCGGCCTGATCAGGCGGCGTGGCTTTCAGTGTTCGGAATGACTTCGATTCCGTCGATGAACTTTACACCGGCGATGACTTTCGGCAACTGGTTCGTGCTCTTCAATCGCCGCCAGGTCTTCGATGCGGCGTCGATGAGCTTGAACACCATCAGCTTCGCAGTTTGTTGCGACAGCGATCCCTTGGTCCGCACCGTTCGGTGGCGCACCGTGGCGAAGACGCTCTCGATCGGGTTCGAGCTGCGTAGGTGGATCCAGTGCTCAGCAGGGAAGTCGAAGAAGGCGAGCAGCGCATGGCGATCCTTGATCAGGCACTCCACCGCACGTCCGTATTTGACGTGGTATTTCTCGACGAAGACGTCGATCGCGGTTTCAGCTTCGGCCCGGTGTGGGGCCAGATAGATGTTCCGCAGGTCGTTCTTCATGGGGCCCTGCACGGATTTGGCGACCTTGTCGAGTACGTTGCTCACTTTATGGCACCAGCATCGTTGGTGCCGCGTGCCGGGAAAGGCCTCGTCCAGTGCCTTCCAGAAGCCGAGGGCGCCGTCGCCGATGGCGAGTTGCGGGGCAATCCGTAACCCGCGTTGCCGCAGGTCGATCAGGAGTTCGCGCCAGCTCTGCGCGCTCTCGCGCACGCCGACCTGGAAGCCGATCAGCTCCTTCTTGCCTTCCGGCGTGGTGCCAATCAGCACCAGCATGCATTCGCTGTGATCTTCCATGCGGGCCTGCAGGTACACGCCATCGGCCCAGATGTAGACATAGCGACGCGCCGACAGATCGCGTCTCTGCCAGCGTTCGTACTCGACCTGCCAATCGGCCTTCAGGCCGGCGATCACCGAAGGCGACAGGTTCGGCGCATCCTTGCCGAGCAGCGCCGAGAGCGCCTCCTGGAAGTCGCCGGTCGAGATGCCGCGCAAATAGAGGACCGGGATCAAGGCATCCAGGCTCTTCGTCCGCCGCGCCCATAGCGGCAGGATTGCCGAACTGAAGCGGAGGCGGTCGCCTGGCCCGCTCGCTCCGCGGTCGCGGACCTTGGGACGAGCGACCTCCACCGGACCGATGCCGGTCGCAATCTCGCGCACCGGACCGTGCCCATGTCGGACCAGGCGCGCTCGACCGTCGGGCAGCGTCAGATTGGCCGTGCTGGCCAGAAACGCGCCAACCTCGATCTCGATCGCCCTGGCAAGCAGGTCCCGCGCGCCGGCACGAACGATATCGGTCAGTGGATCATCAACCGCGGACGGCTGACGGAAAGCAAGAACATTGGTAGTCTCGGTCATGGCGTATCGCTCTCCTCGAGAGGTTCTGGCAGGCTCGTCACCCGCCTCGATACGCCGCCTTCCTCACACCGTCATCACCCAGATTCCGCCATAGCTCGGGAGGAGTACCGGGCGGTCCACCCGGAAGGTTATGGCTACAGCCGGTTCTGCGATTTATTCCGAGAATTCGACCGGCGGCTGTCTCCGACGATGCGGCAGGACCATCCGGCCGGCGACAAGGTCTTTGTCGATTACTCCGGCAAGAAGATCATGATCGTTGATCGCGAAACCGGGGTTGTACGCGATGCGGAGATCTTCGTCGCCGTGCTTGGCGCCTCGAATTACACCTACGCCGAGGCGACCTGGACGCAGACACTTCCGGACTGGATCGAGGCCCATGTCCGGATGTTCCGGTTCTTTGGCGGGGTGCCGCGCCTCGTCGTCCCTGACAATCTGAAGTCCGGCGTGCACCGGGCTTCGTTCTACGACCCTGAAATCAATCGCAGCTACGGGATGATGGCGTCCCATTACGGCGTTGGCGTCCTTCCGGCACGGCCAAGAAAGCCGCGGGATAAGGCAAAAGTGGAGGCCGGGGTTCGGTTTGCCCAGACCTATATCCTCGGGCGGCTTCGTCGCCAGACCTTCTTCTCGTTGGCCGAGGCGAACGCAGCCATTGCCGCTGCGCTGGAGCGGATCAACGCGCACATCATGCGCCGGCTCGGTGTCAGTCGCCGTCAATTGTTCGAGACGGTCGAGATGTCGGTCCTGGCGTCGTTGCCGGACGCCGATTATCAGTTTGCGGAATGGCGCGTGGCCCGCGTCTCGCTCGATTATCATGTCGAGATCGACGGCTTCTTCTACTCAGTTCCACACGGCCTGATCCGGGAGCAGGTCGACGTCCGCGCCACCACCCGGACCATCGAGCTGTTCCATCGGGGTTCGCGTGTTGCGGCTCACCAGCGCCGCTACGGCGGCCGCCGGCACGGCACCGATCCCGACCACATGCCCAGCGCGCATCGGCGTTACGCCGAGTGGACTCCCGAGCGGTTCCGTCGCTGGGGACGATCGATCGGGCTAAACACTGAGGGTCTCGTCCTCGCCATTCTGGCCAATCGGCCTCATCCCGAACAAGGATTCCGGACCTGTCTGGGTGTGCTTCGGCTGTTCAAGGATCTCGATCCGGAACGCGCCGAGTTGATCGCGGCCCGCGCGGTTGCGGTCCGCGCGCTGACCTACAAGAGCATCGCCTCGATCATCGCCAACAAGCTCGACCGCAGCGCTCGCCCCACCGATGACGTCGTCGTCGACCATCCCAATCTGCGCGGCCCCGGCTACTTCCATTGAAAGGAAAATCCAGCATGCTGACCCATCCCACGCTCGACCTGCTGCAAAATCTCGGTCTCCACGGCATGGCCAAAGGCTTCAAGGAGCTTGATGCCCAGCCCGAAGCACGCAGCCTCGAACATGCCGAATGGCTGGCCCTGCTCCTGGAACAGGAGAAAACGCAGCGACAGCAAAAGCGGTTTGAGAGCAGAGCTCGCGCCGCCAAGCTACGTCATGCCGCTTGCGTCGAGGATGTCGACTACCGTGCCATCCGCGGGCTGAGCTATGGCTGATTTTGGGTGACGCGGCCTGATCAGGCGGCGTGGCTTTCAGTGTTCGGAATGACTTCGATTCCGTCGATGAACTTTACACCGGCGATGACTTTCGGCAACTGGTTCGTGCTCTTCAATCGCCGCCAGGTCTTCGATGCGGCGTCGATGAGCTTGAACACCATCAGCTTCGCAGTTTGTTGCGACAGCGATCCCTTGGTCCGCACCGTTCGGTGGCGCACCGTGGCGAAGACGCTCTCGATCGGGTTCGAGCTGCGTAGGTGGATCCAGTGCTCAGCAGGGAAGTCGAAGAAGGCGAGCAGCGCATGGCGATCCTTGATCAGGCACTCCACCGCACGTCCGTATTTGACGTGGTATTTCTCGACGAAGACGTCGATCGCGGTTTCAGCTTCGGCCCGGTGTGGGGCCAGATAGATGTTCCGCAGGTCGTTCTTCATGGGGCCCTGCACGGATTTGGCGACCTTGTCGAGTACGTTGCTCACTTTATGGCACCAGCATCGTTGGTGCCGCGTGCCGGGAAAGGCCTCGTCCAGTGCCTTCCAGAAGCCGAGGGCGCCGTCGCCGATGGCGAGTTGCGGGGCAATCCGTAACCCGCGTTGCCGCAGGTCGATCAGGAGTTCGCGCCAGCTCTGCGCGCTCTCGCGCACGCCGACCTGGAAGCCGATCAGCTCCTTCTTGCCTTCCGGCGTGGTGCCAATCAGCACCAGCATGCATTCGCTGTGATCTTCCATGCGGGCCTGCAGGTACACGCCATCGGCCCAGATGTAGACATAGCGACGTGCCGACAGATCGCGTCTCTGCCAGCGTTCGTACTCGACCTGCCAATCGGCCTTCAGGCCGGCGATCACCGAAGGCGACAGGTTCGGCGCATCCTTGCCGAGCAGCGCCGAGAGCGCCTCCTGGAAGTCGCCGGTCGAGATGCCGCGCAAATAGAGGACCGGGATCAAGGCATCCAGGCTCTTCGTCCGCCGCGCCCATAGCGGCAGGATTGCCGAACTGAAGCGGAGGCGGTCGCCTGGCCCGCTCGCTCCGCGGTCGCGGACCTTGGGACGAGCGACCTCCACCGGACCGATGCCGGTCGCAATCTCGCGCACCGGACCGTGCCCATGTCGGACCAGGCGCGCTCGACCGTCGGGCAGCGTCAGATTGGCCGTGCTGGCCAGAAACGCGCCAACCTCGATCTCGATCGCCCTGGCAAGCAGGTCCCGCGCGCCGGCACGAACGATATCGGTCAGTGGATCATCAACCGCGGACGGCTGACGGAAAGCAAGAACATTGGTAGTCTCGGTCATGGCGTATCGCTCTCCTCGAGAGGTTCTGGCAGGCTCGTCACCCGCCTCGATACGCCGCCTTCCTCACACCGTCATCACCCAGATTCCGCCATAGCTCCCGCGGGCTCGACCGCACGCTCTTTCTAAAACTCGCCGCCGGCGACTGGATCCGAGCGAGGCATAATCTCCTCGTCACTGGGCCATGCGGCGTCGGCAAGAGTTGGCTTGCTTGCGCCCTCGGCCACAAGGCCTGCCGGGACGACTTCGCCGTTGCCTACCATCGCGTCCCGCGTCTGTTCGCCGCTCTCGCACTGGGACGCGCCGACGGACGCTATACCAGGATGCTGCGGGCGATCGCACGACTTGATCTGCTGATCCTGGACGACTGGGGACCAGAACCTCTCGACGCCGACCAGCGCCGTGATTTGCTCGAAATCGTCGAGGATCGATACGAAGCCCGTTCGATCATCGTCACCAGCCAGCTGCCCGTCGATCGCTGGTACGAAATCATCGGAAACCCCACCATCGCCGACGCGATCCTCGATCGCCTCGTCCACAATGCCTACCGCATCGAACTCAAAGGAGAGAGCCTCAGGAAGCAGAAGCAACCCGCTCAAGATCAACCGGTCTCTTGACCTTCCCAGCCCTCGACGACATCATGAAATTGACCCATGCGAACGACGCCACGGGTGGCCGGCTTCAGATCGGAATACCCGGCCGGCTTCGAATTGGAATGCATGGCCGGCTTCGTTGGAATCCACAGTCGAGGAAATGCTGGCGGCGCGTGGCATTGGCGTGACCTATGAAACCGTGCGCCAGTGGGGACGGAAATTCGGCAAGCCGTTCTCCGATCGGATCCGCCAGCGCGCACCCGCTCGCGGTGACAAATGGCATCTGGACGAAGTCGTTATCTTGATCGCGGGCGAACAACATTGGCTCTGGCGCGCTGTCGACCAGAATGGCTTCGTTCTCGACGTCTTGATCCAGCGCCGAAGAGACTCGCGCGCTGCCCAGCGGCTCATGAAGAAGCTCTTGAAATCCGCCGGCACGCCGCCGCGCGTGATGATCACGGACAAGCTCCGTTCGTACGGCGCTGCGAGCGCGAAGATGGGCTTTCACGTCGAACATCGCCAGCACAAAGCTCTCAACAATCGGGCCGAGAATTCTCATCAGCCGACGCGGCGACGCGAGCGGATCATGAAGCGTTTCAAATCGTCCGATCAGGCTCAACGGTTTCTGTCAGTTCACGATCAGGTCGCGAACCTTTTCCACAGAGCTATGCGGGAAACTGGGTGATGACGGAATGAGATAGGCGGCGTATCGAGGCGGGTGTCGAGCCTGCCAGAACCTCAAGGAGAGCGATACGCCATGAACGAGCATAGCAACATTGTCCCACTGCGTCAGCCCGATGAGATCGACGATCCACTGACGAATATTTTGCGATCTGGAGCTCGGCAGCTGCTTGCGCAGGCTGTCGAGATGGAAGCCGAGGCGTTTCTCGCCGCGATGAAGGGCTTGAAGCTTCCCGATGGCCGCGACCGCCTCGTGCGACACGGCCATGGTCCAGTGCGGACGATCCAGACGGGGATCGGCGCCGTCGAAGTCGCCCGGGTAAAGATTCGCGATCGCGCGGTGACCAGCGATGGCGAGCGGATCCGCTTCACCTCGGCGATCCTGCCGTTGTGGGCACGGCGCACGAAGAGCTTGGATGCACTTTTGCCGGTTCTGTACCTGCGAGGCATCTCGACGGGCGACTTCCAGGAGGCGCTGGCGGCGCTCTTGGGCAAGGATGCGCCGAATCTTTCTCCGGCGGTGGTTTCCAGACTGACGACGGAGTGGCAGCTCGAGTACGAGCGTTGGCAGAAGCGCGATCTGTCGGCGCGCCGGTACGTATACGTGTGGGCGGACGGCGTCTTCCTGCAGGCTCGCATGGAAGACCACAGCGAATGCATGCTGGTGCTGATCGGCGCGACGCCGGAAGGCAAGAAGGAACTCATCGGCTTCCAGGTCGGCGTGCGCGAGAGCACGCAGAGCTGGCACGAACTGCTCGTCGAGGCGAAAACCCGAGGGCTGAAGATCGCCCCGGAAATCGCCGTCGGTGACGGCGCGCTCGGCTTCTGGAAGGCGCTCGACGAGGTCTTTCCCGCCACGCGACATCAGCGGTGCTGGGTGCACAAAACCGCGAATATCTTGAACAAAGTCGCAGTGTCGGTACAGGCCAGCATGAAGAAGGATCTGCGCGAGGTCTATTTGGCGTCCAACCGAGCTTCGGCCGAAGTGGCGATCGATGTCTTTGCCGAGAAATACGGAGCGAAGTACGACAAGGCGGTCGAGTGCCTGACGAAAGATCGCGACGCAATGCTTGCGTTCTACGAATTCCCCGCCGAGCATTGGGACCACTTGCGGACGACGAATCCCATCGAAAGCGTGTTCGCGACGGTCCGGCACAGAACGGTGCGCACGAAAGGTTCGTTATCGTCAACGACTGCCAAGTTGATGGTGTTCAAGCTGCTCTGCGCCGCATCAAAGACCTGGCGGCGGCTGAAAGGCACAAATCAGTTGCCGAAGGTCAGCGCAGGTGTCAGATTCGAAAACGGCATCGAGGTCATCCAAGTGCCGGAAAACCACGCCGCCTGATCGCCTCGTCACCCAAAATCCCGCATAGCTCTTTTCCACATCCCCTATCCCGGAGCCGTCACTGCCGACTTCCGTCGTGCTTCGCGCGAGCGAGCCTTTGCGACTTGGCGCGAGATCTCCACAACAAGCGCCATCGCGAGCTCTCGAACCTTTGAGAAGCGCCTCCTTCGGCTCGGCGGTCGATTAAGTTGACGATGCCGTCGCCACGCATCTGCCCGTCGCGGATCAAGAAGGCCGCGCCGGAGAGCGCAGCCAACCCCGAACCAACGAACCAAGCTGTCTTGCTATCCACGCCGGCGGGTTTGCGGGGCCGAGCAAAAGCTTCGTAATTTCCACTGGTGTAATACATCGCGACATTCCATCTCGTTTGATGTGACAATCCGTCCGCTGATAGTCAGAAGATGTTTTCGACCGCCTGACACTTTTGCGGGACGCCGATCGTCAGACCGCCATCGACGACGATTTCGGAGCCCGTAAAATAAGAGGACTCGTCGCTAAGCAGGAACAAGACTGCCTGTGAAACTTCCTGCGGCTCGGCCGGCCGCCCGAGCGGAATTGGAAAACTGGAAAGATCGATGTTCTCTGTCATCCGAGTGTTGATGAAGCCCGGATGGATAGAGTTTATGCGAACGCCGGACGCGGCGGCCTCCAAGGCAGCGGACTTCGTTATGCCACGCACGCCGAACTTGGAAGCAACATAGGCGTGAAGCCCAGCACTACCCCTCAGCCCCTCGACCGACGAGATGTTGACGATTGACCCTCCGCCCGCGCGGCGCATGGCAGGTAGGGCAGTCTGCATTCCCAAGAACACACCAGTGAGATTGACAGCCAGGGTCTTCTCCCACTGCTCGAGCGGAAACAGCTCGATGGGAGCCATGCTGGCTATGCCTGCATTGTTGACGAGGCCGTGCAGCGCGCCGAACTTGCTCTCAACAGCCGCTATCGCCTGGCACCATTCCTCTGGCTGAGCGACGTCTTGATGCACATACATCGCGGATGGGCCAAGTTCGGCCGCGAAAGTCGCTCCTTCATTGTCAAGAATATCGGTGATCACGACTTTCGCGCCCTCGAGAGCTGGCCCCGGTTGTTTGGACAGCGCCCCGCTGGATTTAAGTGAATTCCTGCCGGGTTATGCTGAACGCGGGGCTTTACGGTTTTGTCGTTGCGTCGGGAGGGCGTAGCCCGACCAGAGCGACGACAAAACCGTCGGCGACGGTCATGCGGCCATCACCATAGCTTGCGTGCCGAAGTAAGCCTCGTCGGGCGTGCGCCCGTCAAGGCTCGAGTGAGGGCGTCCCTGATTGTAGAAGGCCAGATACTTGGCAATTGACGCTCGCGCCTCGGACACGCTGTCGTAGGCGCGGAGATATACTTCTTCGTATTTGACCGTGCGCCAGAGCCGCTCGACAAACACGTTGTCGCGCCAGGCGCCCTTGCCGTCCATGCTGATGGCGATCTTCGCGTCCAGCAGCACATCGGTGAACTCGAGGCTGGTGAACTGGCTGCCCTGATCCGTGTTGAAAATCTCGGGCCTGCCGTGCTTCGCCAACGCCTCCTGGACCGCTTCGACGCAGAAGGCCGCCTCCATTGTGATCGAGACGCGATGGGCCAGGACCCGTCGGCTGAACACATCGACGACCGCCGCGAGATAGACGAAGCCACGCCGCATCGGAATGTAGGTGATGTCCATTGCCCACGCATGGTCGGGCCGCTCGATCTTCAATCCGCGCAACAGGTACGGGTAGATCTTGTGACCCGGAGCCGGCTTGCTCGTGTTCGGGCGACGATAGACCGCCTCGATCCCCATGCGCTTCATCAGCGTCGCGATGTGGCGGCGACCGGCGTATACGCCCTCCCGCCGCAGCAACGATCGCAGCATACGCGCTCCCGCGAAGGGATAATCGAGATGCAGCTCATCGAGCCGACGCATCAAGGCAAGGTCCTCGGCCGAAACTGGCCGAGGTTCATAGTAGACCGTGCTGCGAGCCAGCTTCAGGACCTTCGCCTGGCGCACGATAGAAAGATCATGATCGCGGTCGATCATCGCTTTGCGCTCAGCAGGCCCGCCTTGGTGAGCGCGCCGGACAAAAAATCGTTTTCCAACGCCAGCTCGCCGATCTTGGCATGTAACGCCTTCAAATCGACCGGCGTCTCGGCCGATGTCTTGTCATGCCCAAACACGCCGGCGGCGCCTTCCAGGAGCTGGTTTTTCCAGATCGTGATCTGGTTCGGATGAACATCAAACAGTTGCGCCAGCTCCGCCAGTGTCTTGTCGCCTTTGACCGCAGCCAAAGCAACCTTCGCCTTGAATGCCGGAGAATGCGTCCGGCGGCTCTTCTTCGTCATCTTCGCTCCTGATTCGCAGCAAGAATCCTCGCCGCTGTCAGGCAGAAAATCCACTCAAGCTACTGTCCGAATTTGCGGGGCCAGCTCTCTCGGCTACCAGCAGGCGCGCATGAGCGGCCCCCATCCCTCGAGCCCCGCCGGTTACCAAAATGACTTTTTCGCTCACACGTCCCATAACTCTTGGTTCCCTCGATCAGTGGCGGTGCAGGGTTTTTCAGCATCAAAAAGGATGACGGGCATGTTGATCAAAATGGTTGAGAACGAGCGTTGAAAGTCGGGCAAGCCAAGAGTTGCGGTCTGCACCACGCCCCGGACTCTTGCCGATCTGCCCTCTGCTACGCATCATCTTTGATGCCCAAAGCCTGTGCGCAGTACCCGTGTAAATTGGCGCTAAAGCACTTCGATAACGATTTCACATCGCGAACGTGCTTCCGCCGCTCAGGCGTTAGCCATCCTTCGGATTGTTGCATTGGCTTTGCCGACTACCCCACCGAGCTATGGCTGATTTTGGGTGACGCGGCCTGATCAGGCGGCGTGGCTTTCAGTGTTCGGAATGACTTCGATTCCGTCGATGAACTTTACACCGGCGATGACTTTCGGCAACTGGTTCGTGCTCTTCAATCGCCGCCAGGTCTTCGATGCGGCGTCGATGAGCTTGAACACCATCAGCTTCGCAGTTTGTTGCGACAGCGATCCCTTGGTCCGCACCGTTCGGTGGCGCACCGTGGCGAAGACGCTCTCGATCGGGTTCGAGCTGCGTAGGTGGATCCAGTGCTCAGCAGGGAAGTCGAAGAAGGCGAGCAGCGCATGGCGATCCTTGATCAGGCACTCCACCGCACGTCCGTATTTGACGTGGTATTTCTCGACGAAGACGTCGATCGCGGTTTCAGCTTCGGCCCGGTGTGGGGCCAGATAGATGTTCCGCAGGTCGTTCTTCATGGGGCCCTGCACGGATTTGGCGACCTTGTCGAGTACGTTGCTCACTTTATGGCACCAGCATCGTTGGTGCCGCGTGCCGGGAAAGGCCTCGTCCAGTGCCTTCCAGAAGCCGAGGGCGCCGTCGCCGATGGCGAGTTGCGGGGCAATCCGTAACCCGCGTTGCCGCAGGTCGATCAGGAGTTCGCGCCAGCTCTGCGCGCTCTCGCGCACGCCGACCTGGAAGCCGATCAGCTCCTTCTTGCCTTCCGGCGTGGTGCCAATCAGCACCAGCATGCATTCGCTGTGATCTTCCATGCGGGCCTGCAGGTACACGCCATCGGCCCAGATGTAGACATAGCGACGCGCCGACAGATCGCGTCTCTGCCAGCGTTCGTACTCGACCTGCCAATCGGCCTTCAGGCCGGCGATCACCGAAGGCGACAGGTTCGGCGCATCCTTGCCGAGCAGCGCCGAGAGCGCCTCCTGGAAGTCGCCGGTCGAGATGCCGCGCAAATAGAGGACCGGGATCAAGGCATCCAGGCTCTTCGTCCGCCGCGCCCATAGCGGCAGGATTGCCGAACTGAAGCGGAGGCGGTCGCCTGGCCCGCTCGCTCCGCGGTCGCGGACCTTGGGACGAGCGACCTCCACCGGACCGATGCCGGTCGCAATCTCGCGCACCGGACCGTGCCCATGTCGGACCAGGCGCGCTCGACCGTCGGGCAGCGTCAGATTGGCCGTGCTGGCCAGAAACGCGCCAACCTCGATCTCGATCGCCCTGGCAAGCAGGTCCCGCGCGCCGGCACGAACGATATCGGTCAGTGGATCATCAACCGCGGACGGCTGACGGAAAGCAAGAACATTGGTAGTCTCGGTCATGGCGTATCGCTCTCCTCGAGAGGTTCTGGCAGGGAGCTATGGCTGATTTTGGGTGACGCGGCCTGATCAGGCGGCGTGGCTTTCAGTGTTCGGAATGACTTCGATTCCGTCGATGAACTTTACACCGGCGATGACTTTCGGCAACTGGTTCGTGCTCTTCAATCGCCGCCAGGTCTTCGATGCGGCGTCGATGAGCTTGAACACCATCAGCTTCGCAGTTTGTTGCGACAGCGATCCCTTGGTCCGCACCGTTCGGTGGCGCACCGTGGCGAAGACGCTCTCGATCGGGTTCGAGCTGCGTAGGTGGATCCAGTGCTCAGCAGGGAAGTCGAAGAAGGCGAGCAGCGCATGGCGATCCTTGATCAGGCACTCCACCGCACGTCCGTATTTGACGTGGTATTTCTCGACGAAGACGTCGATCGCGGTTTCAGCTTCGGCCCGGTGTGGGGCCAGATAGATGTTCCGCAGGTCGTTCTTCATGGGGCCCTGCACGGATTTGGCGACCTTGTCGAGTACGTTGCTCACTTTATGGCACCAGCATCGTTGGTGCCGCGTGCCGGGAAAGGCCTCGTCCAGTGCCTTCCAGAAGCCGAGGGCGCCGTCGCCGATGGCGAGTTGCGGGGCAATCCGTAACCCGCGTTGCCGCAGGTCGATCAGGAGTTCGCGCCAGCTCTGCGCGCTCTCGCGCACGCCGACCTGGAAGCCGATCAGCTCCTTCTTGCCTTCCGGCGTGGTGCCAATCAGCACCAGCATGCATTCGCTGTGATCTTCCATGCGGGCCTGCAGGTACACGCCATCGGCCCAGATGTAGACATAGCGACGCGCCGACAGATCGCGTCTCTGCCAGCGTTCGTACTCGACCTGCCAATCGGCCTTCAGGCCGGCGATCACCGAAGGCGACAGGTTCGGCGCATCCTTGCCGAGCAGCGCCGAGAGCGCCTCCTGGAAGTCGCCGGTCGAGATGCCGCGTAAATAGAGGACCGGGATCAAGGCATCCAGGCTCTTCGTCCGCCGCGCCCATAGCGGCAGGATTGCCGAACTGAAGCGGAGGCGGTCGCCTGGCCCGCTCGCTCCGCGGTCGCGGACCTTGGGACGAGCGACCTCCACCGGACCGATGCCGGTCGCAATCTCGCGCACCGGACCGTGCCCATGTCGGACCAGGCGCGCTCGACCGTCGGGCAGCGTCAGATTGGCCGTGCTGGCCAGAAACGCGCCAACCTCGATCTCGATCGCCCTGGCAAGCAGGTCCCGCGCGCCGGCACGAACGATATCGGTCAGTGGATCATCAACCGCGGACGGCTGACGGAAAGCAAGAACATTGGTAGTCTCGGTCATGGCGTATCGCTCTCCTCGAGAGGTTCTGGCAGGCTCGTCACCCGCCTCGATACGCCGCCTTCCTCACACCGTCATCACCCAGATTCCGCCATAGCTCTACCCCACCTTCTAGCCCGTCTTATTCGCGAGAGGGCGCCTGAGAGGCTGGCGAGCGTGGTGTAAAGCGCTGATGCGGAGTAGGATTCGGTTGCGAAGCCACCCCATCACCTTCAACCGCGAACGCCACGCCCGCCATGACCGATGATACGATTTCAGACCACTATCGAGAAGCAAGAATTCAACACAAATAAAACCTCTGCCTCGCGCTCGATCTCTTCATGCTTGATAGTCTCGTTTCGGAGGCTGAGCACCTACCGCGTCTAATAGGCCGCTCGCGCCGGTTTCTTTGGACGCGGCACGACCGCGACTCCACGTTTCGGCACAGAAATGATCGGGAGTCACTCAATCTTTCTTCAACTTAACCCGTCTTATTCGTAAGAGTGCGCCTGAGGGGTAAAGCGCTGATGCGGCGTAGGATTCGGTTGCGAAGCCACCCCATCACCTTCAACCGCGAACGCCACGCCCGCCATGACCGACGATACGATTCCGCCCTTCTCGTTTCCAGCCGTTCACGCCAAGAAAGTCACAGCTGCCTTCGATGGCGGTCGCCTGACCTCGAACGGGGGCGTGATGCTTCTGGCGATGGCCGAGCGGCGTCTCGGCTTGGCCAACAATCTGGCCCGGGTGTTCCCGGATCGGCGCGATCCGACGCGGGTCGTGCACAGCCTGGTCGATATGTTCCGCGCTCGCATGTTCGCGATCTGCTGCGGCTACGAGGACGCCGACGACCTCGATCATCTGAGGTCCGATCCGGCATTCAAGCTGGCCTGCGGACGGCTGCCGGACACGGGCCGGGATTTGTGTTCCCAGCCGACGCTGTCGCGGCTGGAGAATGCTCCGCGCCTGCGCGACGTGATCCGGCTGACCTACACTTTGGTCGACGCATGGATGGATAGCTACCCGCGCGAGCCGGCATCCGTCACGCTCGACATCGATGATACCTGCGACGTCGTCCACGGCCATCAGCAGCTCTCGCTGTTCAACGCTCATTATGACGAACGCTGCTTCCTGCCGATCCACGTCTACGACACGGAGAAGAGCCGGCCCGTGGCCGTCGTGCTGCGGCCCGGCAAGACGCCGGGCGGCGTCGAGGTGCGTGCCCATCTGCGCCGCCTGGTACGGCATATCCGGACGCGATGGCACAACACGCAAATTACGTTCCGTGGCGACGGGCACTATGCCCGGCCGGAGGCAATGGCGTGGTGCGAGACCAACGGCATCGACTACATCTTCGGTCTGTCCGGCACCAAGCCTCTCGCCAGAAAAGTCGACGAGGTCGCCGACGACATCCGCACGCGACGCGCCATCGAGAACCTGCCGGTTCTGCGTGGCTATACCGAGACGCGCCACAAGGCAAAGTCCTGGGATCGCGAACGGCGCACTGTCGCCCGTATTGAGGCGACGATGCTCGGCCTCGACATCCGCTTCGTCGTCACCAGCCTCGATGTCGGCTCGGCCGAGTGGATCTACGACAGCCTGTATTGCGCGCGCGGCCAAGCCGAGAATCTGATCAAGCTGCATAAGACGCAGCTCGCCTCCGATCGCACCAGCTGCCGTTCGGCGCTCGCCAACCAGGTCCGTCTCGTGCTCCATACGGCCGCTTATTGGCTGATGCTGACCGTGCGCGACGCCATTCCCAAAGCCCGGGAATTGGCCGCTGCCGAGTTCGCGACGCTGCGTCTTCGGCTCTTGAAAATCGCCGCCCGTGTCGTCGAGACCACGAGCCGCATTCGCCTTGCGTTTGCCGCGGCATGTCCCGAAGCCGACCTGATCTGCGGCTTGCCCGGCGCGCTGCTGCCGCTCGGTCCTTGACCGGCGGGGCGTCCGCCCCCGTTCGCCCAACCCATCCCTCAAGCGCGTTGCAAAGTACCGGTCGTCAGGCGGCGAAAAGCCGAAGGCAATCCTGTGCGCCTCGTCAGACAAGATGTGCGGCCGCATCAATCGGGCCCAAAAGCCGCACTCTCACGAATAGGACGGGCTAGACGCCGACAATTTGCGACCGAATTTCCTCCGGTTTCGGAGATAGGATCGGTACCCGCGAGCGGAGCGATACCGGTGCCGAACGGTGCTGAGCTCCTTGTGGATCGAAAAGTGGGGCGCAGAACGCATGAGGTTCTCCTAAGTCTTGCGAATTGGAGTATCCATTCCGTGCAATCGGCGCGCCGAGACTCTGATGGGAAGTCAGCCTCACGTGACTCTTGCACAGGCGCTGGAGGTCTTCCGACTCTCTACCGAGACGGTGATGTCAGGGCCTGCGTTTTCTACCATCCGCAGCGATAATGTTACGCTGATCTGGTTTAATCGAGACACAATGGCGATAGCCATGCTGTTGCGAAAACTCGTGAGAGAGCCTCATCAACTTTCTGTCCGGATACTTGATCATGTCGGGCTTTCGACATCGCGTCGTCAATCGGACGAGCGAGGAAGACAACAGAACAAGAGTCGAAAGTTGTCGGGTCACTCGTACCCAATTTGACGTCAGCCGGTGAGCCGTATAACCGCACGAGGTGCCTGGCATCGACGTTGCATAACGACTGATAGACAAATAGGAATCACCCACTCGCCTTGACGTCATCATCGGTGAGCACGCTCCGCCGGAATGGATGGACAATCAGGCGCATTCGGCAGCACAGGACAGCTGCCGGCTTCTAGAATGGAAAAGGTCAAGCGTGTTGGATGTTTTCGGATCGTTTAATCCGGCGGATTGAGGTGCAAGGCGCAGAAACGGCACTGCGGCCTCGCGTAGCGCAGATCGCTATCACCGGATCGATGTGCCGTACGGACTACCGAACCCACATCGCTGCCAGCGCAGTACAGTCGCTTCAGGGGCGCTTCAACAACCGGAGAGGCGAGGTGAGATGAATAGCTCAATCTCCAACCGCGCGAAATTGTTCTGAGATCGAGGAGGATGCGATGCCCGACGTCAAAGGCATTCCGCTTGATGCGCCGCTTTACCATGGGGGCAAAAATCGTGGCAGTGCGTTTCTCGGCTGCCAAGCCATAAACCTTATGTTCAGCGTGGGGCACGAGGCGAATTGTTTATTGCCGAAGGAGCTAGCACCTGCAGCAAACCCTGCAATCGCCATTGTGGGGGTCGCGAGCTATCGCTCAAGCACTGTCGGGCCATACTTGGAGTGCTATTCAGGAATTCAAGTTCGTGATCCCGGCGGTGAGACTGGCTACTACATCCCTTACATTTACGTGACGGTAAATGATGCAGCTCTCGCCTCGGGACGAGAGGTTCTTGGTGCTCCAAAAAAGCTGGCGCACATTAGACTGATCAGAGAAGGCGGTCTAATTCAGGGTACGCTCGAGCGTCCGAAAGGCAAGCGCCTGCTGACCCTTACCGCTCAACCAGACGAGCGCATGAGCTCGGATTCGCGACAGATATATGCTGCGCGGACGAATTTCTACTCGGTTCGGCAGCTGCCGCCCATTATTGAGTCCGGGAAGGGAGAGGTCACGCAACTCGTCAAATGGTGTACGGACCGAACGCTGCGACGCGACGAGCGTGGCGAAGAAGTTCTATTTACTGGACCAACCTCCCTAACTTACGACTCCCCCTCGATTATCGATCCCGTGCACAACTTGACAGTTGGCCAAGCCCTGCTCGGCACATACGAGGAGTATGACGCAAGGCTCGAGGCCATTGATATCCTTTCGGAGGAATCAAACCCGGTAAACAGATGATCGACGAGCTTGAAGAATTCATCCAATCCTAAACTGCTGCCAGGGCTGTCGGTTTGCCGGCTCACGGGCGGTTATTGCAATGTGAGCTAAAGTCCTTGACTCACTGCATGACATCGCAAAGCAGGGACGACGCCTCGCCTGCCGCGTGTGCCATATGTAACAGGCATGCTCGCACCAGGCGCCTGCATGATGAGTGGCCCATCCGGGGGTGGTGGTCGTATCGGCCATGATGGCTGGAGAATAGTCACAGCGGTACCGTCAAGTTAACGAATTGGAGCGGCGGAGGGGGTAGACGAGCGGCATGCGGACTGCCAAGGACCCTCTTTATCGCCGCCATCGCTTCCCACCGGAAGTGATCAGCTATGCCGTTTGGTTGTATTTCCGGTTTCCCTTAAGCTTGCGCATGGTCGAGGAAATGCTGGCGGCGCGTGGCATTGGCGTGACCTATGAAACCGTGCGCCAGTGGGGACGGAAATTCGGCAAGCCGTTCTCCGATCGGATCCGCCAGCGTGCACCCGCTCGCGGTGACAAATGGCATCTGGACGAAGTCGTTATCTCGATCGCGGGCGAACAACATTGCTGTCGACCCAGAATGGCTTCGTTCTCGACGTCTTGATCCAGCGCCGAAGAGACTCGCCCGCTGCCCAGCGGCTCATGAAGAAGCTCTTGAAATCCGCCGGCACGCCGCCGCGCGTGATGATCACGGACAAGCTCCGTTCGTACGGCGCTGCGAGGGCGAAGATGGGAGAGCTGGCCCCGCAAATTCGGACAGTAGCTTGAGTGGATTTTCTGCCTGACAGCGGCGAGGATTCTTGCTGCGAATCAGGAGCGAAGATGACGAAGAAGAGCCGCCGGACGCATTCTCCGGCATTCAAGGCGAAGGTTGCTTTGGCTGCGGTCAAAGGCGACAAGACACTGGCGGAGCTGGCGCAAGTGGTCTGAGCCCCGCAAACTCCTCCAAGAATGGGTAGAGTCCGTCACCTCTGAGGAGATGGACCATGAAGCCAAGTCGGTTCACGGAAGAGCAGATCATCGGGATTTTGCGGGAGCAGGAGGCGGGTGTGGCGACGGCTGATGTCTGCCGCAAACACGGGATCTCGAGCGCAACATTCTACAAATGGAAGGCCAAGTACGGTGGCCTGGAGGTATCCGATGCCAAGCGGCTGAAGGCATTGGAGGACGAGAACGCCAAGCTGAAGAAGCTCCTGGCCGAGGCAATGCTCGACAACGCCATGCTCAAGGACGTTGCGTCAAAAAAATGGTGACGCCCGCCGCGAGGCGAGAGGCCGTCGCTCATCTGCGGACCAACTTCGAAGTGAGCGAACGGCGGGCGTGCAAAGCCTTGGGGGCAGATCGCGCATCGGTGCGCTATCGCAACGGGCGAGCCGATGATGCGGCCGTACGCGCCCGCCTGCGCGAGCTGGCGGCCATCCGCCGCCGGTTCGGCTACCGTCGTCTGCTGGTGCTGATGCGCCGCGAGGGGCTGGTCATGAACCACAAGAAGTTTCGACGTCTGTATCGTGCGGATTTCACGGATCGTGAGCATCGATTTCGCGCGATCGTGAGCACTGAATTCAGACGATCGTGAGCAGCCCGCTACGGCCGATGGGAGATAGAGTCAGTGTTCTGGTTGGCCGTCAAGGGTGATGGTTTTGGCGCTGCGTTTTCGCATGCTTTCTCCGGTGAGCTGGAGGCGGTGGGCGTTGTGGACGAGGCGATCGAGAATGGCGTCGGCGACCGTGGGGTCCCCAATGGCTCCATGCCAGGTGTCCACGGGGAGCTGACTTGTGACGATGGTGGATGCGCGGCCATGGCGGTCCTCGAGGATTTCGAGCAGATCGCGGCGTTCCGCGGCGGTGAGCACCGATAGTCCCCAATCATCCAAAATCAGAAGCTGAGCGCGGCCGAGGCTTTTGAGGAGCCGGGCGTAACGTCCGTCTCCGCGCGCGAGCGCGAGCGCCTCGAACAGCCTTGGAACGCGATGATAGAGGACTGATCGGTTGTCGCGGCAGGCCTTGTGGCCGAGCGCGCAGGCTAACCAACTTTTGCCCAGGCCGGTTGCCCCGGTGACGAGCAAATTCTCGTGGCGATCGATCCAGCGACCTTCGACGAGTTTGGCGAAAACGGCGCGGTCGATGCCCCGCGGGGTGCGCAGATCGACGTCCTCGACGCAAGCAGTCTGGCGCAGTGCGGCGATCTTGAGGCGCGTGGTGAGCCGCCTGGTGTCGCGTTCGGCGGCTTCGCGGTCGACCAACAGGCCGATGCGATCTTCGAACGGCAGGGCTTCGAGATCGGGCGATCGGCGCTGCTCCTCGAAGGCCTTGGCCATTCCGGTCAGGCCAAGCTCGATCAGCCGTTCGTGGGTTGGGTGGTTAAGCATGCCGGGTCTCTCCTTGCTTCAGTGGAAGTAGTCGCGTCCGCGGATGTTGCCGTGGCGCAGGGGCTGGTGCTCGAAAGATTCGTCGAAGAACGTGCGATCGAGGCCGTTCTGGAGGATCGATCTAATCGAGGCGACGGAGCGCGCCTTGATGAGGATGCCCCTCCGGCAGGCTGCGTCGAGGCGTTCGGCGCCGTAGCTTTTGACGAGCGCCAGAATGCCAAGGCAGGTTCGAAAGCCTTGTTCTGGATGGGGGCGGGCGTCGATCACGGCCTGGAAAAACGCTGCTGTCGAAGGACCGATCCGCTCGCCGGCGGCGATCACCGCGGCGGGGGTCCATTTGCCGTAGCGGCGATGGGCGCTGGGCATGTGGTCGGCGATGGTGGTGTGTCCGCGTCGGTTGGGCGCGCGGGCATGGCTGGCGATCCGCTGGCCCTTGTGGAAGATCTCGACCGTCCGATCGTCGATACGGGCATCGACCAGCTCGCCAATCAGACGATACGGCGCGGAGTACCAATGGCCGTCGACCTCGACATGATAATCGGGAGCGAGGCGGCAGCGCTTCCAGCGTGCGAAGGCATAAGGCTGATCTGGCAGCGGGGTTAGCTTGGGTTTGTCGAGTTCGGCAAACAGTTCGGCGCGGCTTGAGCCGAAGCCACGCATTTGACGAGCATTGAGTTCGTCGACGAGTGTCTTGATGGCGGCGTTGAGCGATGGCCCGCTCTGGCAGGCCTTGAAAATGTTTTAACCGAAGGACTTCCTTGATCCGGCGCATCGACAATCTCTGGGTAGGCATTGGACTTCCTCGTTAACCACGAGGTCATCCCTAAGCCGGTTGAGTTGTCGGCCGAAGCGCTGCAAGGCTCCGAAAGCCTTGCTCACGATCCCGCGAAATCGTTGCTCACGATCGTCTGAAATCTCTGCTCACGATCCCCTGAAATCCGCGCTCACGATCCCCCGAAACGCGCAGTATCGCGAGGAACGGCTGCAAGTCCGCCGGCGTGGCGGCCGTAAACGGGCGCTCGGCAGCAGGGCGCCAATGGCGATCCCGCAAGGCGCCAACCAGCGCTGGAGTCTCGACTTTCTGTCGGATGCGTTCGCCGATGGCCGACGGTTCCGGATTCTGGCTGTGGTCGACGACTTCACTCGCGAATGCCTGGCGCTCGTCGCCGATACTTCGCTGTCGGGCCTGCGGGTCACACGCGAGCTCGATGTCATCATTGCCTGGCGCGGCCGGCCGGCGATGTGCCTGTCCGACAACGGCACTGAGCTGACCGGAATGGCCGTGCTGCGCTTCAGCCAAGAGAGGCAGATCGAGTGGCACTACATCGCGCCCGGCAAACCGACCCAGAATGCCTTCATCGAGAGCTTTAACGCCCGCCTGCGCGATGAACTTCTCAATGAGACGCTGTTCACTTCGCTCGCACAGGCGCGAGCCGTGCTGGCGGCCTGGAAAGACGACTACAACAACGCCCGGCCGCACAGCGCCCTGGGCAACCTCACGCCGACCGAATACGCCAAACGCAACGCTCTTGGGCCGCAACGGGACGGGACGCTGCGCTATTACCCGGAATCAGAGCTGAGTGATACGGCGGCCTTTGAAACGGCGTTGACGGACCTTTTTCTTGGTCCAGACGAAGGGCTCGGCTCTGTCGTTGTATGCGTTGACGTAGGCATCGATGTGTTCCTGAAGCTGCTTGAGGCTCGTGAAGGAGGTGCCGCTGAGCGACTGCCCCTGCAAGATGGAAAACCATACTTCGACCTGATTGAGCCATGACGCACTTGTCGGCGTGAAATGAAATTGCACGTTGGGGTGGGCCTTGAGCCAGTCCTCGTTCTTTTTATGGGTGTTGAGGTTGTCGAGGATGACGTGAAGCTTGCGGTTCGGAAAAGCCGCGGTGACGCCCCCGCGGGTCACTTCAAATTCCTCCGGGTGTGGTCAGTCAAATTCCTCCACCCGCGAGGCAGGACAAGGGACTGTTAGTTTGAGTTTGTTTCCCGGGCAAGAGCTTCAGCGGCTTCTTTGAGCCGATAGCTGCGTCCGTCGAACTCAAGCAGATGGCAATGATGCATAAGGCGATCGAGGATCGTCGTGCTCATAGTGTTGTCCCCAAGGTATGCCCCCCAATCCTGCACGACGCGATTGGAGGTGACGATGACGCTGCGGCGCAGTTTGTAACGCTGATGGATCAGGGTCTGCAGCAAAGTGCCGGCGTCGTCGGGGATGGCGCGTGCGAGGAATAGATCGTCCAGCACGAGGAGATCGCAGTCGATGATGGTTCGCAGCCGGACCTCGCGTTGTGCCGGAGAGTTCAGGGCGTAGCGGTGGAAGAAGTCGTCGGTCTCAAGATACTGGACCTTGTGGCTTTGCAGGATCGCCTGATAGGCAATCGCCTTGGCGATGTGCGACTTCCCGGTGCCAGGTTTGCCAACAAGCAGAGCGTTCTCGCCAGCGGCAATGAACGCCAGGGTGTGGAGCTGGAAGCAGGTCTGACGTGGCAGTTTGGGATTGAAGGACCAGTCGAACTCGGCGAGCGTCAGCTTTTCGTCGAGCCCGGATTGCTGGTATCGCCGCTCGATAAGACGGGACTGACGACGGTCCAGTTCATCCTGCAGGATAAGGGAGAAGGTCTCGAGGAAGGGCTGGTTGGCGCCCTGCGCCTGGAGCACGCGCGTCTGCAGCGTGTCGCGGACACCCGACAGGCGCAGCTGTCGTAGGCAACGCTCAATTTCCGGCATGGTCATCATGTGGCTAGGTCTCCAGTTTAAGGTGAGAAGGTGCAGCGGGAGCGCTCGTGGCGCCGGAGTTGGCCGGGGTTGCGCAGGCGACACGAGCGCGGATTGCCGTGGCGTGATCGTCGTGAGCCTCGGCCTGCCGACCATTGTCGTCGGCGTCGCGCCGCACAGCGCGGCTGAAGAGGTCGCCGTATTCCGCGGGGGTACGGATCAGCGGATGATCCTGGGTGAGCGGCGATGCCGGCTGTGGCGTCACTCCAACCTGCTCGATCGCCTGTTCGAACAACCGCTCGACGGTCGCACGCACGTGCTTGTAGCGGTAGATGCGGTTGTCGATGGCGTGCGCGCAGGCCTGCTCGACCAGCCGCGCCGGATACTTCCGGCCCAGCCCGACAATGCCCCACATCGCGCGCTGTCCGGGGCGCCCTTCGGTGTCGAACACCTGCTGGCACAAGGCCCTGGTCTGCGATCCGATGCGCTCGGCGCTCGCCAGCAGCACGGCGGTTTGCCGCGACGGGTTGAACGGCCGTTCGCTGGTCGGCAGGACGACAGAACCGGGGTGCGCCATCCGGGAATGAACACGCAGCAGCGCACGGGTGTGGCGATCACGGATCTCGATCGTGGTGGTGTAGATGCGCACGACGACCTGGCTGCCGATCGGCGCGGGCCGCGCGGCGTAATAGCTGTTGTCGACGCGTACGGTGGTGTCGTCGCAGACAGTCCGGACGACTTCGGTGAAGATGCGGAAGGGAGCGACAGGCAGCGGCCGCAGGTGCGGCTTCTCTTCCTGGAACATCGCCTCGACCTGACGGCGCGTGCTGCCGTGGATGCGTTTGGAAGCCCAGTTCTCCTCCCAGTGCCTCAAGAACTCGTTTTGCGCCTCCAGCGTCTCGAAGCGCCGTCCGGCCAGCGCAGTGCCCTGGGTATGTTGAATCGCATTCTCGACGCATCCTTTCCGATTTGGATCGGCCACGCGCGCGGGATCGGCGACCACGGCGTAATGAGCCAGCATCGCGCTGTAAATCGGGTTGAGCTGGGGCTCGTACAAATCCGGCTTGAGGACGCCTTCCTTCAGGTTGTCGAGCACGACATAGCTGGGGACCCCGCCAAAATACCGGAACGCCTCTTCGTGGAGCTGCGCCCAGACTTGTTGGCTGGACTTCCAGACTACCCGCCGGAAGCTGCGCCGCGAGTAGCGTAGCGTCATCACGAACAGGCGGGGACGACGGTACCGCCCGCTCTTCGGATCAACCGTCGGCGCGCCCTCGCCATAGTCGACCTGAGCTTCCTCGCCGGGGAGGAACTCAAGACGATCAAACTGCTCAGGATCAGCGTGCCGCAACCGGCGCACAAACCGCTTGACACTCTGGTAGCTGGACGGAAAGCCAAATTGATCAACCAGGTCCTGGTAAATCGCCTGCGCGTTCCGCTTCAGCCGGACCTGTTCTTCGATCCACGTCCGATGCGCTTCGCAAGCCGAACGGGCCAGGCTGCTGGTGACCGTCGCTTCCGATGTCCCAAAAGCCGGTGGTCGGGGTGGAGGAATTTGGCCGTCCGCGCTCACCGAGCCGGTGGTCACTTCCCCGGGGGAATTTGCCTCCGCACCGGCCCGCAGCGCCTGATAACGCCGGATCGTCTTGCGATCGACACCCGTCAGCCGGTGAATCTCGCGCTGGCTGGTGTTGCGATCAAGTAATGTAAGTACGGTGCTTTGCAGATGTCGCTTCAAGACGTTCAACTCCCCGGCCCCTTGCTGGCTAAAGGGGTCGAACATAAACGTCCTGCCTGACCGGCTACTGCTGTTCAGCGGCGCTGACGGCGATCATCAGGTGGGGGAGTTTCAAGTGACCATACCCGGGGGATTTTGACCGACCCACGGGGGACGCTGTTCATGAAATCGAGAAACTCGACGCGGCGCCGGCGTTTTGAATGGGTCGCGATGATCTTTCCGGTGGCGACTTCGAGCGCCGCAAACAATGTTGTGGTGCCATGCCGCTTGTAATCGTGGCTTTGGCCGGTCAAGGCGCGGCCATTGGGCAACTTCAGATAACCCTGCGCTCGCTCCAAAGCCTGGATCGAGGGCTTCTCGTCCACGCACAGCACAATGGCCTTCGCCGGCGGCGCGACATAGAGGCCGACAACATCGGCGGCTTTGGCCGTAAAGTTCGGGTCGTTGCTCTCGCACCAGGACTTGCGAGCCACCAGGTCAATCTTGTGGCTGCGCAGGAACCGCCAGACATATTGGACATCGACATCGCCCAGCGCCTCGGCCAGCAGGGGGCCGGTCCAGCGCGCAAACCCTTGCGGTGGCGGCTTATCCAGCAGCTTCAGAATCCGCTTGTCGGTCGTCTTCGTATAGATCGGCTGCTTGCCAGGCCGCGGCTTGTCTTGCAGCCCTTCAAGGCCATGGTCGGCATAGCGATGGAGCTATGCGGGATTTTGGGTGACGAGGCGATCAGGCGGCGTGGTTTTCCGGCACTTGGATGACCTCGATGCCGTTTTCGAATCTGACACCTGCGCTGACCTTCGGCAACTGATTTGTGCCTTTCAGCCGCCGCCAGGTCTTTGATGCGGCGCAGAGCAGCTTGAACACCATCAACTTGGCAGTCGTTGACGATAACGAACCTTTCGTGCGCACCGTTCTGTGCCGGACCGTCGCGAACACGCTTTCGATGGGATTCGTCGTCCGCAAGTGGTCCCAATGCTCGGCGGGGAATTCGTAGAACGCAAGCATTGCGTCGCGATCTTTCGTCAGGCACTCGACCGCCTTGTCGTACTTCGCTCCGTATTTCTCGGCAAAGACATCGATCGCCACTTCGGCCGAAGCTCGGTTGGACGCCAAATAGACCTCGCGCAGATCCTTCTTCATGCTGGCCTGTACCGACACTGCGACTTTGTTCAAGATATTCGCGGTTTTGTGCACCCAGCACCGCTGATGTCGCGTGGCGGGAAAGACCTCGTCGAGCGCCTTCCAGAAGCCGAGCGCGCCGTCACCGACGGCGATTTCCGGGGCGATCTTCAGCCCTCGGGTTTTCGCCTCGACGAGCAGTTCGTGCCAGCTCTGCGTGCTCTCGCGCACGCCGACCTGGAAGCCGATGAGTTCCTTCTTGCCTTCCGGCGTCGCGCCGATCAGCACCAGCATGCATTCGCTGTGGTCTTCCATGCGAGCCTGCAGGAAGACGCCGTCCGCCCACACGTATACGTACCGGCGCGCCGACAGATCGCGCTTCTGCCAACGCTCGTACTCGAGCTGCCACTCCGTCGTCAGTCTGGAAACCACCGCCGGAGAAAGATTCGGCGCATCCTTGCCCAAGAGCGCCGCCAGCGCCTCCTGGAAGTCGCCCGTCGAGATGCCTCGCAGGTACAGAACCGGCAAAAGTGCATCCAAGCTCTTCGTGCGCCGTGCCCACAACGGCAGGATCGCCGAGGTGAAGCGGATCCGCTCGCCATCGCTGGTCACCGCGCGATCGCGAATCTTTACCCGGGCGACTTCGACGGCGCCGATCCCCGTCTGGATCGTCCGCACTGGACCATGGCCGTGTCGCACGAGGCGGTCGCGGCCATCGGGAAGCTTCAAGCCCTTCATCGCGGCGAGAAACGCCTCGGCTTCCATCTCGACAGCCTGCGCAAGCAGCTGCCGAGCTCCAGATCGCAAAATATTCGTCAGTGGATCGTCGATCTCATCGGGCTGACGCAGTGGGACAATGTTGCTATGCTCGTTCATGGCGTATCGCTCTCCTTGAGGTTCTGGCAGGCTCGACACCCGCCTCGATACGCCGCCTATCTCATTCCGTCATCACCCAGTTTCCCGCATAGCTCATAGCGATGCCGCCAAAGGCTGACAATCCGCGGCTGGACCCCAACTTCCTTGGCGATCGACCGGGTGCTGCGCCCATCCGCCGCCAACAGAACTATCCGCGCCCGCTTCAAATCGCGCTGCAACGTCACCGGTGAGCGACAGCACGCCTCAAGCACCTTGCGATCTTTCCTCGAAAGGTGGACTTCTCTTGCTTCGGGTATCATCCCGACCTTGAATCACGACTCACGTTCCAAGAAAAGTGGGTACTATGCCGAGGGCTCCGCGCCCCGCCCCGTTGCTTCACCGAGCCCCTTGGGCTCATATTCAACCGGGACTCT
>NZ_JBMGPZ010000008.1:0-10193 GCF_049739505.1 Bradyrhizobium sp. USDA 241 | reverse complement strand
CGTACCGCTATCCCTGGACTGTCGGTCCCGTCGCCGTTTTGAAATTGCCATTGGCACGGCCCGCACCGGGACCGTTGCGTGTAACGATGGAGGTTATGCCGTTCCTGATCCCGCAATTGCCGAGCCGCACCGTTCGTGTGAAGCAGGGGGCTGTGGATGTCGCCACATGGGCGTTCCAATTGGGCGAAGGGTATCAGGCCAAGACGATCGATCTACCAGCTGGTGCCGGCATGGATCCGCAAGGAATCGTTCTGACATTCGAAATCGAAAACAGCGTCTCGCAATATGCGCTCGGGCTTAACGCGGATTGGCGGCCATTGGGCATGGCCGTCCGCAGTCTGAAGATTGAGGCCGTCGTTCTAAATTAAATAAGACCGCGCAATTTTGCCTTCAGGATACAGGCGATCGCTGAAGCGTCGGTGATGTCGCCGTTGTCCACCATTTCAAACAGCCGCGCCGACGAAACGGTCTCGACAGAGATGATGCCTTCGGCGATTTGTGGGCCGCCGATCTGCGCGACAGTTGCGGTGAAGAGATGGATACAGGCGCTGGAAAAGGCCGGGTAGGGATGGACGCTCCCCAGCGGCTGCATGATCGGATTGGTCGCCCCGATCTCGTCTTCCAGTTCGTGCCGCGCAGTCACGGTCGGGTCTTCTTCCGGTGAGACGCGCCCGCCCGGAAATTCCCATGCCCATTCGCGCGTGGCATGTCGAAAGATCCGGATCAGCACGATGGAGCCGGCAATGATCGGCATGATGAGGCAGCCGGGCTCGCCGATGTGGCGGTTGTAGACGCCGAGTGACCGGTCAGCAAAGCGCACGGCGTCACGTGTTAGCATTCCCAGATAGGGGTCGGAGGCGAGGACGCCGACGCGGACATCGGGGAAAGACAGATCGTTCAATTTCCTGCGGGCGGCTTCCTCGTTCTGCGCTGCGAGAATGTCCTGATCGGCTGTCAAAATCGCGATCGGGCTGTCTGCGGGGGCGCGGAAATAGTCAGGCCTCTCCGCCAGTAGCGCGCGATAACGTGCGAGGCTACCTTCGGGCGAATCCATCTCATCGCTCATGGCGCTCAATACTCCGCTTGGTGTCGCCCTCGTCAAGCAAGGGATTAGCCCGGTCTCATCATACGATCTCGCCGCGTCCGCAATGCGTCGCCATAGACAGCAGCCATTCGTGCACGAAACGCCGATTGATCGAATTCGCTCAGCGCGCGTGCTTGGCCGGCGACGCCCAGCCGCTGCGCCAATAGCTGCTCATCGAGGATCCGGTTCAGCGCCTCGGCCAGGGCCGTCGCATCGCCCGGCGCGACCGTCAGCGACTCCATGTCATGCCGCGCAACGAGAGGGACGGTGGTGGCCAAACTGGTATTGACGATCGGCAGGCCGGCTGCCATAGCCTCGACCTGAACGATCCCGAACGCCTCGGCCTCGGTGACGGAGGGAAATGCAAATACCTGCGCGGCGTGAAACAATTGCTTGATTTCGCCGCGTGGCAGGCGGCCGGCAAAATGCACGCGATCGGCAACGCCGAGTTCTGTCGCCAGTTGCTGCAACTCGGGCAGCAGCGGACCTTCGCCGATGATGGTGGCTTGTCCGTCTACGTCGTGCATCGCGCGGATCAGCACGTCGTAACCCTTATAACTGACGAGCCGCCCGAGCGCCACGATGTGGCGTGGCCTGTCGCGTTTGATTTGCTCGACGATGTCGCGCTTGCACGCATCCAACGTGCGCCAATAATCGAGATCCATGCCGTATGGTATTACCGTGCATTTCGCTGCGTGGGGCCGGAGGATTTCCGAATTGTCGATCATCGGTTGCCCGGACACGACGATCCTGTCGGCACGCGTCAGCACGCGGCGGATCAGCGGCGAGACCAACCGCTTCAGCAGGGAGTAGCCGATGATGTCAGCATGCCAGTAGACGATCAGGGCAACGTCATCGGGCAGGTTCAGTAGGATCGCGGCGTCGTTGAGCGGCAGCGGCGCGTGATGGATGACGACGTCGGCCGACCGCGCACGCCGGACAAAGGCCGGAATATATGCGGGCGCCAGCGGTGTGGAAAACAACGTGCCCAGCGATGCCACAGCTTCGACCGGGACGCCGTCGATCACGGCGTTGCGTGCAGTGCCCCGACGCCGCGCGCATAAAATCGAATGGCTGGTGGCAGGATCGGAGGTCTGGGTAAGGCTCGACATGACGGCGGGAATTCCACCCTCGATGTCCGGCCGGTAAATTTTATAAGCATGCAGGATACGCAAGTCGTTGCCCCGAAATCGTCCTCGTCAGCGAGGGCGCTCATATCTGCGGTCGCTTGCGCGACGGCGCCGGTCAACCATCCGCGGCGGTAGCATAGCGGAGGCGGTCAGGCCGCCTCATTCATGACGATTGAAAAATCGGAAGCCATGCTTCTTTACGAGTTCGTCCCGTTCCGCCAACTTGAGATCCTCACGCATCATTTCGCCGACGAGATCGCTGAACGAGGTTTGCGGTGCCCAGCCAAGCTGGCGCTTGGCCTTCGAAGCGTCGCCCAGCAAGGTTTCGACCTCCGTCGGTCGGAAATATCGCGGATCGATCGCGACGATGCACTTGCCGGTCTCGGCATTATAGCCTTTTTCCTCGACGCCTTGGCCTTCCCAGCGCACCTTCATGCCGACCTCTTCGGCGGCATACTTGATGAAGTCGCGCACAGAATGCTGTTCGCCGGTGGCGATGACGTAGTCCTCGGCCTTGTCCTGCTGCAGCATCAGCCACTGCATTTCGACATAGTCGCGCGCGTGGCCCCAGTCGCGCTTGGCATCGAGGTTGCCAAGATGCACGCGGTCCTGCAAGCCGAGCTTGATACGGGCCAATGCGCGGGTGATTTTGCGCGTGACAAACGTCTCTCCTCGGAGCGGTGACTCGTGATTAAACAGAATGCCATTGCAGGCGTAGATCCCGTAGGCTTCGCGATAATTGATGGTGATCCAGTATGCGTAAAGCTTGGCAACGGCATAGGGCGAGCGTGGATAGAACGGCGTAGTTTCTTTCTGCGGCGTTTCCTGAACGAGACCGTAGAGCTCCGATGTGGAAGCCTGATAAAACCGGGACTTTTTCTCCAGCCCCAGAACGCGCATGGCTTCGAGAATGCGCAGCGGGCCAAGCGCGTCGGAATTTGCGGTGTATTCGGGCTCCTCGAACGAGACAGCGACATGGCTCTGTGCCGCGAGATTGTAGATCTCATCCGGCTGGACTTGCTCGACGATCCTGATGATACTGGAGGAGTCTGTCAGGTCGCCATGATGCAGGGTGAAATCGAGTCCCTGCTCGTGTGGGTCGTGGTAGAGATGATCAATGCGATCGGTGTTGATCAACGACGTCCGGCGCTTGATGCCGTGCACGGAATAACCCTTGGTCAGCAGCAGCTCGGCAAGGTAAGCGCCGTCTTGGCCGGTGACGCCTGTGATCAATGCGGTCTTTTTCGTCATGAAGAAAAAATCTCTTGATGCATGGGCCAGACCTCTCTCTTCAGACAAGCGAGATACGTTAGTTTCGGCTTGGATGGGGGAGGGGCGAGATTGCCGAATTTTCAGCCTTTTAGGATAGATTACCGGTGGAATCAATGCGATCAAGGTCGTTTTAGAAAGCTGCGCCACAGGCCCCAAAGATCAGTTTTCATTTCGGGGGAAATCCGCCCGTTCCAGCGCCTGGCGGCCTTCAGCATCACGAAGATCATGCGCAAGGCGAACCAGCGTGGCGACGTCTTTCGATCGACCCGCTCGTCGATCACGGCGTGTGCGTAGTTCCACAGCCAGCGATCGGGCACCGTTCCAAACAGCGCCTTCTGCATGTCGTTGATTTCGCCATGCACCTTCAGGCGTGAGCCCAGGGTCTTGTTTTCGGCATAAAGCCGGGAGCCGGCCAGTTTCTGTTCCAGATAGGCGAAGCGGACGCCCGCCTTGCCGAGGCGCAGCCAGTACTCGTAGTCCATACAAAAATTGCGGCTTTCGTCGAGCAGCCCGTGCTGCTCGACGACGCGCCGGCGGAAGAACGCGGCCGGCTGGCAAATGAAACAGGTGTCCCTCAGGCGCTCGAAATTCCAGGGCTCGGTCGGGTAGGCTTCGAACGCGTAATCGACCAGATCGATGTGATCGGCCATGCCGTAGATCACATCGACATCCGGATGGGTCTCGAAAAATGCAACGACGCGTGCGATCGCGTCGGTATAATAGATGTCATCCGAATTGAGCCAGCCGATGATCTCGCCATCGGTGGCGCGCAACCCCTTGTTGACCGCGTCGGTCTGCCCCTTGTCTTTCTCTGACGTCCATCGGATGCCGTTGCCAAAGCGCTTGAGCACCTCCACCGTGTCGTCCGTGCTGCCGCCATCGAACACGACATGCTCTATCTCGGCCCCGCCTTGCGAGGCGACGCTCTCAAGCGTGCGTCGAATGAATTGTCCCTGATTGTAGGACGGCGTGACAACACTGACCTTCATGTCGAGCTGCTTTCTGGGAACAACGAGATGCGCTGGCCGTCGGCATGCACGATCTCACATTTCACAACGATGCCCGACAATTCCCGCAAGTCGTCACCGGCTCCTGTTAGCGCCGGAACGAAAGAGGGCGATATCTCGATGTCAAAGAAACCGCCTGCCAGCGGCAGCGGGACCGAGACTTTTCCGTTTCGGCCACGCAACAAGGTGACCTTGGATTTTTTATCGCTGCCCTGCCGAATTAGCATGGTCATCTTGGAGACCGGTGCCCAGCCTGGAAGCGCGATTTCGAAATCAAGGGTTCGGGCTTGGGTCGAGGCCAATACCTGCACTTTCGGGTTCGGACCGGCCCAGCCGTCGGGGTGAATGCCAACCAGCAAATTCGACCGATATTCGAGTCCGGCCGCTTCCTGGAAAATCTCCCAATATTGCTCGGCCATGAGCTTTGAGTCCGAAAATTGCGCCGCGCGCAGGTCTCCGGCGCGCACCAATCGCGCGGTCAGGTCTTTGTCATGGGCGAGGGCAATCATCGCGCGGGCGATGTCGTCGGGGATGCGGGGATCGAACAGAATCGCGGCATCACCAGCGACTTCCGGCAGCGACGTAACATTGCTGCAGGCGACAGGCACGCCAGTCGCCATCGCTTCGATGACCGGCAATCCAAAGCCTTCATACAGGGAGGGAAAGATCACGCCTGCGCTGTTAGTGACCAGGGCCAGAAGCTCGGCATTGGCGAGATAACCCGGGAACAGGACATGGTCCCCGAGCCCGAGGCCCTCCGCGGCCTGCTTCAGCCATCGTTGTCGCGCCCCAGGCGCGCCGGTGCATACCAGGCGCACATTGTGATCCAGTCGGCTGCTGCGGGCGATGCCGAAAGCCGTCATCAGCATGTCGTGGTTCTTGTGCTTCCAAAAATTCGCCGGATAGATCAGGTACTGCCCCGCAACCAGCTGGAGCCGATCCAGGATCGACTCGTCTCGCGCGGCGTTGCGCAGGCTGTGCTGCGAAATATGCAGGTGCACCGTCTTGATGTGGGCAGGATCGAGACGACCGTGTTCGATCGCCGCCTGCCGCGAATATTCGGAGATGGCGACCAGCGCCGTGGAGCACCGCGCCGCATCGACAAAGGTGCGGTCGCGCTGCGCCACGTCGGCCTCGGGAAAGAACTCCGGATAGGTCTTGTATTGCAGATCGTAGATGACAGAGACCGTGGGGACACCAAGCTCAAAATAGGTGGGCGCAGTAAACGGACAGAACAACAGGTCCGCATTCTGCTCTCGTACGACGTGCGGCACCGTGTCCCTGAGCATCGGCTTCAGACGGTTGATCGCACGTCGCACAATCCGCCTCGGACGTTCCGGCAGGAGACGCAGCAGCCGGGAAGATAATTCCGTTCCCAGCGATCGAAGAACCGGCGGGTTGCTGTGGTCGAGGACCATCACACGTCGGATATTCGCGCGGTCGAGCGTGCCGAGTTCTTTGTGAGCGGCGGCCTGCGTCAGCAGGACAAACTGGGTTTTCGGCGCGCGCTCGGCGAGACGGCGCAGCAGTTCCAGCACGAACACCTTGGCGCCGCCATTTTCTCCCCCCGGAAGAACGGGCGTCAAATCGACCACGATAGTGCGCAGGTATTTGCGATCGGCAGCTTTTGAAGACACGGCTGAGACCTCTTAGCGTTGCCTTGTGGTGCGAATTCGCTCGAGCCATCTCGGGTGCGTGATGCGCCACACCAGGTTCTCGCGAACCCGCTTGAGCTGGGCGTTCAATTGACTAATCATGCTATTCAGTTCGTTGACCTCGGCGCTCAGATGCTGTTGCTCGCTTTCTAGCGCGTGGATCTCCGTCAAACGGTCGGCGCGATCGCGCTCCGATTCGATCAGGCTGCTTTCGAGCTTTTGCATGGCCTCGAGCCGGGCCGCTGCGTCGGCTTTCGCGCGAACCAGCGGGAAGGTTTCGAATTCGTCGAATGCGTTGGGCGGACTGGTGAAATGTTTTTTCAGGTCGGCGTGTTCGTTCGCCAGGTAAAATCGGTTGACGCCATCGAAGTAAACGAACGCATAATCGGCGGCGAGGAGCAGCGGCTCCCATTCGGCGTGGGATTCCACCCGGGTCTGCGGCACCGTCGCCTCGGCCAGAATGACGATCGGACGAAACCGGCGGAGATCGAGACCCTTGAGAACCTCGAGCTCCCAGCCCTCCACATCGATCTTGAGAAAGTCGATGACCCGCCCTTCGCAATGCTGCGCGAGCAGGTCCGTCAGTGGCACCACAGACACAGTTCGGGTTGCTCCCGAGGCGCCGCTGCTATCCGCGTTATGCTTGACGCGGTCGTCGAACGACGAGAGCTCGCCGACGTCCAGCTCGAGGAACTGGGCTTTCGACGCAATGGCGCCAACACCGCAATCCAGATTGATGTCGCGCGGCCGGTCTGCCGCCAGCCGATCGAATAGCTGCTTGTTGGGCTCGATGTTCAGGCCGCTCCAGCCGAGATCGTAGAACCACTTGGTCACGCTCAGATTGACCGGATCGGCGGCGCCGACATCGACATAGAAGCCGCTGTCGCGGCCAGCGAACACGCGCGCGAGCATGACGTCTTCGAAATTTTGAGCGTAGGAGATCAAACGCGACGTCCTCGAAATATGGGTAGCCGAATCGACGCCGACCCGAGTTTTGTCCGCGGGGTCTTAACCTATCCCCATTCTAAAAGCACGGGGGCACCGCAAGCCGACCTGACGGGCACTGTGGATGCGGCAGTTCCTTGCCACCACGCTGGTTAGAACTGGCTGAGGTCAGCCTGAGGGCTTTATGCTTAGCTCGATCCCGTAATCCATGATGCGTAGGATCATGGGTCTAGCGTCACCAGTGGTAGGTATTGTTCCACCGACGGGATCGTCGATCGTGATGCTGATCGAACTCTTTCCGGCGGTCAGGTCGATGGGAATCCTGATTTTGCCTGGCTGGATCTCGATTGTGCGGCCGCCGGCGCCATTTCCGATGGTAACATGAAACTGTTGCGCTTCCGGCGCGGCCCGCGGGCCAGGCTGGACGTTGGCGAAGAGGGCGGCTGGACCTGCCCGTCCCGCCACCACCAGAACGTCGGTTTTCCCGCCGCCCAGCCAGATGCCACCCGGCTCGATCCCATTGGGATTGATGACGTCGGCAAGCACGGTCCAAGCGCTGTCGTCAACTTCCCAGAGGCTGTAGGCCTCGCCGTCCCAGATCCGCCGCGCGCCCCAGAGCGGTGCGCGGATCGTGTCGTTGCGGTCGGTGACGATGTAACGGATTGCGGCCGGGTCCACAGGCTTTGCCCGTTCCATGAACGGGATGACGTGGGCCTGCGCCATGAAAATCCGATAGGGCGCGATCAGTAGCGACATGTCGGACAGATAGAACACGGCCCATTCATTCGCGACGTCGTCGCGTACGGCGAGCAAGGTGGGCGCGTGCTGCGCCAGGCCGCTGATCGTCTGCGCCTCGCGATACGCCTTTTGCTGCAGGGCGTTATGCTTGAACCGGATCACATTGGCCTGCACGACGGTGCGTTCCGCCACCACGACGAGCAGGACGGTGGTGACGACGGCCGCGATTGAGACGCGCTGCGACAGTCGTGGCTTTGCCCATTCCGCTAGGCAGATCCCGCCAGCGACGGTGAAAAAGCTGATCATCCAGAAATTGACGCTGATGATCTTGTAGGCGGCGTAGCTATAATGCTCGAGAACGGCGAAATGAAGGAAGGCCGCGGCCACTGTCGCCAAGGCAAGAATAGCTCCCCAGCGCCTGCGTTCGACCCAGGCACCCAGCAGCGTTACGGCGCAGAGCAGGGCGCCGAGTATCCACGGCAATGCGATCCAGCGGCTCTGGGAATATTCGCCGCCCAGCGCCCAGAGCGTGTCGGGAAGTCGCCCCAACGCCAACAGCCCCAGGAAATAGCCGTCGCCCGGCCGGACCGCGCCCGCCGCCGTCGTTGAATACTGGCTTTTCAGCATGGTCATCAACGCGTCTAGGCCGGGCCACGTCAAGAGCACGAAAACCGGGACGGCAATGCAGCACACCAGCAGGGTCCGGCCAATTGCCAAACGGAGCCGGGTGCCGGGCGCGACGACAAATGCCATCGCGATCACCAAACCGATAAAGGCCAGTTCGACATAGGCAAGCAGCGCGGCTGCGCTGAGCACACCGATCAGGACACTCGCGCCCCGCAGGTTGATACCGCCGCCGGCACGGAGGGCGAGCGCGGCGATCAGCGGTAACATGGGCAGCAGCAGAAGCTGGTCGAAATTGCCGGCAAAGACGATGTTGGCCGGCCAGCCCGATCCCGCCAGCAGGGCCAGGCCGAGCGCGGCTTCGGCGGATCTGAAGCTGTTGCGGGCGAAGCCGATTAGCGCGCTGGTATTGGCGAACAGCAGCAGCAGACAAAGCGGCGCCATGGCCTGATCGGCCTTGATGCCGCCGAACCCGAAAGCGAGGTGCGCCAGGATGGCAGAGGAGGCGTTGCGCGTATTCATCAAATGCGAGGCATACTGATGCAAGGACGACAGCCCGCCCTCGGCGCCCCGGGCGACAGTCGACAGATAGTCGGCGACCATGATGTAGGACCACGGGTCGGCATAGGTCGAATTGACGAAATCGCCGAGGCCATAGCGCAGGGTTGCGGGCATCATGAGCAGCGGCAGCAGGGCCGCCGTGGCCCAGAGCCACAGCCGGTCCTGCCGTGTGTCCACGGCATTCGCTGCGACGCGCCGGTTGACGGAGAGCCGCAACGCCACGCCGAGGGCGGCGAGCAGCAGGGTGGCGATCCAGACCGGGCCGAAGATGTTCTTCAGCGGGACTGAGGCCCACGCCGCGCCGGACAGCGCAATGATCCACAGCGCAAGGGTCACCGCCGGCCCGGCAAACAGCGCCGCCGACCAGCGATGCCGGCCATGCCCCGCGAGATGCAGCAGCGCGTAGCCCGGCCATATTATCACGAAGAACGCCGCCAACGCGATCAATGCGGAGGGCAATGGCTGGAACAGGATGGCGCTGAGCATGGGGCTTGTGGGTTCGGTTTCGGGAGGCGGTCTTAGACCATATCGTGGGGAATGGTAAACTACTGCGCTGAAGCGACCGGCTTGAACAATCTGCTTTCAGAACGCCACCGGCCATGGTCTGAGCCCCGCAAACTCCTCCAAGAATGGGTAGAGTCCGTCACCTCTGAGGAGATGGACCATGAAGCCAAGTCGGTTCACGGAAGAGCAGATCATCGGGATTTTGCGGGAGCAGGAGGCGGGTGTGGCGACGGCTGATGTCTGCCGCAAACACGGGATCTCGAGCGCAACATTCTACAAATGGAAGGCCAAGTACGGTGGCCTGGAGGTATCCGATGCCAAGCGGCTGAAGGCATTGGAGGACGAGAACGCCAAGCTGAAGAAGCTCCTGGCCGAGGCAATGCTCGACAACGCCATGCTCAAGGACGTTGCGTCAAAAAAATGGTGACGCCCGCCGCGAGGCGAGAGGCCGTCGCTCATCTGCGGACCAACTTCGAAGTGAGCGAACGGCGGGCGTGCAAAGCCTTGGGGGCAGATCGCGCATCGGTGCGCTATCGCAACGGGCGAGCCGATGATGCGGCCGTACGCGCCCGCCTGCGCGAGCTGGCGGCGATCCGCCGCCGGTTCGGCTACCGTCGTCTGCTGGTGCTGATGCGCCGCGAGGGGCTGGTCATGAACGATAGCGGTACGACGA
>NZ_JBMGPZ010000007.1:0-179658 GCF_049739505.1 Bradyrhizobium sp. USDA 241 | reverse complement strand
CCGGGAGGCGTTGGCGAAGCACGGCAGGCCCGAGATTTTCAACACGGATCAGGGCAGCCAGTTCACCAGCCTCGAGTTCACCGATGTGCTGCTGGACGCGAAGATCGCCATCAGCATGGACGGCAAGGGCGCCTGGCGCGACAACGTGTTTGTCGAGCGGCTCTGGCGCACGGTCAAATACGAAGAAGTTTATCTCCGCGCCTACGACAGCGTGTCCGAGGCGCTAGCGTCAATTGCCAAGTATCTGGCCTTCTACAATCAGGGACGCCCTCACTCGAGCCTTGACGGGCGCACGCCCGACGAGGCTTACTTCGGCACGCAAGCTATGGTGATGGCCGCATGACCGTCGCCGACGGTTTTGTCGTCGCTCTGGTCGGGCTACGCCCTCCCGACGCAACGACAAAACCGTAAAGCCCCGCGTTCAGCATAACCCGGCAGGAATCCACTTAAATCCAGCGGGGCGCTGTCCAAACAACCGGGGCCAGCTCTAAGATCGGAATCCAGTAGACGCTGGTCGATTCCATGACGACAGTCTCGACGCCGCATTCAGTAAACCAGTCGACTAGCCGATGCAGATCAGCCGTGAAGGTACCGAAGCTGCGGACTGGCTCCGGTGCGCGATCTGCCCTCACGGCTGCCATGTGCATAGTCGCTCCGACGTCGATGGCAGCCGCGTCCGGGTGCACCATCTGCATCTTACCTCCGTTCTTCGACTTCGATCTTTTGGGGTTCATCTCTAATCCTCCTGCTGACGGCGGCGGAAGGGCTGGGCTGCGCTATTCGTCAGATTCCTAAACGGGATCGCCGGATGGCGTCACCACTCTCAAGTGCGCGACAACCCATGGACCAGGTTTTTTAACGGGGTCGCGTGCCACCAAAATCGTATCGGCCGCTCCCTCCCGGTCGGCAATCTAGCGCCGGTCCGTTTCTATCCCACAGGGGGAGCGCAGCGCCGCGCATAGTTTTTTAGAAGGAGCGCTCACCAAGGCGGGATTGCTGAGCGCAAAGCGATGATCGACCGTGAGCACGAGCTGTCGATCACCAGGCAGGCGGAGGCTTTGAACATCAGCCGCGGCAGCGTGTACTACCTGCCGCGGCCGGTGCCGGACATCGACCCGAAACGGTCTTCGGCCATGCCGGACAGCGGCTCAACTTACTGCTATAAGCGTTGAGCTTCCTAAGATGCTGTCAAAACGGGCAACTTGCCTGAGCGCAGCCGAGACCTGCGGTCAATTGCCCAACGACGTTATCTGAATGCCGCACTGTCTGACATTTACCGTATTCCTCCGGCGGCGGCCGTCTTGTGAAGTTCGAGCGTCTTTCTGAGGATGTGACCTTATGTATGGTCCGGCCGTGTGTTGCGAGAAGATTCGTCGAATTGGCGGCGGCGGTCTTGCATCTATCCACCCGGAGGCACGTGTCTGGGCTACCTACCGAGCCCCTGCAGCACCAGCCGGTTCAGCCTTGCTGCAAAGGCCGTCGCGTGCTCCGGCAGTTCGCCGTCCAGGATCTGCGCCTGTTCGAGCAGAAGCAGGCTGAGGTCGTCGACGGCCTTGGAGCCGGCCTCTGCCCTGATAATCGCCGCCACCACCGGATGGCGCAGGTTGATCTCGAGGATCGGCTTGGTGCGCATGCCGCGGTTCTGCTGCGACAGAATGCGCTCCAGTTCGCGACTCGGGCCGTCAGTGCCTGCGACGAGGCAGGAGGCGGAGCTGGTGAGGCGCGTGGAAGCCTTGACGTCACTGACGCGCTCGCCGAGCGCGGCCTTGATCAAGGCGATGGTGGCCGCTTCATCGGCGGCCGGCTCGTCCTCCTTCGCCTCGTCCGTTTCGTCGACGCGCGGGATCAGGTCGAGATTGAGGTCGCCCTGGCTCAAGGACTTCAGCGGCTTGCCCTCGAACTCCGATGGCATCGAGGTCCAGAACGCGTCGACGGGATCGGACAGCAACAGCACCTCGATGCCGCGCGCGGTGGCGGCCTCCAGCCGCGGATTGGATTTCAGTCGCTCGATGCTGTCACCGACGAGATAATAGATCTCGGTCTGGTTCGGCTTGAAATCGGCGATAATCTGCTTGAGCGAGCGCTTCTCGCCTGACGTGGTAGTGAAGCGCGACAGCGCCAGCAGCTTTTCGCGACGCTCGAAATCCTCGTAGATGCCTTCTTTCAGCACCGCGCCAAAAGCATCCCAGATCTTGGCAAAATTCTCCGGGTCCTTCTCGGCGAGGCTTTCGAGCTCGGACACGACGCGGGTCGCCACGGCTTTGCGGATCTGCGCGAACTGCGGATTGTTCTGGAGCATCTCGCGGGAGATGTTGAGCGGGAGATCCTCGCTGTCGACGACGCCCCGGATGAAGCGGAGGTAACCCGGCAGCAGATCGGCATCATCGGTGATGAAGACGCGGCGGACGTAGAGTTTGACGCGGCCCTTGCGATTATCGTCGACGGTGCGAACAGCAGCACGGCGTAGGAGTGGCGGCCCTCGGCGCGGTAGTGCAGCGTGATCGCGGGATCGCCGAAGGCGGAAGCGATCTGCTGATAGGCCTTTTTGTAGTCGTCTGCCGTCAGCTCGGATTTCGAGCGCTGCCACAGCGCGCTTGCCGAATTGATCTGGCGCGGCTCGCCCTCACCGGGCACAAGCTCGATGGGAAACAGGATGCTGTCGGAATAGGCACCGACGATGCGCTCGATCTCGTAGGTCTCGAGATACTTCTTCGCGTCGTCCTTCAGGTGCAGGACGATCTCGGTGCCGCGCGCCACGCGCGCTGCGTCCTCGTCGCTGGCGCGGGCGATCTCGAATCCGGAGCCGCCGGAGGACGTCCAGGTCCAGACGTCACTCTCGCCGGCGCGGCGGCTGATCACGACGATCTTCTCGGCGACCATGAAGGCAGAATAGAAGCCAACACCGAACTGGCCGATCAGGCCGAGGCCGTCCTTGGCCTCCTTCAGCTTCGACACGAACGCCTTGGTGCCGGAGCGGGCGATGGTACCGAGATGGTCGACCAGCTCCTGCCGCTCCATGCCGATGCCGTTGTCGGCGATCGTCAGCGTATTCGCCGGCTTATTCGGAATGATACGGACCTTCAGCGCCTCGCCCTTGCCAAGTAATGAAGGGATCGCGATAGCCTCATAGCGGAGCCTGTCGCAGGCATCCGACGCGTTCGAAAGAAGCTCGCGCAGGAAGATGTCGGTCTCCGAATAGACGGAGTGCACCATCAGGTGCAACAGCTCGGACACCTCGGCTTGAAAGGGCTGCGTATGCACAGCCGTATCTGACGTCGTCATGCATTCACCGGATCACAATTGGGTAAGGGGAAACCCGGATATAGCGCAGAAATACGATGGATCAAGAGTCGTGATGGGACTGTTGACCTTTCCCGCCTGTGGCTGGAGGTCGGCCGAGGCCCACTGAAGGGCGCAAGCGGGAGGCTCCGCGCGGCCACAACGAGCCGTCGACCACAGAAGTTCCGACGTGGCCCTTGAGGAAATGTCCCTGAAAGTCCGTGGTCCCCGTTCCCGCGACCGAGTGCTTCGGAATAACCGTCGCCTGCGAAGCTATGAGGCGTGGCGACCATGAGGCCATCGCCACGAACGCACGATCCGCAATCGATACGCTGTCCTATCCGCGCCGTCACCGAGCTCACGATCCTGGCGACCGACCATCCCTGGCTGCTGTCGATCATCGCCGGCGCCTGCGCCTCGGCCGGCGCCAACATCGTCGACGCGCAGATCTACACCACGACCGACGGCCGCGCGCTCGACACCATCTCGATCTCGCGCGAATACGACCGTGACGATGACGAAGGCCGCCGCGCGACGCGGATCGGCGAGATGATCGAGCAGGTGCTGGAAGGCAAGCTCAGGCTGCCCGAGGCGGTGGCCAAGCGCGCGGTGCGCAGCAAGGCGCGGCCGTTCGTCGTCGAGCCCGAAGTGACCGTCAACAACCAGTGGTCCGACCGCTACACCGTGATCGAGGTCTCCGGCCTCGACCGCCCCGGCCTGCTCTACCAGCTGACGACCGCGATCTCGAAGCTCAACCTCAACATCGCCTCGGCGCACGTCGCGACCTTCGGCGAGCGCGCCCGCGACGTGTTCTATGTCACCGACCTGCTCGGCGCCCAGATCACCGCGCCGACCCGGCAGGCCGCGATCAAGAGCGCGCTACTGCATCTGTTGTCGAGCGAGGACCAGGCGGCGAAGCCGGCAGCATGACGCTCCGCCCGCTCTAGCCGAACAGTCGCATCAGCAACGCCTTGCCGACCGGCGCCGCGCGCACGCTGCGGAAGGCGCGGACATATTCACCGGCATAGAATGCGCGGACGACATTGATCCGCGTCGCAACCGCGTCCTCGAAACGGACGCCGAAGCCGTCGCGGGAGCGGCGGACAACGGTCGCGCTCACGCTCTGGCCGTAGACATTGCACTTGATCGAGGCGCCGATTGCGGGCGGGGCCGGATCGATGAAGCGCGCGCCCGAAATCGAGATGTCGGCCATCCGCACCAGCCGCGGTTCGGCGCCTTCGTGAACCAGGATCGGCTCGTCGCGCTCGAAACGCTCGGCCTTGCGGCGCCGCGGCTGCTCGATGCAGATGAAGCACACGATCGCGAGCACAACGCAATTGTACAGGCTCCAGGCCAGCGCCAGCCCGCCATAGGCGATGCTGTCGCCGCGCGGGTGCAGGATGAAGGCGTAGGCGATCCCCACCAGCGTGATCAGCAAGGCACCGCCATAGAGCCGCAGCAGCGGCCACTCGATGAAGCGGAGGTTGCGGTCGCCGCCCTTGGCGGTCACCTTGAATTTGTGGCCCTGCGGCTTGACGAGGCCGGTCACGACCGCCTTCAGGACCGCCGGCGCCGCGATGTATTGCGAGACGTCGGTCATGATCGCAAGCGAGCGGCCACGCGATATCCAGGCCATCGTGAAGGCGTACCAGACATAGAACGGCAGGAAGTACGTCAGCAGCTCGAACAGGTCAGCATGGACCGCCTTGATGCCGAACAGCAGAAAGAGCCAGGGCACAACCAGGCCGAAAACCTTGGTGCCGTAGACCGCCGCCCAGCTCATGAAGGCATCGACCAGCGACAGCCGGTCCATGAAGGCGAGCCTGGATTGCCGCGAGAACGGCCCGCTGCGGCCCCTGAAGATCTGCATGAAGCCGAGGCACCAGCGCCCGCGCTGGGTGATGTATTCTTTCAATCCCTCCGGCGCGAGGCCGATGGTCAGGCGCTCGTTCAGATAGACCGTGCGCAGACCCCTCTCCTTCAGCCGCAGCGTGACGAGATAGTCTTCCGTCACCGAATCGGTGGGGAAGCCGCCGATCTGCATCAGGCCGGAGAAACGGATCAGCGATGAGGTGCCGCAGCAGAACGCGGTGCCCCAGGCATCCTTGGCCGGCATCAGGATATCGAAGAAGAAGCGCTGCTCGTCGGGCCAGACGTCGGTCGCGGCGAGATTGGTCTGGATCGGATCCGGATTGATGAAGTGCTGCGGCGTCTGCACGACGCCGACGGTGCCGTCCTGCATCAGGCTGATCGCCCGGGTCAGGAAGTCCGGCATCGGGACAAAATCCGCATCGAGGATCGAGATGAACTCCGGCCGGTCCGGCAGAGCGGAGACGTGGTGGAGCCCATGATTGATGTTGCCGGCCTTGGCGTGCCGGTTGTCCGGACGGGTCAGGTAATTGCAGCCGAGCTCCTGGGCGAGCCGGCGCAACCAAAGCCGTCGCCCGTCGTCGAGCACCCAGACGCGATAGTTGGGATAGTTGAGTCCCGTCGCGCCGATGATGGTGCGCTCCAGGATCGCCTTCTCCTCATTGTAGGTGCAGATGAAGACGTCGACGAGCGGCGCATCCGTCGGGGCCCTGGATCGGCGAAGGATCGCGTTGACCTCGGGCGAGCGGTCGATGGTCCTGGAGAGGAACAGCAACGACAGGCACACCGCGATCATCGAAGCCGCCTCGGCCGCCACGAAGGGATAGCCGACCACCGCGTCGGCGGTGAGTCCCAGAGGCGGCAAGGTCTGGGTCACCCGCCAGACGAAGTAGTGCAGCAGCAGGACGAACGACATGCCGGTCATCATGATGCGGGCCAGCGTGTGCTCGCGCCGGAGCAGCGGCAGGATCGCAAGGCAGGCGCCGAAGGCAACCAGGCCGGGCGCGAATGCCGCCATCATGGCTTTGCCGCATCCGTGTTGAACACCACCCGTCCGGTGCGGCCGACCGCGCATTCCTTGCCCGTGCTGTTGAGCGCCGGCATCGAGACCGTCACCCGGTAGGGCTCCTTGTTCAGCGCATCCGGATTGATCGCAAGGTTCGCGGGCGCGCCCGATGCGCCGGTGAGATTGACGATCTCACCCTGGATCGTCGCGCTGCCGTCATTCGGCTCGAAGATCGCTTGCTCGCCGAGCCGGAGGCGGTTGTAGACTCCTTCGGTGACATTGGCGGTGACCACGGCGCCGCTGCAATCGAGCAGCTTGAGCAAGGGCTGACCGGCCCGGACATCCTCGCCGGGCGACGTCATCATCTCCCAGATGCGTCCGGCGACCGGCGCCTTAATGTCGGCTTCCGCCCGGTTGACGTAGTGGAACTGTTCGACTGCAATCTCGTGCGTGAGCCAGTCGATCTCGGCGTCGGCATGCGCCAGATCGGCGCGCAGATCGCTGGCGCGCTGGCGCATCTCCTCTTCGCGTTGCGCGGAGCTCGGCCGATCATTGTAGCTGTCGCCGAGATAAGTGCCGCTCCCGACAGCGGTGAGCTCAACCTTGGCGGCGTCGAGCCGGCGGCGGGCGCCGATCTCGGTCTGCTGGGCGATCGCCTGCTCGCGCGTCAGGCGGGCCATTTCGACCGTCGAGACGCTGCCCGATTTGATCAGTGACGAGGCCCGCTCGACGGCGGCCACTGCCTCCTCCCGCCGCGCGGCCGCGGCCTCGATCGCCGACTGGATTTCGGCAATGCGCGCCTGGAGCTGGAGGAGGCGACCGTCGCGGAACTGGGCCGCCTGGCGCGCAAGGTCCTGTTGCGCCGTCTCGGCGGCCGCAAGCTTGGCGGCGAAACTCGGGCGCTCATTTTCCATCCGGGACATCTGCCGCCGAAGATCGTCGAGCCGCACGCGATCGCCACGCGCGTTGACGACATGAAGGATCGCGTCGCCCTCATGGACCACGCTGAGTTGCGTCGAGCCTTGCGGCGGCCTCGCGCTCACGGTGCCGTCGATCGGCGAGCGCAACGTCACGATCCTGGCATTGACCACGGCCTCGACGCTCGAAGTCTGCAGCACGGCCTTCAGCGGCAACCATCCGAAGACGGCCACGATCGCAAGGCCAATGCCGACCTTGAGCAGGCGGCGAACCCACCGGCCCGAGCCTGCAGGTGCTTCGGGATGGGGAGCACTATCGCTGACGGGCTCGCTCACCGGCTCGTCGTGCGCCGGCTGCAACCGATCCTGCAAATCGCGCTGCAATCCGCATGCGCCCGCGTCCTTATCCTTGGTGACGGAAACTTTGTGTTCAGGAGAGGGCTTCTGCTGCTGTGCCTGATTCATTGACCGGCCCTTGAATTGTCGGTGCGGGCGGGGTTCAGAAACCGTAATCCTGAACGGCCAATGTGCTTTTGGGGTGCCCCTTCGACATGGGAGCACCGTCCCACCGAACGGGGCCGTTATACGCTGGCCCATTGATGGCCACTGATGCTATCTTGCTTGGGTTTCTGAGGCCCAACCCTATGGTTGCACACAACCTAGACGGTTGCAACAGTCATTTTCTACTCAGGGCGCGACGAAACCGCGCGCTCTCGTAAAGCGGTTGCAAGGCTCGACGTGTGAATCGGCGTGGGGTCCGGACGCCGATCGGCGTCCCAAGCGCGTGATTGACTTCGCGCGTGCGGGGTCAATGTTCGGCCTCGATTCACAGCCCGCCTTCCGGCAAACCTCGGCGACTGGCGTCCTTTCCTCTGCCTGACGCAAAACGAAAGCGATCTGTGCCTCGGTGAACTTCGATGCCTTCATGGAACTCTCCTCGTCCCCAAGGGGATCATAAGTGGAAAATTCCAGCTCCGATTGGCCTAATCTGCGGGGAGCACGTCAGTCTTGGGCCAGAGCGAACTTCAAACTGGATTAAGCCTGAGGGGCAAGGTCATTGCCGATGCTGATCGGATGCACCACGTCGTCTGGGATTTGTCATACGCCGGTGACGAGGGCGGCATCATCTGCCATTTGTCTCGCTCGGAAGAAACAGGCAGAGCGCTTGTCGTCTCCCTCACACCTGTGAGCGTGCCGCGCTCGATGCCACTTGCAGCGGCCGTTCTCGATTATCAGAAGCACCGAGTGAAGAAGCTCAAGAAGCCGGGCCGGAGGTAGCATAGAAATGGCGCACGCGATCATCCGAGGAAAGAATGGTCGCCTATACGAAGTGGATTTTGACGACGCGCCGGTACGCGTCGAAGTTCATGCCAGTGAGGAGACCGTCGAGATTTTTGTGGAGGCAGATTTTGAAGCGCACCCGGAAGAACGGCGACGTTTTGCGATAATCAGCATCCCCCGCCACCTGTTCAGCGAGGCCACGGGTCGGACGGCGCGACGCGCAGCGAAGGATCGTTAATGCCGCTGCCGCGCACTCTGTGGCGCTTCCCCCTTCAGGCCGCAGCCATGCGCTCCCTACCGCGGAGCGGTTTAGTGCAACATTCATTCTGGCAACCTCGGCCCGACATAGTTCAACAGCGATCGGGACATCCCCGAGTGCGCCGTTTCCTGGCACTTGCTCGGGTTGTCTTTTTCGTTCCCGAACAGGCCCGAGTCGCACGATGTAAGGCGACATCTGTCTTCGCTGCTCGTTTGGTCTTTCTGGCAGATATCTTGCCTTTTTGCGACTTGGACTGTTGGGGTCTCTTTGAGACTGTGAAGGCAGGATTTGGGGTATCGAGAGTTTCGGCCATCTCCAGCCCGAATAGAGCGGCGACATCGCCTTCATCAAGCACCTTCGCCGCGCCTGGCGCCGTTGTTAGCGGAGAATCCTGTCCAGCGCTGGCGAGCATTTCAGTTTCATCCACATCACGCAGCACAAAAAGAAGCTGAGGCTTTTCATCTAGCCGGGCGCCGACACCATACAGTGCTGCCGCAACGTGCTTGCACATGTCCGCCCAGTCCGGACAGCTGCAGGACAGCTTGATTTCCGTCGGCGACGGAAACAGGCCGTCACCCTCTCGACAGACCCGGTCCATCACGCCCTTCGCCAAGCGGCCCTGCAGGAGCTCAACTAGCGAATCGACGGTCCCGGCGCAGTCCCGACAGATGGATTTCCAGCGTGCCCGCGTAACCGGTGCAATGACAATCTTGATTTGGTAGAGCTCAGACCCGGCGACCATTGCCGAGATCTCGCCCTTGGCAATTTGCAGGTCGATAACGGAGCCGTTTCGAACATAGGTCCGGCCGCGCGGCAAGCGGTTCTCATAGTCGCTGTAGCGTTCAAGGTTGACGCACCAAGATCTGCCCCAGAAGCTCTTGGTAATTGTGCGGCCCTCGATCCTCACGGGCGCAACCGATCGTCCCTGCTTCTTGAGCTTGGCCAACTTGCGTTCTGCCTGTCGCCGCTTCTCAGCTACTGGCACGTAAGCATGCCACCCGTAGTAGCTCATTCATCCCCTTCCTTCATCGCCGCGCCCAAATCGAGAGTCACGAGTCTAAGCAACTCCTCATCTTTCATCTCAGTCAACAGGATGTCAGCTCCGCCGCTAAGAAAATCCCCAGCCAATTGTTTCTTCGACTCAATCATATGGTCGATCTTTTCCTCCACGGTGCCGCGACAAACGAACTTGTGCACAAGCACGTTCTTGGTCTGTCCGATCCGGAAGGCACGGTCGGTGGCTTGGTTTTCGACAGCCGGATTCCACCACCTGTCGAAATGAATGACATGCGAGGCCGCTGTGAGATTGAGCCCGGTGCCGCCTGCTTTGACCGAGAGCACAAAGAACGGGACGTCTTCGTCTTCCTGAAATTGGCGCACCAGGCCCTTGCGCTTCTTAACCTCTGTCTCACCATGCAGGACGAGGCCGGGCCTTCCGAATACGGAGCCCAGGAACGCCACTAGTGGCGCCGTTGTCTCCTTGAACTGGGTGAAGATAAGTGCCTTCTCCTGCCGGGCGGCAACCACTTCCGCGATGTCGCGCAGACGCACAAGCTTACCGCTATCCTCCTCATTCCACGCACCGTCGCCGAGCCACTGTGATGGATGGTTGCAGATCTGCTTCAAACGCATGAGAAAAGCTAGGACGATGCCTCTCCGCTTTATTCCATCGACATCTTCGAGATGGCCGGCCAGTTCCGCCACTGCTTGCTGATAAAGCGCCGCCTGCTTGCGGCTCAAGGGGCAGAAGGTTTTCACCTCGGTCTTGTCGGGCAGGTCGGCAATGATGCTCTTGTCGGTCTTCAGCCGTCGCAGGACATAGGGGCGCACCAGTTCGCGGAGCGGACCGTAAGGGTTATGTGGCCGGTCGGCGAGGCGTTTGACGAATGCCGAAAACTCCTTCGACGATCCCAACAGGCCAGGATTGATGAAGTCGAAGATCGACCATAGGTCGCCGAGCCGATTCTCGATGGGCGTGCCGGTCAGCGCAATGCGCATTTCTGCCTTGAGCCTCTTGACCGATTTTGTCTGCTTAGCGCCCGGGTTCTTGATGGCCTGTGCTTCATCGAGCACCACAAACCGCCATGATGTAGTTTCTAGCCAAGGCGTACGCGTCAGAAAGCCGTAGCTCGTGATTACGAGATCGACATCTGCGCATCTGTCCGCACTGTAAGTGTTCAGTTTCTCGGACGGCGCAGCCGATGGATGGACCACGACTGTTTTCAAGCTTGGCGCAAATCGGGAAATCTCGGCGGCCCAATTGGCTAACAACGAGGCGGGGGCTACGAGCAGGCACGGTTTCCGTGCCATGTCCTCATTCTTGATCACCAGCAGCAGCGACAACACCTGGATGGTTTTGCCGAGCCCCATATCGTCGGCAAGGCAAGCCCCAAGCTTGAGCTGCCTCATTGCTGCTGATCGCAGCGTACCCTGAGCAGCATGCGACAACACCTGGATGGTTTTGCCGAGCCCCATATCGTCGGCAAGGCAAGCCCCAAGCTTGAGCTGCGTTAGCAGATAGAGCCATTGCACACCCGACTGCTGATAGGGTCGCAGCGTACCCTGAAAATATTGACCGGGGTCGACCCGCATGAGCCAATCGGGATGGCGCAAGGTCGCCAGCGTCTCCGCCAGCCAGGGGCCGGCAACGGTCTGGCTCCAATCGATGTCGGCTGGTGCGGCAGTTTTATCTCCGGCAATGCCAGCCCCAGCCAGCAGACGCATCGCCTCACCGAACGAAAGACCCTCGGCGGCGGCACGGCGCTCGATGGCCTCAAATTGCTCGAGTGTGCGATGCAGTCGTTCATGATCGACCTCGACCCACTTGCCACGGATTAAGGTCAATCCATCGGAATGCGCCAGGAGTCGCTTGATCTCGGCCTTCGAGAGGCTTTCGCCCTCGAGCGTCACCTCCATTCGGAAGTCGAGCAGCGCGTCCATCCCCAGCTGTAATGGCGCATTGCCCCCGACCGTTGCTTTCACTTGCGGGCGTGCGGGGTGGTTCATGCGCCAACTCGCCGGCATTCGCACGACCACCCCGGCGCTTTCGATTGCGGGAACATCCTTCAGGAATTGCAGCGCCTGTTGTGGGCTCCAGCGCAGCGGGTGAAAGATATCGCCGGCATTGACCAACGTCTTCAACCAAGGGCTCCTCTCGGCGGCGCGCTGGACGGGCATCAGCAGCGAGAGCAGGCGTTGGCGGTTCCTCGCACCGGAATACTCCTGCAAGGCTTTACCAAGCGGCAGATGCTGGGCCTTGGCCTCAGCAGAGAGTCGGGTGGTGTAGGTCGCAAGAAACGCGAACGGGGCTTCATCGTCCTTCCGGTTCTCCGCGAGGTTGAAATGAACGCGCCCAACCAAATTCCAAGCCGGATGACGGCTCTTGAGGAACTCCTGCAGGGAGAGCTTGGCTTGCACCAACTCGGCATCAAAGGCCGCATCCATACCTTGCCAAAGATTGGCCAGGACAGACGTCGTCAGGTATTCCGCGCCGGTCATCGGCGGAACAGCCGCTGCCATCGTGTCCAACTCGCCATCGGCGGGGATCGGCACAGGCGGCTTGGTACGGCCGTCTCCAACACTAGGAAGCGCGCACAGCGCAGTCATGTAGCGCATTCCAAGCGCTCGCCAATACGACAACACCGGTGGGAGAACCGTCGCGACTTCGTCGGCGCCGAGCCACAACAATCCGTGCCCTGAGCCACGTAAAAATGCTTTCTCCAGCCGCAAGCCCTGATTGAGCTCCAACGCAGGAGCTTGCGCCGTTTGTCGCAGTGTCAGCAAACCATGCGGGGTAAGAACGGGTTCCAGCGTCATCATGACGGTGAGACCTTATGATCCCACCGGAAATGTCCGCGATTTTGGGGGTGAGCCGCGCGCCACATCGAGATGTAATTCGCCATTCTGTCACGAAGTACCGAGCATGGGCGCGGTCAGCAACTCCTTGACCCGCATGAACTGCTGAACGCACTCCGCGACTGCGGCCGGACTCTCCGGCAGAAGATCATCCTCCTCCAAAACATCGACATTCCTTTCGTTTTGCGAACGCTCGATTTGCGCCAACTGTGCGCCGATCTCATCCGGCGCGAACATGCGTCTCACCTCGGAAACAAACCGCGGCAGTTCCCGCGCGAAGTCGGGATGTCTGGAGGCAGTACTGGTAAAACTCATCAACTTCTCACCGACAAGGTAGTCGAAGGCCGCCGTGAGCCCGAATCGCGCCTTGATCGTTTGAGCCGCTTCGCACTGTTCGATCCAAATCTTATGCGCTTTGCCCGCATTCATAGTCGGCCCTCATCTTGTCGGCATCGATGCTATTCTTGACGCCAGCCACTCGTTCAATTTCGACCACCTTCGCCGCCCCGAAACGTTGCGAACCGCGATGGCAACGGCTTTCTTCTGACCGACCAGCACGACCAGCTTCTTGCCCCGGGTGACGCCGGTATAGAGCAGGTTTCGTTGCAGCATGGTGTAGTGCTGCGTCATCACCGGGATCACTACGGCAGGGTATTCCGAACCCTGGCTCTTATGGATAGTTGCTGCGTAAGCCGGCACCAGCGTGTCGAGCTCGCCAAACTCATAAATGACCGAGCGGCCGTCGAAGCTTGCGGTGAGTTCGCTGTCTTCGGAACTGACATCGTCGATATAACCGATGTCACCGTTATAGACCTCCTTGTCGTAATCGTTTTCGATCTGCATCACTTTGTCGCCGGACGCGAACGTCCAACCGAAGCGTTCGACCTTGCGCTCGCCGGCGGGGTTCAGAGCCGCCTGCAGTTCAATGTTTAGCGAGCGCGCACCGACGCCGCCCCGGTTCATTGGACACAGAACCTGAATGTCCCGAATTGGGTCGAGGCCGAAGCGATTGGGGATCCGTGTCTTCACCAACTCGATGATACGCTGTACGGCGGTTTCTGGATCGCCCGCTTGCACGAAGTAGAAATCGCTATCCGTGCCGGGCAGGCTGAGATCGGGGATGGCCCCCTGATTGATGCGATGTGCGCTGATGATGATGCGGCTTTGCGCGGCCTGCCGGAACACCTCGGTGAGACGCACCACCGGCACAGCACCGGATGAGATGACGTCGGCCAGCACTTGGCCTGGCCCAACCGAAGGAAGCTGGTCGATGTCGCCGACGATCAAAAGGGCAGACTTGTCTGGCACGGCCTTGATGAGTGACTGCATCAGCATGACGTCTACCATTGAGGCTTCGTCGACAACAAGCAGGTCGCAGTCGAGCGGATTGTCTTCGCCGCGCTTGAAGCCGCCGCCCTTGGGGTCAACCTCCAGCAGCCGGTGGATCGTCCTAGCCTCAAAACCGGTCGCCTCGGTCATGCGCTTGGCGGCGCGGCCGGTCGGCGCGCATAGCAGGAGCCTCACGCCCTTTGCTGCGAGAATGCGGAGAATACCTTTGACGATGGTGGTCTTGCCGACACCAGGACCGCCGGTCATGACCAACGCTTTGGACATCAATGCGAGCCGGATCGCAGCGACCTGGCTTTCGGCAAGGGTAAGCCCGATCCGTTGCTCGACCCAAGGCAGTGCCTTGTCGGGATTGATCCATGGCCAGGGCAGTGTGCCATTCGCAAGCCGGATCAGTCGCTCGGCAATCGAACGCTCCGCCCGATGCAGGCCCGCCAGAAATACGCATGACGTTTCGCCTACGCTGTCCGCGATGACTGTGCCTGCTGTCCGTTCGAGATCAAGCGCAATGCGCACCAGTTCCACCGGGACCTCAAGCAGCTTCTCGGCAAGCGGCACCAGTTCATCCGTCGGCAAACCGCAGTGCCCTTCGTCCATCGCCTCGGTCAGCCCATAGGAGATCCCGGCCCGAACCCGGATCATTGCGGTCTTTTCGATGCCGAGTTTCATCGCGATTGCGTCGGCAGTCTTGAAGCCGATGCCGCGAATGTCACGCGCGAGGCGGTAGGGGTTCTCGGTCATGACCTGTACGGCGTCCGCACCATAGGTCTTATAGATGCGCACCGCCCGGGCTGTGCCGACGCCATTGCTGTGCAGGAAGACCATGATTTCGCGAACGATCTTCTGTTCAGCCCAGGCGGCCGTGATCCGGTTGGCCCGAACCGGGCCGATGCCCGTTACCTCGCGCAGGCGTTCGGGCTCCGCCTCGATGGTATCGAACACCTTCTCGCCGAAGGCGCGCACCAGCTTCTTGGCATAGACTGGCCCGATGCCGCGGATCATTCCGGAGCCGAGGTATTTCTCGATGCCATCGAGTGATGTCGGTTCCGAGGTCTTTAAGAACTTCGCCCTGTACTGTTGGCCATGGGTGCGGTCATTGACCCATTCGCCCGATGCGGTAATCCACTCGCCAGCGGAGATCACCGCGGCGTGCCCGACTACAGTGACCAGTTCGCGGTGGCCGCGCGCCTTGATCCGCAAAACGCAGTAGCCATTCCCGTCGTTGTGGTATGTGACGCGCTCAACAAGGCCAGCAAGAACTTCCCGACTTGATGGTTCCGGCTGCGGTTTCATGCGGATCGTCGCATCATCTGTTCCGTCGCTGAGAGCACCATTTGCGGACAGCTCTCTTCCCCGAACCCAATTTGCTCAGTTGGATCGTCGTTGGCAAGCCACCACGGCGGTCAACCCCCTTCGGAGCCCACCGGGTTGACATGCATAGCGCGACTGCATGGCCGATCAATGGGCGTCCGGCGATATGTGTCGGTAGCCGCCGAGCGGTGTAAGAATCGAACTGTAAAGGAGACCAGCCAGTCGTGATTTCGCTTTGCGGTTACCGCCGGCCGCGGCAACCTTGGTCTCGACCAGCAGCCGATCAATCGTGGCTGCGCTGACGCCGAGCACCAGTGCTCGATCGGCCTGGTCCGAGCTTGAGCCGGCCATGCCGCTCCAGCGAAGGCAGCAACGTCGGAATCATTACCCTGAGCCGCTTGCCGCAGATCCGATCCGAGGCCTCCCATAGCGCCACCAGTGTGAATCTGCGTGGGGTCCGGACGCCGATCGGCGTCCAAGTGCTTGATTGACTTCGCGCGTGCGGGGTCAATGTTCAGCGTCGATTCACAATCGCCCCCCGGGCAATTACGGGTGCCGCAACGAGCGCCTTGCAGTTGCGCTGCGGAAGAAGCAAAAGGAGACAATCTTAGCATCGGCTTTTTCAATGGCGTTACAAAAGCAAAAGATCACCAAAGACCAGCTTCATGAATTGATCCTAGAACGGTTTGGACTGACCAACTTCTTTCAGGTCAGCGAGGACAGGCAGCTCGGGTTTCGCACAACTGTGGTAGCGGCGCCGGAGGATCTCTGTGAGTTACATTCTCGGCTCGAACGTATTTGCAGTGAGTTGCGGCCAAGATTTGAGTTAGAGTAAGTCACGACCTCAGGCGGGATCTTCGAGGGGCTTTCGGCTGATTGGCGTTGGTCGAAGTATCTATATCTGGGCTCCGGTGTGTGTGTGTGTGTGCGTAAGTTCACAGAAGCATCGCAGACCGGGTGCTAGATATTCTTCGCGAATATTATTGCGGTCGTTCATATTGGTGACGGAGTTTACGGTGAATTACATGGCACCGATACAGGCTAGGTTCCTCGTACGAAGAGGAAGCGTCGACTGGATGGTTTATGATCGGGATCGCAAGGGGGCGGCCCAACTGAAGGATTACAGCTTGGCTGAGAAGCTGACGAAGGAACAAGGAAGCGTCGACTGGATGGTTTATGATCGGGATCGCAAGGGGGCGGCCCAACTGAAGGATTACAGCTTGGCTGAGAAGCTGACGAAGGAACAAGCCGAGCAGATTAAGCAGCGGCTGGAGACGGCTTGACCGACGTTTGCAACGACTACCGGTGCTCGCACAACGTCCAGATGGACGCGGCGAGATGGCCGGACGAGATGCGGCTATCCGGTCTCCAGCCGCGGTTCACTTGCACAGTCTGAGGCAAGCGCAGCTCAATCATTCGTTCGGTCGATGAGCCGCCAAGGATGGGCACGCGCGGCTGACGGGGGCTACCCTGCCCAAGTTTGGCCGACATGGCCCACATGCTGGTACGAGCCATCTAAGGGGCTATCCGTTGACCTTGGCGGTGTCGTCCGGCAACGTCGTCGCCAAGGCTCTCACGCGCACATTCGGTCAATCGGTGCGAAGTGGTGGCGGTCGGAGTGTGCAGGCTAGCTGAAGCATCATTCCAACGGGCCGCGCCAAACTCGCGAGCGTTTGTAATCTTACAAATGTCACAGCCGCTGGCTAGAAACGTATCGACTGATCAGCACGGGCTCTTTCAATTGGCCATATTGCGATGGCGGCGAGCGAAGAGCACGCTCGCGGAATCCGCGGCGGAGCATCGCAAAGGAGTACAGATGTTCAAGAGACAGGTGTCGGGCCGCAAGCTTAAGTGCGCAACCAAGCGACGTCGAGCGAAGCCGAAGCGGACAGCGCGTCGTCAACTTGACGGAGCGTTCAACTTTGCAACGCGCGTATTGTCGAATTTCGACCCGACCACGGGGGTCGAGGGTGAAATACGGGACCGCATGGTCAGGACGGCGGAAGGGCGCTTCTATTTGATAGAAGGTCCAGACATCAAGCCGGGTGCTCGTGAAGTCGTAACGCCTTATAGGCTCGAAGATGTCTTTGCGTGGTTGCAGGATTGTCCGGAGCAAATCGAGCGGACAGTGATCGTCGGCAACGCCAATTGCAATCTTTTAGAGCGCTGAGTTCTGCTTTGGGCGACAAAGGCGCGGGACGTCAGACGACGCCCTGCGCATTACCGAGTCCCCGAGGGTTTCGTCAGCTTTCCGAAGGCTTATCCGAACAACAAGCTGTTGCAATGAGAATCAATTACGATGACGCCCCCTCCGACGGGCAGAGTCCGGCCAGCAGCGCAATGCGCTGGCCGGCGCTGCTACGACTGCTTACGGCCGCTTTAGCTGCTCAAGGACCAGCCTCTTTCGCTGCTGACGAGAAAGCGAGTGAGCCAGTCAGGCGCCCCCGCGCGCGGCCCCAAGGGCAAACCCACCGGGAAAATATCTCGTCAATGCATGTAAGCAGCGCCGGCTCGCGTAGTTGCTGCGCATGAAGCGCAAGGAGATCACAGAAAACGAGGCGACTGCTCGTCGGTCAATGCATTGTCGAAAACTCCTCGGCAGCGATTCAAGTCACATGATCGTCTTCGTCTCGGTCCGCCTCGAGTTGGTCGGCCTCGTCCGACGCCAGCACAGGAAACTCCCCCGCCAGCATTTTGTCCTTGCTGAGCAGGCCAGCCTCCTCGAGCATCTCCATGTCCGGAAGATCGCGCAGCGTCTCCAGGCCGAAGTGCGACAGGAACGCCTTCGTCGTCACATAGGTGTAGGGCGCGCCGGGCTGGGGGCTACGCGGCCCGGCAGCGATGAACTCCAGTCCGCGCAGACGGGCGATGGTATCGCGGCTGACCTCTTTGCCGAAGAAGGATGACAATTCGGTGCGATTGATCGGCTGGTAGTAGGCGATGCAAGCAAGGATCAGCGCTTCGGTCTGCGACAACGCCTTGCCGTCGCCGGGAGCGCCGATCGCAGCCCGGATCGTTTCGGCGAAGTTTTTCCGGGTGCGGTGCTGCCAGCCGCCAGCGACGGCAACGAGCTCGTAGGGCCGGCCGCGCAGCTCATCACGGATGTCGTCGATCAGAAGGTCAATGCTGCAGTCGCGGCCGACGACGCGCGCCAGAACCTCGCGCGTCACCGGCGCGGGCGAGGCGAAGATCACCGCCTCGACGCGGCCCATCCATTCGCGCCAGCGCAGCTCCGGCGGCAGCTCGGCCAGCTCGATGTCGAGATCCTCTTTTGGCCGCGCGCGCCGCCCCAAATCACCCTCCCAAAATGTCAGAGCCCATACAGTCGGAAGGTGGGGCGGCCGGTCAGCTCGCGCACCGCGCCGAGCGAGACCAGCCGCTCGAATAGCCGCCGTGTGCTGCGGTCACTCGCGGTCCTGCCGGCGCCGGCCGCCTGGGCGTCCTCCATCAGCAGGATCGCCACCATCATGTCGGCATCCTTGGCCCGCAACTTCGGCGCGGAGGCAAGTAGCCGATGGGCGCGCCGCACGAGGTCGGCGTAGAGATCGACGGCAGCAGCAGCGGCGCGCGCATAGGCCAGCGCGCAAGTCCTCGCCCAGGTCTCGTCGGGGCCGCCGGCCTTGCCGGCCGCGCGCAGCTCGGCGCGGCGCAGCTGGCCGGCGAGCAGCGGCACCGCCATCGGCCATTTCAAGCGATGGGCGAGCACAATGTCTGCGAGCCACAAGGCGAGCGGTTCGCTGTCGGGGACGACGCGCAGGCTTATCGCCGCGATCTCGGCAGCGGCCGCGACGGCGCTTCTCTGTCCTGCCGCCAATTTCGCCGCGGCGGTGACGACGTCCTCAAGCGCTTCATTGAAGCGCAGCTCGAACAGCGAGGACAAGGTAAGCATCCAGTCCGTCGGCGCCATGGCGGCCTGCTCGCCGAGATACCGCCAGGCCTTGAGGATGCATCCGCCCGGCCCCGGGTCGTCGGTCTCGCGGCGCAGATACCAGGCGTCACGCAACGCCGCTTCGTCCTCGGTGCGGCCACCCTGGCGAGCGAGGACGGCGGCGTTGGCGAGCGCCAGGCGTTGGCGCCAGAGCTGACCGAGGGGATGCTCGCTGCGGGCGATCGGGTGGACCGCAGCAAGCGCGCCGCCGGCAAAAAACATCGCATCGTCAACCGGTTGGGCGGACGAGCCCTGCCGCGCCCAGCTAGGCACAGGCGGGACGGTCGGCGGGGGCTCGGGGATGATTCGCGCGCGAGAGAGCATGGCTAAGGGTAACAAATGACGGCGCTTGTGACCATTTATTTCGATAAAACCGCCGTGCCTGTCGGCGGATAACAACGACCGATAATGTTGCATTATCGGTCGTTTTCTTCATTATAGAGGGCACGCCCGTTTTTCAACGCCGAGATCCCGGCAAATCGCGCTTCGGAAGCCCCCGCGCCGCCTGAGAGCCGGCGGCCGACGTGAATCTTTCCGCGGTCGAGGCGTCGGCACCCGAGGCGGCCCATCCTTGACCGCGACGAGGACGCCATTTAGAACACAGCTAGCCTGTCTAGCTAGGAACGCACAAAATGGAATGGCCGCTGCAGGACGCCAAGAACCAGTTTTCCAAGGTGGTGCAGAAGGCCCGCCTGGAAGGCCCGCAGGTCGTCACCCTGCGCGGGATGCGCGCCGCGGTGGTGCTGTCGGCCGCCGATTACGATGCATTACGGTCCGGCCGGCCGACCCTGGTCGACGACTTGCTGGCCGGGCCAAGCTGGGATGACGACCTGGCCGAGGCGGTCACGCGGCGCGCCAAGACCCCCAGCCGTGACGTGGCCTTCTGATGTATCTCGTTGATACCAATGTTGTTTCCGAGGCGCGGCGCGGCTCTCCGCAGGCAACCGGCTGGCTGCGCTCGGTGGATCCGGCCAGCGTCTACCTGAGCACCCTCACCCTCGGCGAGATCATGCGCGGCATCGCGCTGAAGCAGAAGTCGGACCCGAAGGTGGCCGGCCACCTTGCCGAATGGTTGCGCAAGTTGCGCCACGGCCACGCCAACCGCATCCTGGCGGTGACCGACCAGATCTCCGTCGAGTGGGGTCGCATCGCCGCGATCCGGCCGTGTGGCGATATCGACGGGCTGATCGCCGCAACCGCGATCGTCCACGACCTCATCCTCGTCACCCGCAATGTGGGGGATTTCGACGATACGGGCGCAACGGTGATCAATCCCTGGGAGGCGTCGACATGAGCCGCAGTCCAGCAACCGGATGTGGCGAAGCCTGTCCAAAGGTGCTGGGCAATCGCATCGCCGTCCTATATAGGTAGAATATTGACAAACAGGAACCAAGGAACGCCAAGATGGCGCTGAGCATCAAGGATCCCGAAACCGAAAAACTCGCGCGCACGCTAGCCGAGCGGACAGGGGAAACCATCACCGTCGCGACCCGACGGGCGATCGAGGATAGGTTGCGACGGATCGGGGCCGACGCGACCAAGGCCGCGCTGATTGAGGATATGGAAGCCATTCGGCGCCGCCTCGCTGCCCTCCCGGTCCTCGATCCACGCAGCATGGATGACATCCTCGGGTACGACGAAAACGGCTTGCCGGTCTGATGGTGATCGACTCATCCGCCATTCTGGCGATTTTTTTGAATGAACCGGAAGCCAGCGAATTCGAGCATCGCATTGCGGCCGATCCTGTCCGGTTGATTTCGGCGGCGACGGTGTTGGAAACCGGAATAGGGATCGAGTCAAAGTTGGGCGACGGCGGCGGCGCCGAGCTTGATCTCTGGCTACACAAGGTTGGTGTCGAGATTGTTCCGGTCACGGCCGGGCATGCGGATCAGGCACGGCGGGCGTGGCGGCGGTATGGGAAAGGCCGGCATCCCGCCAAACTGAACTTTGGCGATTGCTTTTCTTACGCTCTCGCCGCCCTCACCGGAGAACCTCTGCTGTTCAAGGGCAGCGATTTCTCGCAGACCGACATCAAGGCGGCCTGACCATGAACATTATCTCTCCTGGCAGCGAAAGCCTTCCCGTCACGTCGGAGGCCGTGCAAGAGACGGGCGAAGCCCCCTCCCCTACCCTGCCCGCTCACCTGGAACGGCTCGCCGATCGTGCCCGCGACTATGTCGAGGCGGCGAGCTCGGCCAACACGCGCCGGGCCTACACCTCCGACTGGAAGCACTTTTCCGGATGGTGCCGGCGCCAGGGCCTCGAGGTGCTTCCGCCCTCCCCGCAGACGGTCGGGCTTTACATCACCGCCTGCGCCTCAGGCGCCGCAACGGCCGATCGCCAGGCGAATTCGGTCGCGACGATCGAGCGCCGGCTCTCGGCCCTGACCTGGAACTATGCGCAGCGCGGAATGCCTCTCGATCGCACCGATCGGCATATCGCGACCGTCCTCGCCGGCATCCGCAACACCCATGGCGCCCCGCCCCGGCAGAAGGAAGCGGTGCTGCCGGAGGATGTCATCGCCATGCTCGAGACGCTCAATCGCAGCACCCTGCGCGGCCTCCGAGACCGCGCGATGCTGCTGCTCGGCTTTGCGGGTGGCCTGCGCCGCTCCGAGATCGTCGGGCTCGACGTCCATCGCGATGACACCGAGGACGGCCAAGGCTGGGTCGAGCTCCTCGACAAGGGCATGATCGTCACCCTGCGCGGCAAAACCGGCTGGCGCGAGATCGAGATCGGCCGGGGCTCGTCCGACGCGACCTGCCCACTCGTTGCCTTGCAGATCTGGCTGAAGCTCGCGCGGATCGGCCATGGACCGATTTTCCGCCGGGTGACCGGCCAGGGCAAAGACGTCGGTCCGGATCGCCTGAACGATCAACAGGTCGCCCGGCTGGTCAAACGCGCCGCGCTAGCCGCCGGGGTGCGAGCAGATCTGACCGAAGGCGAACGGGTCCCCGCGGGTCACTTCAAATTCCTCCGGGTGTGGTCAGTCAAATTCCTCCACCCGCGAGGCAGGACAAGGGACTGTTAGTTTGAGTTTGTTTCCCGGGCAAGAGCTTCAGCGGCTTCTTTGAGCCGATAGCTGCGTCCGTCGAACTCAAGCAGATGGCAATGATGCATAAGGCGATCGAGGATCGTCGTGCTCATAGTGTTGTCCCCAAGGTATGCCCCCCAATCCTGCACGACGCGATTGGAGGTGACGATGACGCTGCGGCGCAGTTTGTAACGCTGATGGATCAGGGTCTGCAGCAAAGTGCCGGCGTCGTCGGGGATGGCGCGTGCGAGGAATAGATCGTCCAGCACGAGGAGATCGCAGTCGATGATGGTTCGCAGCCGGACCTCGCGTTGTGCCGGAGAGTTCAGGGCGTAGCGGTGGAAGAAGTCGTCGGTCTCAAGATACTGGACCTTGTGGCTTTGCAGGATCGCCTGATAGGCAATCGCCTTGGCGATGTGCGACTTCCCGGTGCCAGGTTTGCCAACAAGCAGAGCGTTCTCGCCAGCGGCAATGAACGCCAGGGTGTGGAGCTGGAAGCAGGTCTGACGTGGCAGTTTGGGATTGAAGGACCAGTCGAACTCGGCGAGCGTCAGCTTTTCGTCGAGCCCGGATTGCTGGTATCGCCGCTCGATAAGACGGGACTGACGACGGTCCAGTTCATCCTGCAGGATAAGGGAGAAGGTCTCGAGGAAGGGCTGGTTGGCGCCCTGCGCCTGGAGCACGCGCGTCTGCAGCGTGTCGCGGACACCCGACAGGCGCAGCTGTCGTAGGCAACGCTCAATTTCCGGCATGGTCATCATGTGGCTAGGTCTCCAGTTTAAGGTGAGAAGGTGCAGCGGGAGCGCTCGTGGCGCCGGAGTTGGCCGGGGTTGCGCAGGCGACACGAGCGCGGATTGCCGTGGCGTGATCGTCGTGAGCCTCGGCCTGCCGACCATTGTCGTCGGCGTCGCGCCGCACAGCGCGGCTGAAGAGGTCGCCGTATTCCGCGGGGGTACGGATCAGCGGATGATCCTGGGTGAGCGGCGATGCCGGCTGTGGCGTCACTCCAACCTGCTCGATCGCCTGTTCGAACAACCGCTCGACGGTCGCACGCACGTGCTTGTAGCGGTAGATGCGGTTGTCGATGGCGTGCGCGCAGGCCTGCTCGACCAGCCGCGCCGGATACTTCCGGCCCAGCCCGACAATGCCCCACATCGCGCGCTGTCCGGGGCGCCCTTCGGTGTCGAACACCTGCTGGCACAAGGCCCTGGTCTGCGGTCCGATGCGCTCGGCGCTCGCCAGCAGCACGGCGGTTTGCCGCGACGGGTTGAACGGCCGTTCGCTGGTCGGCAGGACGACAGAACCGGGGTGCGCCATCCGGGAATGAACACGCAGCAGCGCACGGGTGTGGCGATCACGGATCTCGATCGTGGTGGTGTAGATGCGCACGACGACCTGGCTGCCGATCGGCGCGGGCCGCGCGGCGTAATAGCTGTTGTCGACGCGTACGGTGGTGTCGTCGCAGACAGTCCGGACGACTTCGGTGAAGATGCGGAAGGGAGCGACAGGCAGCGGCCGCAGGTGCGGCTTCTCTTCCTGGAACATCGCCTCGACCTGACGGCGCGTGCTGCCGTGGATGCGTTTGGAAGCCCAGTTCTCCTCCCAGTGCCTCAAGAACTCGTTTTGCGCCTCCAGCGTCTCGAAGCGCCGTCCGGCCAGCGCAGTGCCCTGGGTATGTTGAATCGCATTCTCGACGCATCCTTTCCGATTTGGATCGGCCACGCGCGCGGGATCGGCGACCACGGCGTAATGAGCCAGCATCGCGCTGTAAATCGGGTTGAGCTGGGGCTCGTACAAATCCGGCTTGAGGACGCCTTCCTTCAGGTTGTCGAGCACGACATAGCTGGGGACCCCGCCAAAATACCGGAACGCCTCTTCGTGGAGCTGCGCCCAGACTTGTTGGCTGGACTTCCAGACTACCCGCCGGAAGCTGCGCCGCGAGTAGCGTAGCGTCATCACGAACAGGCGGGGACGACGGTACCGCCCGCTCTTCGGATCAACCGTCGGCGCGCCCTCGCCATAGTCGACCTGAGCTTCCTCGCCGGGGAGGAACTCAAGACGATCAAACTGCTCAGGATCAGCGTGCCGCAACCGGCGCACAAACCGCTTGACACTCTGGTAGCTGGACGGAAAGCCAAATTGATCAACCAGGTCCTGGTAAATCGCCTGCGCGTTCCGCTTCAGCCGGACCTGTTCTTCGATCCACGTCCGATGCGCTTCGCAAGCCGAACGGGCCAGGCTGCTGGTGACCGTCGCTTCCGATGTCCCAAAAGCCGGTGGTCGGGGTGGAGGAATTTGGCCGTCCGCGCTCACCGAGCCGGTGGTCACTTCCCCGGGGGAATTTGCCTCCGCACCGGCCCGCAGCGCCTGATAACGCCGGATCGTCTTGCGATCGACACCCGTCAGCCGGTGAATCTCGCGCTGGCTGGTGTTGCGATCAAGTAATGTAAGTACGGTGCTTTGCAGATGTCGCTTCAAGACGTTCAACTCCCCGGCCCCTTGCTGGCTAAAGGGGTCGAACATAAACGTCCTGCCTGACCGGCTACTGCTGTTCAGCGGCGCTGACGGCGATCATCAGGTGGGGGAGTTTCAAGTGACCATACCCGGGGGATTTTGACCGACCCACGGGGGGGTCGAGAAATTCGCCGGACATTCGCTGCGCGCCGGCCTCGCCTCCTCGGCCGAAGTCGACGAGCGTTATGTCCAGAAACAGCTCGGCCACGCCAGCGCGGAGCAGACCCGGCGCTATCAGCGGCGTCGCGACCGCTTCCGGGTCAATCTCACCAAGGCCGCCGGTCTCTGACGCCGCGCCCCTCTCCGCTTACGAATTCAGGCTTGGTCGACGCGCCAACTCAGGTGAAGCGCGCACCTTGTTCATCACCTCGCCCATCGCCATTCGGAGCTCGTCCTGGGCATCATTCAATTCCACGTGGCCGGTATAGGCCGCGAGTGCCGCGAATTTCAGTGCGGCTATCATCGCAGCTTCGCTGCCCAGCTCGCGTGAGACCTGCTTAGCCGGATGCTTCTCCAGCACGGAAAGACAGACTGGGTGATCGTCTGTCCGATCTCGCCGATCAGATCGTCGAACACGGCAAGCTCAAGATCATCCTCGGAGCGGCTCGGCCGCGGCACAGGCGGGGTGTTTCGCACGGCAAGCGTCACTTCGCCCACCACCTCATCCACCAGGCCAATGATCTCCCCGGCGCGCACGTCGAGCTCGTCCCATGGGATACACCGTGTCCCGAGGCCTTCCTGAGCCCGATGCTCCGCTGGGGACCGCGCCGCTATCCGGGCGTTAATCGTGAGACCCGAGCAATCAGCGCCAGAGATCGTCATGATCCGCAACCGCGCCGGGCGGTCGCTGAGGCTACGCAGCTCCTCGGCCCGTTCGAGGGCGGATGCGATTGCGCCGCCGACTGATGTCGTGTCTCTGGTCAAATCACCCTCCCCGATCTCTGCCCGAAAACCGTAGCCGAGTCGTCTCCGACGACGGAGTCCTTCCTGGCGCCGTTTCGGGTCATTTCGGCCTCTTGGCAATTGAGGCGCGTAATTCGGCGCTGGCTTGGTAGGCGCCAGTTTGCGCGGGTTTGCCCGGCTCGAACCCGGCGGAATCGCCCGCGGGCGGCGGGGTTGGCTTCGACCCATCCAGCTTGGCGCGCAGCAAGGCCATGATCATCGGCCAGACGGAGAATTTCCCGCCCTTGGCCCGGTCGGTCAGGCTTCGCAGATAGCCGCCGGCGCTGTTGATCTGGTCCGCTTTCTGGTAGATCGCGGCCAGCGTAATCGCAGCCTGTTGGTCACCCAGCACCTCCCTAGCCTCACACCAGGCGCTGGGGCTGATCCCCAGCATCGGCCGGGCAAGCTCCGCCGCAGCCATCAAATCCTTCCAGTGCCGGATTTCGCTGCCCTTGCTCAGCCAAAGCATGTTGGGGCAGGCATCCAGCACAATTCCTAAGGGGAGCTCACGCTTCGGCAAGCTCCGCAGGTTGTGGTTAGCCACGGCGTTGCCGCCCGCTTCATCGTTCTTCGGGAGGCCTCCTTCAGATTCAGGTGAAAGATCTGCGTTTGAATTCTGTATGTGGCAACCAGAATGGGACTCATTGCCGTCCGGATTCTGTGTTTTCGCGAACATTTCCAGCAGCTCACGGACCTCACGCCAGAGCTTTTCCATCTCGCCGCCGAGGCTTTCCAAAAGTTGCCGAGGGGCAGTCCGCGGAATCCGCCCTGCGATCTCCTGGTAGACCTGCTGAAACCGCTTCCAATTTCCCGGGACGCCCTCGTCAAGCCCGGCTTCGATCATCTTCACGATGTCCCGACGCAGGATGGTGAGCCGCTCCTTGGCAACGCGGAAGGCCTTCTTCTCGGCCTGCACGGCGCTGGCGAGCGTCTTGTACTCCTCGGCGCGGGCCACAATCGGAGCCAAGTCAAAGCCGTAAGCTTGCTCGATCTCTCCGCCGTGCCCCTTGCGTGCGTAGCGTTTGCCGTTGGGGCTATCCCTGCGAATGATCAGGCCGCAGTCGACCAGGACGGCGAGATGCCGGCGCAGCGTCGTCGGCGGCATCCCGTTGGCCCGCGCCATCAGCTGCTCATTCGAGGGCCAGACGATCAGCTCGCCGTCGGGCTCCAGCGCAGTCTCGGGATGGAATGACAACAGCGCGTGCAGGATTGTCAGCGCACGGTCGGTGGCGCCGAGAACCTGGCGCGCCTCCTTGATGTGCTGAAAGACGTGCCATTTGTGAACAATGGCCGTCGCTGGCTTTGCCTTCGCGGCCAGCTGGCTTGAAATCATGCCAAGCGTCATCGGCCGCCGCCCAAAGGGCGTCGTTGATAGGGGGTGCGTCATGGTTTTGTCTTTCAGCCTTTAGGCAAAGCGAAAGCGCTCACCAAAACGGTGTCCAATGCCTCGAGAAGAGGCTCTTGACTGTGATTCGCGGAAGTGAGATTCTCGTTGTCGCCAAACATACGAGAGAAGGGCTTCCGGGACACTGTTTCGGGGGCCTTTCTTTTTACCGCATGCTACCTCTGTGTTTGTTGCGCCATCTTCCGGCTTCGGCCGAGACCTCCGCCCTTCCCGCCGCCCAACCAAACCTTGTCAGATGACAAGGTTTGGACCGGACGACGAAATCACTCACTGCCCTCCCGGGCAAAAAACCTTTCCACCAGTCCCGGCAGCTCTTCCTCCAGGAAGGCACCAAACCCGGTCGCGTGCTCCTCAGCGACCGTGAATTTGATGTCCCCCTTTGCGAAGGTCGCCTTCCCCAAGACTTTCCCGGCAGAGCTCCGAAGCTCGAGCTCGCTTTGCGAGCGCGCTGACGGCTGCTTTACAGCGGCAAAGACGAGCTTGAATCGATCGTCGGAGGTCAGTTCCGAAACCTTGTCACCTGACAAGGTTTTTCGCACCCGATCCAGCGCCGCCGAATCTTCTCCGATGGCGGCCGCCAACGTGACCCAACGGGGCCGCCCGGCCTTCGGCGCCCGGCCAATCGCCTCGATCACCTCGACGGGCACAGCCCGGCAGACCGCTCTGAGGCGAGCAAGCTCTGGATCATCGACCGAAAGAGCGGCTCGGATGTCGCGAGCTTTGATGCCGGCCTGATCCATACGCCACGCGAATAGCGCGCGCTCGATCCAGCTCAGATCTTGACGCGCCGCGTTCTCGATACCCTGCGCGACGACAAGCTCGCTGTCCGACAGCGCGACAACTGTGGCTTTGACCTTGATGCCGAGATCCAAAGCCGCACGCCAACGCCGATGCCCGTAGACGACCTGGTACCGCCCACTGACGGTCGGATGACGACGGACCTGGATCGGCACCTTCTGGCCTTCATCAGCAATGAGCTTCTTGAGTGCCTCGAAATCGACCTGACTGTCGTCGGGCAGACGATCCGGGAAAGGCGATGGATCGATAGAGGAGGGATCGAGCTCCGAGCCGCCGCCGGCGTCGACCAGCGCCTGGAGACGGTCACGCTCGCCTCGCAGTTCTGCCAACGAACGCTGCGTGGCTCCGATCACCCCGGCTCCGACACGGGCTGGGATTTGGTTCGGCGCATCCGCGCCTACGGGCGGGGAGGAGCTGTCAGGCGACGTTTCGGGCTTCGCGAACGAACCGAAGTTGGCGAGGATCGATCGACCTGAAGGACGCTTGTTGGTCATGCGCGCCCCCAAGCTTGAAGGACCAGCGCAAGAACTTGGTCGTTGACCGCGTCAATGGATTCCCGCGCTCGCTTCGTAGTCGCGGCCGAGATGTTGCCCGGCTCCAGCTCATAGAGCGTGCGCTTCGCCAGACCAGCGGTCTCGATGGCCGCGCTCGCGATGGCGGTCGCCGTCAGCACGTCTTCAGTGAACAAGTGTCGGAGCATGGTCACGACCCGGACCTGAGACTGGTCAAACGGGTCGTGCCGCGTGACGACGTAGCGAAGGAAGTCCTGCTTCATCGTTGCGCCGGCATCGCGGATGACCGATATGAGATCACCCATCATCAGCAAGAACTGGCTCATCGACATAACGTCGAGCATCGCAGGGTGGACTGTCACGAGAAGCCCGGTTGCCGCATAGATGGCGCCCAGCGTCAAGAAACCGAGCGAAGGCGGCGTGTCCAGAATGACCACATCGTAAGCGTCTTCTACGTCCGTCAATGCGAGACGCAACCGCTCGAAAAAGATGCTCTCAGCGTCCGCCTGTCCTTTCGACAAGTAGCGCGGCGTCTCGTGCTCGTACTCCATGACCTCGATGTTTCCGGGAATGAGGTCGATGCCAGTGAAATAGGTCGGCCGGATGATGTCTGCGATAGAGCGACGCTCATCGTCGTAGCGCAGGGCCGCATAGATCGTCTCGTTGTGTTGGACATCAATTTCCGGCTGGGCGCCGAACATGGCCGACAACGACGCTTGGGGATCGAGGTCGATCGCCAGGACACGATAGCCTTGGAGGGCCAAGTAGTGGGCAAGGTGCGCGCAGGTTGTCGTTTTCGCGCTGCCGCCCTTGAAATTCGCGACCGCCAAAACCTGCAGATGCTCGCCCGACCGACGATGAGGCTTGAACCTCAAAGCATCTGCCGGACGCTGCGCAGCGAACAGTTCCCGAAGCTCATTGATCTGGGCAAGCGTGTATGCGCGATGATTGTTCTCCAGACGGGCAGGGAGGGGACCCTTGCCTTCGTTTGACATCAACTTGAGAGTCGATTCTGGAATTGAGGTCAGCTTTGAGACCTCATGGGTCATGAAATACCGTAGGCTTTTCTGAGCGTCCGGAGGATACATCTGCTGGCGCCTGGCCTGCAGATGCTCAGAAAGCATTCCCGCGTGCCGGATAATCTTGTCGGCGGGATCTTCAATTTGGATCCTGGTCTGGGCCTGCGCAGTCATGCCGATTCATTCCTTCGTTGTCGGCCAGTAGGCGGTTTGTCGCCCTTTGCCCGCTAAAGCTAGGTCACGATTCTCGGCTTTCGTCCAGTCCTTTAAGGTTAACAGATACTTAACGGCACCTTCGCATCGTGCTTATCGAGCCGCTGATTCGTAGGAATTTGCTCAATCTTATCGTAGACTTATCTTGCGCGTCGAAAACGCCACGGTGACGCTTCGTCCCCCGTTAATCTTACAGTCCGAGCCTACCCTTGGCCGCCGGATTTCGATCACTGACAGACGCAGACACGACGCCTGCGACGCGGCTCACGCGAATCGGAGCTCGCCGGGGCCCCGTTAATTCAACAGAGCGTACGAGCTGCCGCGCCATGCTGACTTGCCTCTGTTCACGCGAACGCGACGGAGGATTCGACGAATGCGGGCAAATGCGATTGGTGCCAACGAGCACGGCGGATTGGGGGCTCTGTTCGATGAGATGCACAAGCTGCGCGCCCGGGTGTTCGCCGGCCGGCTCGGTTGGCGGGTAAAGGTCGAGTACGGCCGCGAGCGCGACGAATACGACGCGCTCGACCCGACCTACATCCTGGCCCTGACAGACCTCGGCGGCGTCGCAGGCTGTGCCCGCCTGCTTCCGACCACGGGCCCAACCATGCTGTCGCATACCTTCCCGCAACTGCTCCCGGGCGGCCGGCTACATGGCAAATCGAACATGGTCGAGAGTTCGCGCTTTTGCGTCGACACGCGAGGCGAGGGGAGGGGAGGGGTTCGATGAGATCGCCACGGCAACGGACGTGCGCCTTGAGCGCATCCTGCACCGGGCGGGCTGGCCGATGACGCGCCCTGGCGGCATAAAGCTCATCGGCGAGACCATGAGCGTCGCCGGCATCCTCCCGGCCGACCAGACAAGCTTCGAACGCATGTGCCCGCCTGGCTATCGATCCGACGTGCGGCGCCTTCAGCGCGTCGCTGCGTGAGCGATGGCGAGCGATATGGCCGAACTTCGTTCTCATCCGCGACTTGTCCGTAAACTTCAGGATGCCCTGGGCGACCAGATCTGTGCCGCGCTCGATGATCCGGCGGTCGTCGAGGTGATGCTCAATCCGGATGGCCGGTTGTTCATTGAACGACTAGGCCAAGGGATGACAGCTGCCGGAACCATGCTGGGGGCGACCGCCGAGATCATCATCGGCAGCGTCGCCCACGCGCTGCAATCCGAAGCCGACGATGAGCGCCCGATCATTTCGGGGGAACTGCCGATCGGCGGTCATCGCTTCGAAGGTTTGCTGCCGCCCGTCGTCGGCGCCCCCACATTCACAATCCGAAAGCGGGCTTCGCGTTTGTTCGATCTCGAGGATTACGTGACACAGGGCGTGATGATGGCCGACCACCTCGCGGTCATCCGCAACGCCATCGCATCGCGCTTGAATATCGTGGTGTCGGGCGGCACGGGCTCGGGTAAGACCACGCTCGCCAATGCCGTGATTGCAGCGATCGTCGCGCACGCGCCGGAGCACCGCCTGGTCATTCTCGAAGACACGGCCGAGATCCAGTGCGCGGCCGAAAACGCCGTCTCGCTTCACACGAGCGACACGGTCGACATGGCGCGCCTGCTCAAGAGCACGATGCGGCTGCGGCCCGATCGCATCATTGTCGGAGAGGTGCGCGACGGCGCCGCGCTCACGCTGCTCAAGGCGTGGAATACCGGCCATCCCGGTGGCATCACCACCATTCACGCCAATAGCGCCGCTTCAGCGCTGCGCCGTCTGGAGCAACTCACGGCCGAAGCCAGCCACCAGCCCATGCGCGAAGTCATCGGCGAGGCCGTTGATCTGATCGTCTCGATCGAACGAACGGATCGCGGTCGCCAGGTCCGCGACGTGCTCCATGTCGAGAGCTTCTCAGCGGGCCAATACCAGACCCAGTCCTATGCCCCGAAGGAGGAGCGCCATGTCGCATAACCGCATGATGATTGTAGGTGCCGGCGGCCTGCTGCTCGCACTCGTGATGTTGGATCCAGTTTTTGCGTCGAGCAGCGGCGGCGGCAATCTTCCCTGGGAGAGCCCGCTTCAGCAGATCCAGCAATCCATCACGGGTCCCGTGGCTGGCTTCATCGCGCTTGCCGCCGTGGCGGTTGCCGGCGGCATGCTGATCTTTGGCGGCGAGCTCAATGACTTCGCGCGACGCCTCATGTATGTCGTGCTGGTCGCGGGCATTCTCCTCGGCGCCACACAGATCGTCGCCTTGTTCGGTGCGAGCGGCGCGTCAATTGGCGACGTCGCGCGCACGATCTCCATTGCCGAAGGGGCAGGGGACCTCGGCCATGACTGAGGTCGGCGCCAATCTAAGGCGTAATCGCATTCACCGCGCGCTGTCCCGGCCGAACCTGCTGTTCGGCGCTGATCGCGAGCTCGTGCTGCTGACCGGCCTTGCCGCCGTCATCCTGATCTTCGTCGTGCTCACCTGGTACGCGGCGATCCTGGGCGCGGCGATCTGGATCGTTGTCGTGGCGGCGCTGCGGATGATGGCAAAAGCCGACCCGATGATGCGACGGGTCTATGCCCGCCACATCGCCTACCGACCCTACTACCGGGCGACCGCGACGCCCTGGCGTCGTTACTGAGGTCCGCTCATGGTCGCGCTGCGCCCATTCCGTCACTCCGGCCCGTCCTTCGCCGATCTCGTGCCGTATGCAGGGCTGGTTGCGAACGGAATCGTGCTGTTGAAGGACGGCTCGCTGATGGCGGGCTGGTATTTTGCCGGGCCGGACTCCGAGAGCTCGACCGACGCCGAACGCAACGAGGTCTCGCGCCAGATCAACACGATCCTGGCGCGCCTTGGCTCCGGCTGGATGATCCAGGTCGAGGCGGTGCGGGTGCCGACCACGGACTATCCGGCGCGGCAGGACTGCCACTTCCCCGATCCGGTGACGCGGGCGATCGACGACGAACGCCGCAGCCGCTTCGAGCAGGAGAGGGGACATTTCGAGTGCCGCCACGCGATCATCCTGACCTGGCGTCCGCCCGAGCGGCGGCGCGCGGGGCTCGCGCGCTACATCTATTCCGATGCCGAGAGCCGAGAGCTGGCCCCGGTTGTTTGGACAGCGCCCCGCTGGATTTAAGTGGATTCCTGCCGGGTTATGCTGAACGCGGGGCTTTACGGTTTTGTCGTTGCGTCGGGAGGGCGTAGCCCGACCAGAGCGACGACAAAACCGTCGGCGACGGTCATGCGGCCATCACCATAGCTTGCGTGCCGAAGTAAGCCTCGTCGGGCGTGCGCCCGTCAAGGCTCGAGTGAGGGCGTCCCTGATTGTAGAAGGCCAGATACTTGGCAATTGACGCTCGCGCCTCGGACACGCTGTCGTAGGCGCGGAGATATACTTCTTCGTATTTGACCGTGCGCCAGAGCCGCTCGACAAACACGTTGTCGCGCCAGGCGCCCTTGCCGTCCATGCTGATGGCGATCTTCGCGTCCAGCAGCACATCGGTGAACTCGAGGCTGGTGAACTGGCTGCCCTGATCCGTGTTGAAAATCTCGGGCCTGCCGTGCTTCGCCAACGCCTCCTGGACCGCTTCGACGCAGAAGGCCGCCTCCATTGTGATCGAGACGCGATGGGCCAGGACCCGTCGGCTGAACACATCGACGACCGCCGCGAGATAGACGAAGCCACGCCGCATCGGAATGTAGGTGATGTCCATTGCCCACGCATGGTCGGGCCGCTCGATCTTCAATCCGCGCAACAGGTACGGGTAGATCTTGTGACCCGGAGCCGGCTTGCTCGTGTTCGGGCGACGATAGACCGCCTCGATCCCCATGCGCTTCATCAGCGTCGCGATGTGGCGGCGACCGGCGTATACGCCCTCCCGCCGCAGCAACGATCGCAGCATACGCGCTCCCGCGAAGGGATAATCGAGATGCAGCTCATCGAGCCGACGCATCAAGGCAAGGTCCTCGGCCGAAACTGGCCGAGGTTCATAGTAGACCGTGCTGCGAGCCAGCTTCAGGACCTTCGCCTGGCGCACGATAGAAAGATCATGACCGCGGTCGATCATCGCTTTGCGCTCAGCAGGCCCGCCTTGGTGAGCGCGCCGGACAAAAAATCGTTTTCCAACGCCAGCTCGCCGATCTTGGCATGTAACGCCTTCAAATCGACCGGCGTCTCGGCCGATGTCTTGTCATGCCCAAACACGCCGGCGGCGCCTTCCAGGAGCTGGTTTTTCCAGATCGTGATCTGGTTCGGATGAACATCAAACAGTTGCGCCAGCTCCGCCAGTGTCTTGTCGCCTTTGACCGCAGCCAAAGCAACCTTCGCCTTGAATGCCGGAGAATGCGTCCGGCGGCTCTTCTTCGTCATCTTCGCTCCTGATTCGCAGCAAGAATCCTCGCCGCTGTCAGGCAGAAAATCCACTCAAGCTACTGTCCGAATTTGCGGGGCCAGCTCTCAGTACTGCGCCGGTCCAAGCGGAAAGTGAACGAACACGCGTCCCGACTGACTTGGCGGATCACCGCTCCTCCAAACGAGGATGATTGAGCTGCTGCCGGTTTGATGGACACCGAGGTTAGAATGTTTCATGAAGCCGGAGGTGGGCGATGAAGAGACGGAAGTTCAGTCGCGAGTTCAAGATCGAGGCGGTCAAACTGGTTAGGGAGCGTGGGGTGTCGGTGGCGCAGGCCGGGCGCGACCTGGATGTCCATGAGAACGTTCTGCGCAAATGGGTGAAAGAGTTCGGCTCCGATCCGGTGCAGGCCTTTCCCGGCCACGGGCAGATGAAGCCGGAGCAACATGAGATCGCGCGGTTGCGCCGTGAGCTCGCCAAGTTAAAGGCCGAGCGGGATATCCTAAAAAAGGCCGCAGCCTTCTTCGCGAAGGAAGCGACATGAAGTTCGTCTTCATCGCGAAGCACCGGGCGATCTGGCCGGTGGCATGGCTATGCGATGCGCTGGGGGTGTCGCGGTCGGGCTTCCATGCCTGGCTGAATCGCTCGCCCAGTGCCAGATCCCGCAGCGACGAAGAGCTCGGCGGCAAGGTGAAGGCAAGCTTCATGGCGAGCGACCGCACCTATGGTGCGCGCCGGGTTTGGCGTGATCTGCTTGCCGATGGGGCGGACTGTGGCCTCCACCAAATCGAACGGCTGATGCGCCTGCAAGGCTTGCGGGCGCGACCGCGACGCCGGCGCTTGAAGGACTTCATTGCCGAGCGGCCGAACCAGAAGTGGATCGCCGACTTTACGTATCTCTGGACGGCCGAGGGCTGGCTCTACGTCGCAGCAGTGATCGACCTGTTCTCACGCCGGGTGGTGGGTTGGTCGATGAGCGCCGCCATGACAGCTTAGTTGGTGACCGATGCCCTGCTGATGGCCGTCTGGCGACGCGGCAAGCCCGACGCACTGTTGCACCACTCCGACCAGGGTAGTCAGGGCGGATTCAAACGGTCGTCGCAACACCAATTGTTATTGTTTTCACTCATGACAGTAATTCGTCAAGCGCTTCTGCCGGCGTTTTCCAGCCCAGTGTCTTTCTCGGTCGGGCGTTGAGGGCCGCTGCTACAGCGGATATTTCGGAGCTATGGCGGAATCTGGGTGATGACGGTGTGAGGAAGGCGGCGTATCGAGGCGGGTGACGAGCCTGCCAGAACCTCTCGAGGAGAGCGATACGCCATGACCGAGACTACCAATGTTCTTGCTTTCCGTCAGCCGTCCGCGGTTGATGATCCACTGACCGATATCGTTCGTGCCGGCGCGCGGGACCTGCTTGCCAGGGCGATCGAGATCGAGGTTGGCGCGTTTCTGGCCAGCACGGCCAATCTGACGCTGCCCGACGGTCGAGCGCGCCTGGTCCGACATGGGCACGGTCCGGTGCGCGAGATTGCGACCGGCATCGGTCCGGTGGAGGTCGCTCGTCCCAAGGTCCGCGACCGCGGAGCGAGCGGGCCAGGCGACCGCCTCCGCTTCAGTTCGGCAATCCTGCCGCTATGGGCGCGGCGGACGAAGAGCCTGGATGCCTTGATCCCGGTCCTCTATTTGCGCGGCATCTCGACCGGCGACTTCCAGGAGGCGCTCTCGGCGCTGCTCGGCAAGGATGCGCCGAACCTGTCGCCTTCGGTGATCGCCGGCCTGAAGGCCGATTGGCAGGTCGAGTACGAACGCTGGCAGAGACGCGATCTGTCGGCGCGTCGCTATGTCTACATCTGGGCCGATGGCGTGTACCTGCAGGCCCGCATGGAAGATCACAGCGAATGCATGCTGGTGCTGATTGGCACCACGCCGGAAGGCAAGAAGGAGCTGATCGGCTTCCAGGTCGGCGTGCGCGAGAGCGCGCAGAGCTGGCGCGAACTCCTGATCGACCTGCGGCAACGCGGGTTACGGATTGCCCCGCAACTCGCCATCGGCGACGGCGCCCTCGGCTTCTGGAAGGCACTGGACGAGGCCTTTCCCGGCACGCGGCACCAACGATGCTGGTGCCATAAAGTGAGCAACGTACTCGACAAGGTCGCCAAATCCGTGCAGGGCCCCATGAAGAACGACCTGCGGAACATCTATCTGGCCCCACACCGGGCCGAAGCTGAAACCGCGATCGACGTCTTCGTCGAGAAATACCACGTCAAATACGGACGTGCGGTGGAGTGCCTGATCAAGGATCGCCATGCGCTGCTCGCCTTCTTCGACTTCCCTGCTGAGCACTGGATCCACCTACGCAGCTCGAACCCGATCGAGAGCGTCTTCGCCACGGTGCGCCACCGAACGGTGCGGACCAAGGGATCGCTGTCGCAACAAACTGCGAAGCTGATGGTGTTCAAGCTCATCGACGCCGCATCGAAGACCTGGCGGCGATTGAAGAGCACGAACCAGTTGCCGAAAGTCATCGCCGGTGTAAAGTTCATCGACGGAATCGAAGTCATTCCGAACACTGAAAGCCACGCCGCCTGATCAGGCCGCGTCACCCAAAATCAGCCATAGCTCGATATTTCGTCGGCGCTGTGGATGCTCAGGTCTGTGCCTTTCGGAAAGTACTGCCGCAGCAACCCGTTGGTGTTCTCGTTAGTGCCGCGCTGCCAAGGGCTTTGCGGGTCGCAGAAGTAGACTTGGATGCCGCATCGATCTTGAGGCGGTCGTGCTGAGCCATTTGGATCCGACGAGGGATGGCGGCTCGAACAAGAGCTCGTCCGTACGCTGCCGAGATGTCCTTGTTGTGTGATCACGTTAGGTTACCGCTTGTGACGCAGAAAGATAGTGATCGCGTCTCAAGGAGGTCGACAGCCGGGGTAGCCTACAAGATCATGTAGTTGTAGTAGTGCTGTTTACGCGGTTCTCTCCTGAAGCTCGTCGCTGACACCGGGGAAGCCATGTCGACAGTTGCCAGCGCAATTCGGCGCCTTTGGTGGCGACGCTTTCGAGGGTGTCAGTAACTCGGTGTAAGATGGTTTCTGTGAGTTTACCTTTGACAGGAGACTCACATGGCTACGGATTTTTCACCTGAGATTTTGGACCAGCTTCTTGCCGGGGGCAGCCTCAAGCCAGAAGACTTAGCCGGCGAAGACGGGCTTTTCAGACGACTGAAGAAGGCCCTGGCAAGCAGGTCCCGCGCGCCGGCACGAACGATATCGGTCAGTGGATCATCAACCGCGGACGGCTGACGGAAAGCAAGAACATTGGTAGTCTCGGTCATGGCGTATCGCTCTCCTCGAGAGGTTCTGGCAGGCTCGTCACCCGCCTCGATACGCCGCCTTCCTCACACCGTCATCACCCAGATTCCGCCATAGCTCAAGGGCGGCTCGGTCTCGTCTTCCAGTTATTCCTGCAGCTGCGCAGCGTTGCCAAGGTCATGCGAGCGTTGAACGAGCGTGACCTGGAACTGCCGCGTCGTGATCGATATGGCGATTTGTGCTGGACGCGCGCGACGCTGGCTGCCGTCGCGGCGATCTTGAAGAACCCCGCATACGCGGGCGCCTTTGTCTATGGACGAACCCGCTTCCGGCCGCCGAAGCGGGAGGGGGCCCTGCCACAAAAGGCTCCGCGGCCGATGGAGGAGTGGCGGATCGTCGTTAAAGATCGATATCCAGCCTATATCGACTGGCCAATTTATGAAAAAATCCGATCCGTCATCAGAGATAACCGAGCCGAATACATGCGCATCAAAACCCGCGGCGCGCCTCGCAATGGCGAGCTCCTGCTCCACGGCATTGCCTGGTGCGCACGATGTGGCCATAAGATGTACGTCCGCTACAAGGGCGGCGGCGAATATGTATGCAATCACCTGCGTACCCAGGAAGGTCAGCCAACCTGCCAACACATCCGCGCCGCCCATATCGATGCAGCCGTTGGCGACGCATTCCTAACCGCACTAGCGCCGGCCGAACTCGATGCCTTGTCGCGCTCCCGCCGGGTGCAGCAGCAGACGAACAATGCGCTACGCTCCAGTGCAGAACGAGAGCTCGAGCGCAAGCGATACACGGCGGCGCTCGCCGAACGGCAGTTCAACCGAGCTGATCCAGATAATCGGTTGGTCGCCTCGGAACTCGAGCGTCGATGGGAAGCGGCGCTAAACGACGTGCGCGCCGCCGAAGAGGCGCTTGCCCGACAGACGCCGCCCAAAGCCATCACACAAGTGGCCATAAGCAAGGAGCTCAACGACAAGGTCATCAGCCTCACCGGCCGCCTCCCGCAGATATGGGGTGACGAGACTATCTCGGATGCGCATCGCAAGGCGTTGTTGCGATGTCTCATCGAAAAGGTCGTTCTCGACCGCGGTGAGCGCGACTTGGCCCTGGCTAGGATCGTCTGGCGGGGAGGCGCCGTGACGGAGCTCGAAGTGAAGATGAGCGTCAACTCCGTCACCAGATTGACGCGAGGCACAGAGATGCGGGAACGCCTTCTGACGCTCGCTCGCGACGGCGTCCCAGACGACAAGATCGCCACAATCCTTACTCGGGAAGGTCACCGCTCTCCCCGTTGCGCCGATAAGGTGCTGCCTATCACCGTTGGGCGGCTCCGTCGTGCCGCCGCCATCAAGGTAACTGCCCAGCGCAGCCGATGGGAGCATGACGACTCATACCTCAGCCCGCCCGAACTGGCCCGAAGGCTCGAGATTCCAGTAAACTGGCTCTATGTTCAGATCCGAACCAAGCGTTTGCTAATTGATCGCCAGCCCAGCGGCGCCTATCTCTTCCCGAATACACCATCCGTTCTTCACGCCATCGGAGACCTTCGAAACCACGTCATCGCGCAACTTGATCTAAGAATCTGTCAGCCTAACAAGGAGGGGCATCAACATGGGTGATCGAACTGGATGGCAAACTGGCCCATTGCGGCCGTCCATGCAACCGGTCGTCGCCAATGGATGCCGGCATTTCTGATGGCGAGGTAAAGCAGCTTCATCGCCGCCTCGTCGTTGGGGAAGCTGCCGCGTGTTTTGATGATCTTGCGCAGCGAACGGTTCAGCGCCTCGACCGCGTTGGTGGTATAGATCATTTTGCGTATCTCCGGCGCGAAGGCGAAGAACGGAATGACGTGCTCCCACGCCCGGCGCCAGGCCGCCCCGATCGCGGGATAGCGCTTGCCCCACTCGGCTTCGAAGTCCTCGAGCCTGAGCAGAGCGGCGTCGGCATTCTCGGCATGATAGATCGCCTTGATCGAGGGAAGGATCGCCTTGCGATCCTTCCAGGACACGAAGGATAGGCTGTTGCGGATCAAATGCACGATGCAGGTCTGGACCATCGCCTTGGGAAAGACGCTGTTGATCGCCTCGGGAAAGCCCTTCAGACCGTCGACGACGGCGATCAGGATGTCGGCGACGCCGCGGTTCCTCAGATCGTTCATGACCTTGAGCCAGAATTTGGCGCCTTCGGTTTGCTCGATCCAAAGCCCGAGCACGTCTTTCTCGCCCGATGCAGTGATGCCCAGCACGACGTAGACTGCCTTGTTCTTGACCATCCCCTCATCGCGAATCTTGACCCTGAGCGCGTCGAAGAAGACCACCGGATAGATCGCTTCCAGCGGCCGGCTCTGCCATTCGCGGACCTCGTCGAGAATCGCGTCGGTGACCTTGCTGATCAGATCGGGGGACACCTCGGTGCCGTAGAGCTCGGCCAGATGGCCCTGGATCTCCCGTACCGTCATGCCCCGCCCGTAGAGACTGATGATCTTCTCGTCGAAGCCGTCGAAGCGGGTCTGGCCCTTCGCGACGATCACCGGTTCGAACGTGCCGGCGCGGTCGCGCGGCACCTCGATCTCGATCTCGCCGTCGTCCGTCAACAGCGCTTTGCTGCTTGTGCCGTTGCGGCTGTTGCCCGACCCGCGGCCCGCCGGGTCGCCCTTCTCATAGCCAAGGTGGTGGGTCAGCTCCGCACCCAGTGCGCGCTCCAGAAGCGCGATCGAGATCGAGGTTGGCGCGTTTCTGGCCAGCACGGCCAATCTGACGCTGCCCGACGGTCGAGCGCGCCTGGTCCGACATGGGCACGGTCCGGTGCGCGAGATTGCGACCGGCATCGGTCCGGTGGAGGTCGCTCGTCCCAAGGTCCGCGACCGCGGAGCGAGCGGGCCAGGCGACCGCCTCCGCTTCAGTTCGGCAATCCTGCCGCTATGGGCGCGGCGGACGAAGAGCCTGGATGCCTTGATCCCGGTCCTCTATTTGCGCGGCATCTCGACCGGCGACTTCCAGGAGGCGCTCTCGGCGCTGCTCGGCAAGGATGCGCCGAACCTGTCGCCTTCGGTGATCGCCGGCCTGAAGGCCGATTGGCAGGTCGAGTACGAACGCTGGCAGAGACGCGATCTGTCGGCGCGTCGCTATGTCTACATCTGGGCCGATGGCGTGTACCTGCAGGCCCGCATGGAAGATCACAGCGAATGCATGCTGGTGCTGATTGGCACCACGCCGGAAGGCAAGAAGGAGCTGATCGGCTTCCAGGTCGGCGTGCGCGAGAGCGCGCAGAGCTGGCGCGAACTCCTGATCGACCTGCGGCAACGCGGGTACGGATTGCCCCGCAACTCGCCATCGGCGACGGCGCCCTCGGCTTCTGGAAGGCACTGGACGAGGCCTTTCCCGGCACGCGGCACCAACGATGCTGGTGCCATAAAGTGAGCAACGTACTCGACAAGGTCGCCAAATCCGTGCAGGGCCCCATGAAGAACGACCTGCGGAACATCTATCTGGCCCCACACCGGGCCGAAGCTGAAACCGCGATCGACGTCTTCGTCGAGAAATACCACGTCAAATACGGACGTGCGGTGGAGTGCCTGATCAAGGATCGCCATGCGCTGCTCGCCTTCTTCGACTTCCCTGCTGAGCACTGGATCCACCTACGCAGCTCGAACCCGATCGAGAGCGTCTTCGCCACGGTGCGCCACCGAACGGTGCGGACCAAGGGATCGCTGTCGCAACAAACTGCGAAGCTGATGGTGTTCAAGCTCATCGACGCCGCATCGAAGACCTGGCGGCGATTGAAGAGCACGAACCAGTTGCCGAAAGTCATCGCCGGTGTAAAGTTCATCGACGGAATCGAAGTCATTCCGAACACTGAAAGCCACGCCGCCTGATCAGGCCGCGTCACCCAAAATCAGCCATAGCTCGCCGCCCTTGCACGGCCATGTCGGGATCCTTAACGACCACACCGCTCGGGTCCCGCATCAGCCCGATTGGCAGCATAACCGCAAGTTCGCCGCGTTCGGCTTTGGCCAGCAGGCCGGCGGTCAGCCGGCTGCGGATCGTATGTAGCTCAAGCTCGGAGATCGAACCCTTCAGCCCGAGAAGCAACCGTCCGTTGGGAGTGCCCGGATCATAGACACCATCGCGGTCGGCGATCAGGCAGCCACGTAGACCACAGATATCCAGGAGCGGATACCAGTCGGTACAATTACGCGCCAAGCGGGTCACGTCGATCGACAGGATGAGTCCCACTTCACTCAGGCCAACACGGCCAACGAGTTCCTTGAAGCCGTTACGCTGTGCTATAGACGCGCCGCTCAACCCGAGATCGGCATCAATCACGTCGATGGCCGCCTCACGCCATCCGAGTTCGCGGGCGCGCTGGCGAAGCGCGTATTGAAGGCGCAGGCTCTCCTGATTGCTTACGACCTGATGGGGCGTCGACTGCCGGATGTAGACTACGGCTTTGCGCGCCAAGTGGCTTGGTGTGACCAGCTCGGACTTCATGAGGGATCTCCGCCAAAATTGCGGCGACGTCTTCGACGATCTGGCGTCGGAGCGCGGGCGTCAGCGTCGACCAAAGATCGGCTGGATCCATGCTCATGTGCGTCGGGACAATCCGCTGTCGATAAAAGCTCGAGTAGAGCCTCCATACTCAGCTTAATCTGATTTGCCTCTTGCTCATAATATTCGATTGCGGTTGCTTGAATCAGAAGACTGCTTCCTGCGCGATACTCAACTTCATACGAAGCGGGAATGCCTCGGCCTCGCTGACCGATCTTCCTAATCACTCGATATGAGCGCCCCCACAAAGGATGGTGGGGGTCCCGAACCTCGACCACCTCCGGAAATGATTCGTCAGACTCACTATCAGGGACATTCCTCAATCCCCTCGTTCGGCGAGCGCTTTGCAGGCTCAGCGGACTGACCCCATGGGGTCAGTCCGCTGACCCCGCAAACCCCTCACAGAGACGCTCTTACACAAAACTTCTGACACTCCCACGCTTTCTTGCTCTTCTGGCGATCATCGTGGTCATTGCTTTGATCGCAGTCATGACCAGCCCCCAGCTTGGCGCGATAATCGAAGCTCTGACGCCGCCTGGTCTCCCTGAACCGGTTTCCGTGAGCGAGCAGGTTTCGCTCGATCAGGGCTGGAACGCCGAGGACGCCGATCGATTCCATCACAAAGCCCAGGGCACGCAAACCTTACCGATCCCGCTGTCAAGGTTTCTCGCCCTGGAAGCGCCGCTGAACTCGCCTTTCGCTATCCCCTTTTTCAAACGAGAACGGTTTGCCGACAACCGCTATTTACTGCGGTTTGGATTCATAAAGTCAGAGCTGGCCCCGCAAATTCGGACAGTAGCTTGAGTGGATTTTCTGCCTGACAGCGGCGAGGATTCTTGCTGCGAATCAGGAGCGAAGATGACGAAGAAGAGCCGCCGGACGCATTCTCCGGCATTCAAGGCGAAGGTTGCTTTGGCTGCGGTCAAAGGCGACAAGACACTGGCGGAGCTGGCGCAACTGTTTGATGTTCATCCGAACCAGATCACGATCTGGAAAAACCAGCTCCTGGAAGGCGCCGCCGGCGTGTTTGGGCATGACAAGACATCGGCCGAGACGCCGGTCGATTTGAAGGCGTTACATGCCAAGATCGGCGAGCTGGCGTTGGAAAACGATTTTTTGTCCGGCGCGCTCACCAAGGCGGGCCTGCTGAGCGCAAAGCGATGATCGACCGCGATCATGATCTTTCTATCGTGCGCCAGGCGAAGGTCCTGAAGCTGGCTCGCAGCACGGTCTACTATGAACCTCGGCCAGTTTCGGCCGAGGACCTTGCCTTGATGCGTCGGCTCGATGAGCTGCATCTCGATTATCCCTTCGCGGGAGCGCGTATGCTGCGATCGTTGCTGCGGCGGGAGGGCGTATACGCCGGTCGCCGCCACATCGCGACGCTGATGAAGCGCATGGGGATCGAGGCGGTCTATCGTCGCCCGAACACGAGCAAGCCGGCTCCGGGTCACAAGATCTACCCGTACCTGTTGCGCGGATTGAAGATCGAGCGGCCCGACCATGCGTGGGCAATGGACATCACCTACATTCCGATGCGGCGTGGCTTCGTCTATCTCGCGGCGGTCGTCGATGTGTTCAGCCGACGGGTCCTGGCCCATCGCGTCTCGATCACAATGGAGGCGGCCTTCTGCGTCGAAGCGGTCCAGGAGGCGTTGGCGAAGCACGGCAGGCCCGAGATTTTCAACACGGATCAGGGCAGCCAGTTCACCAGCCTCGAGTTCACCGATGTGCTGCTGGACGCGAAGATCGCCATCAGCATGGACGGCAAGGGCGCCTGGCGCGACAACGTGTTTGTCGAGCGGCTCTGGCGCACGGTCAAATACGAAGAAGTATATCTCCGCGCCTACGACAGCGTGTCCGAGGCGCGAGCGTCAATTGCCAAGTATCTGGCCTTCTACAATCAGGGACGCCCTCACTCGAGCCTTGACGGGCGCACGCCCGACGAGGCTTACTTCGGCACGCAAGCTATGGTGATGGCCGCATGACCGTCGCCGACGGTTTTGTCGTCGCTCTGGTCGGGCTACGCCCTCCCGACGCAACGACAAAACCGTAAAGCCCCGCGTTCAGCATAACCCGGCAGGAATCCACTTAAATCCAGCGGGGCGCTGTCCAAACAACCGGGGCCAGCTCTCCCGCCGCCTGCGCCTTCGGAATTATAGGTCGCGCAATCCAGCTGGCTACATCAATCGGTGCCGGCGCTCTTTCGACTTGACGCAGTTGGCCGGCTGTTCCAACTCGTTTGGCGCAGGAGATGCAGTGCTGCCAGCACAGCCGTGAAGACCATCGTCAACAGCAGGATCGCCACAGTGGCTTCGCGGATGTCATGAACCCGCCAGCTATACCCCCTGGCGTCGACCGCTCGACCTGTTTGTCCAATTATCCATGGCACGATATGCGTGAGGCCGGCGCTTACGTAAAAAAGGATGCCAATCGCTGGTAGCTTAGGGCTCATCCTTGGATACGGCTGGAGGCAGCTGCGGCGGAGATAGAGCGCGAAGGCGTAAAAAATCAGCCATGAGGTAAGCAGCCAACCAAGATAGTTGGAGAGAGGAACACCGAATACCCCACCGCCGTCGTGCCATATCCAGACCTTGGCGATTGTCGCGTTGGGGGCATCCATCACAAGATCCCATTGGGTCATCACGAACGCAGCGACGACGGGCAGGGCGACCAAGTTGAAAGGGCGATGGAGCTGACGGTCGGCGCCATCAAGCAGAACCGACGCGACTACCCAGGAAAAATAACCGGCTCCGAACCATAGCGGTCCCACAATAATCGGAATCAAGCCGACGTGCAACAAGTTCGGTCCTACCTCGAAATGATAGATGCCGAATGGAAAGCCCGTGGCGGTGCTGAGATTTTCCATCGCAAATGCAATTGCATTGCAAGCAACGAACAGAACCAAGGCTCGCCGTGGACCATAGTCAAAAGTGGCATGGACCAGCGCGCAGCCAATGAAAATCGCCGCGAGCGCTTGCGCAAGCGGGGTTGGATTCCAGGAAAACCCAATTGCCGCAGCAAGGATGCCAGCGATGGCCAACCAAAGCGCGGGCTCCTGCCGCGCCCAGAATCTGCTGCGGGCAACATTATCTAACGTCATTGCGCATGGTTTCCGTCGGCTGAGCGAGCAATCAACGGCAACGCAGTTGCGTTGACTATCCACCCTATCTATTGCCAGAAAATGGCACTGCTTGGTCTCTTCTGAACCTTGGGAATATTGCCGAAGAGATCTTTTCTCTCCTTAATCTACCAAGCGTATGCGCGCCGATAGTCCGGTATTAAGAATAATCGCCCCGCCGAAAGTTTGCTCACCTCGGAGGGAATAGTGCGCGATCGACCCTATTTCGCGCTTGGAGAATTGCTTGCCTTGCCACAGATGACGGACCCGCTTTAAGTGATCTTATCTCTCAGCCTTCGCTGAACGGTTTCGACCAGAGCCGCTCCGCGAAATCCAGATGGGACTTCACTACGTCCGAGGGAGTTTTGGAATTGGCAAGGTTTTTCAGAAGATTGGCCTGAGCGTGCAGAGAGGAAGCAGCCAGCTTTGACCCGTCCTTCAATGCCGCAGCGAACAGGTCTGTTGTCTCTTCGAGAGATTTTTTCCATTCTGGAGGCGCAAATGAATGGCTTGATGCGGCCCTCGCTGATTCTCCCACATCGTGCGTAGTGCCACCCGTTCCAGAGGCTGATGCCTGGGCGGCCCGTTCGGGCTCTGGATCTGTCTTCCGTTCGCGTTTCTCGTATTCGGGGCTTCTCACGGGCATTCAACGTCTCCCCATCTGAACAGGATCGCAGCGCTGCGTGGTCTAGATCCGACCAAGAGACTTCGGAAAGTACCACAAGCGGCAACATGTCGAACCTATCTCATTTGGTAGCACTTGCTCAATCGGGATCGCTTAAGCGGATACTCCGATCAACCTGAACGAGGATTGGGAGAAGGAATACTGGAAGAAGTCTTTCAACATGTCCGGTCAGCAGTTGGCTGGCGCAGTTCGAGCGGTGGGCACCTCAGTAGCCAAAGTCAAAAAGCACCTGAGCGAGAAATAGTCACACGACGCCCCGCTAGTACCCGGAATCAGAGCTGAGTGATACGGCGGCCTTTGAAACGGCGTTGACGGACCTTTTTCTTGGTCCAGACGAAGGGCTCGGCTCTGTCGTTGTATGCGTTGACGTAGGCATCGATGTGTTCCTGAAGCTGCTTGAGGCTCGTGAAGGAGGTGCCGCTGAGCGACTGCCCCTGCAAGATGGAAAACCATACTTCGACCTGATTGAGCCATGACGCACTTGTCGGCGTGAAATGAAATTGCACGTTGGGGTGGGCCTTGAGCCAGTCCTCGTTCTTTTTATGGGTGTTGAGGTTGTCGAGGATGACGTGAAGCTTGCGGTTCGGAAAAGTCGCGGTGACGCTGTTCATGAAATCGAGAAACTCGACGCGGCGCCGGCGTTTTGAATGGGTCGCGATGATCTTTCCGGTGGCGACTTCGAGCGCCGCAAACAATGTTGTGGTGCCATGCCGCTTGTAATCGTGGCTTTGGCCGGTCAAGGCGCGGCCATTGGGCAACTTCAGATAACCCTGCGCTCGCTCCAAAGCCTGGATCGAGGGCTTCTCGTCCACGCACAGCACAATGGCCTTCGCCGGCGGCGCGACATAGAGGCCGACAACATCGGCGGCTTTGGCCGTAAAGTTCGGGTCGTTGCTCTCGCACCAGGACTTGCGAGCCACCAGGTCAATCTTGTGGCTGCGCAGGAACCGCCAGACATATTGGACATCGACATCGCCCAGCGCCTCGGCCAGCAGGGGGCCGGTCCAGCGCGCAAACCCTTGCGGTGGCGGCTTATCCAGCAGCTTCAGAATCCGCTTGTCGGTCGTCTTCGTATAGATCGGCTGCTTGCCAGGCCGCGGCTTGTCTTGCAGCCCTTCAAGGCCATGGTCGGCATAGCGATGCCGCCAAAGGCTGACAATCCGCGGCTGGACCCCAACTTCCTTGGCGATCGACCGGGTGCTGCGCCCATCCGCCGCCAACAGAACTATCCGCGCCCGCTTCAAATCGCGCTGCAACGTCACCGGTGAGCGACAGCACGCCTCAAGCACCTTGCGATCTTTCCTCGAAAGGTGGACTTCTCTTGCTTCGGGTATCATCCCGACCTTGAATCACGACTCACGTTCCAAGAAAAGTGGGTACTAGTACCCGGAATCAGAGCTGAGTGATACGGCGGCCTTTGAAACGGCGTTGACGGACCTTTTTCTTGGTCCAGACGAAGGGCTCGGCTCTGTCGTTGTATGCGTTGACGTAGGCATCGATGTGTTCCTGAAGCTGCTTGAGGCTCGTGAAGGAGGTGCCGCTGAGCGACTGCCCCTGCAAGATGGAAAACCATACTTCGACCTGATTGAGCCATGACGCACTTGTCGGCGTGAAATGAAATTGCACGTTGGGGTGGGCCTTGAGCCAGTCCTCGTTCTTTTTATGGGTGTTGAGGTTGTCGAGGATGACGTGAAGCTTGCGGTTCGGAAAAGCCGCGGTGACGCTGTTCATGAAATCGAGAAACTCGACGCGGCGCCGGCGTTTTGAATGGGTCGCGATGATCTTTCCGGTGGCGACTTCGAGCGCCGCAAACAATGTTGTGGTGCCATGCCGCTTGTAATCGTGGCTTTGGCCGGTCAAGGCGCGGCCATTGGGCAACTTCAGATAACCCTGCGCTCGCTCCAAAGCCTGGATCGAGGGCTTCTCGTCCACGCACAGCACAATGGCCTTCGCCGGCGGCGCGACATAGAGGCCGACAACATCGGCGGCTTTGGCCGTAAAGTTCGGGTCGTTGCTCTCGCACCAGGACTTGCGAGCCACCAGGTCAATCTTGTGGCTGCGCAGGAACCGCCAGACATATTGGACATCGACATCGCCCAGCGCCTCGGCCAGCAGGGGGCCGGTCCAGCGCGCAAACCCTTGCGGTGGCGGCTTATCCAGCAGCTTCAGAATCCGCTTGTCGGTCGTCTTCGTATAGATCGGCTGCTTGCCAGGCCGCGGCTTGTCTTGCAGCCCTTCAAGGCCATGGTCGGCATAGCGATGCCGCCAAAGGCTGACAATCCGCGGCTGGACCCCAACTTCCTTGGCGATCGACCGGGTGCTGCGCCCATCCGCCGCCAACAGAACTATCCGCGCCCGCTTCAAATCGCGCTGCAACGTCACCGGTGAGCGACAGCACGCCTCAAGCACCTTGCGATCTTTCCTCGAGTTCTGTGAGGTCGCGCTCACGCGAGGGCGCGGCAAGCGCTTGTAACGCGACCTCATTGAAGCCGGATTGAACGAAGCCGCGGGAGAATATGCACGGTGGTGCGGCTATGGGGATAGTTTGAGATCGCGGGTTGCTATCGGCAGACTGCGGAGCTGACGCGGCGACGTTTTGGTTGCGCAATGGCGGCAACTTGAGACAGAGAGCATTTTACCGGCTGTAGCGATCGATGGCCCGCTGCATCGAACAATTTCCATCGCGCTGTTTGGCCGCACGGATTCGGCAGCGTCTGCGATGATCGAGACGATGGGATCATAATGACGAATGACGATCTTCGTGCACGGTATAAGTTGGCTCACGATGTGTCGCACCGGTACGATTGGGTGGGAGCGCCGGAACAGCTGAAGCTGTGTCGAAAGCGCTCGATGATGCGCATGACGCCACCACAATCAGGGCAGGCGGGAGCCTTGGCCCACGTCAGAGCGTCCGAATCCACAGGCGACGGCTCGCCATCGTTTGGCGGTGTCCGCTCACGATCGAGAAGTTTGCGGCAAAGAGCAAGTTTGGCAGCGCGATGGCCGTTGGCCATGAAGCCGAAGTGGCGGATGCGATGGAAGCCATCGGGCAGCGTGTGAAGAAGGAAGCGGCGGATGAACTCGTCGGGCTTGAGCTTCATGATCTTTGTCGCGCCATTCTGGCGGTAGTCCTTCCAGGTAAAGGCGACGTGATCCTCGTCGAGGGCGACGAGCCGGCTGTTGGCGATTGCAACGCGATGGGTATAGCGGCCGAGATAGGCCAGCACCTGCGCGGGGCCGCCGAACGGCCGTTTGGCGTAGACGACCCAGCTGATGCGCCGCATAGCGACGAGGTGAGCTGCGAAGGCGGCAGGCTCGGCCAGGGATGCGAGATCGCCGAAGAAGTTCAGGGTGCCGGCGTCGAAGGCGGCGGTCAGACGTTCGAGGAACAGGCGTCTGAACAGCCGGGCGAGCGGTTTGACGGCCAGGAAGAAGTTTGGTCGGCTGGCGATCCAGTGCGCGCTATCGGGCGAGAGGCCGCCGCCCGGCACGACGCAGTGGACGTGGGGATGGTGCGTCAGCGCCTGCCCCCAGGTGTGGAGGACGGCGACGACGCCGATCCCGGCGCCGAGCCGGCGTGGATTGGCGGCGAGCGTCGACATTGCCTCGGCGGCGGCTTTGAACAGGATCGCATAAACGATGGCCTTGTTCTGAAAGGCGATCGCGGCGATCGGAGCCGGCAGTGTGAAGACGATGTGGAAATAGGGAACCGGCAGCAGGTCGGCTTCTCGCGCGGCGAGCCACGCGGCTCGGGCTGGCCCCTGACACTTCGGACAGTGCCGGTTGCGACAGGAATTATAGGCGATCCGCGTCATGCCGCAGTCGTCGCAAGCCTCCATGTGGCCGCCGAGCGCCTCGGTCCGGCACGCCACGATCGCGCTCATCACGCGCCGCTCGACCCGACCGAGATGACCGGCATGTACACGGCGATAGGTGTCGCCATGCCGGCGCAGAATATCGGCGATCTCGATGGCGGGCCTGTTGCAGCGGCTGTCGGGGCGGATCATCACCCGCATCCCGCCGCGGCCAGCGACAGGCGATCGAGCGGGCTCTGCGTCGCCCGGATCGTATCGGTGGCGACCTGCGTGTAGCGCGCTGTCGACGACAAATTATTGTGCCCGAGCAAGACCTGGATGATCCGGATATCGGTTCCGTTCTCGAGAAGATGCGTCGCGAAGCTGTGGCGCAGCGTGTGGAGCGTGACGCGCTTGGTCAGGCCCGCAGCCTTCACCGCCGACCGACAGGCGGCGTGCAACACGGTCTGATCGATCGGATGATCTTCGTCACGACCAGGGAACAGATAAAGCCGCGGCCGGGCGAGCCGCCAGTACGTGCGCAGGATACCCAGCAGCTGGGGCGACAGCATCACGTTGCGGTCCTTCGCCCCCTTGCCGTGGCGCACCTGGATGACGCCGCGGGCGCTGTCGATGTCTTCGATCCGCAGTCCCGCGACTTCGGAGGCCCTGAGTCCGGCCGCATAGGCCGTGGTGAGCGCGGCGCGGCTCTTCAGGCTGGACACGGCCTCGAGGAACTGAACCACTTCGTCGGCGCTGAGCACGACCGGCAGCTTGCGCGGTTCTCGCGCATAGGGAATGCGCTCCGGGATCAGTGCCTCGCCGAGCGTGACGCCGTAGAAAAACCGTAGCGCACAGACGATCTGGTTCAGCGCCGGCCATGAGATGCCGGTCGAGACCAGATGCACCTGGAAGGCGCGGACGTCTTCCAGCTCTAACCGGTCAGGCGATCGGCCAAAATAGCGGCTGAACTTCGAAACCGCGCTGATGTAGGATCGTTGCGTCGCCGGCGACAGATTGCGGACGGTCATGTCTTCGATCATGCGGCGGCGAAGAGGGCTCAAATCGGCCATCTCATACTCCTGTCTGAGGGGGTGGGCTCCAACACCCACATCCTCTCAGCCAGGAGGCGATCTACGCCACCTTGCCCCTCACGCCGCGGCAGCGGCTTCGTTCAATCACGACTCACGTTCCAAGAAAAGTGGGTACTAGTGTCCTGAGTCACAAGTTCGCAATCGTAGATTCGCAGTAGATTCGCGTCGCCGTGCCAAGGATAGAGGCTGCAGCAGCGACGGAGGATCTGATGGCGGTCCAGCAACTTGCGCCCCTAACATTGAGCGATGAAGAGCGTGCCGAACTGAAGTCGCTGACGATGCGGCGGAAGACGGCGCAGGCGCTGGCTCTGAGAGCCCGGATAGTGCTGGCCTGTGCGGAAGGCGGTCAGAACAGGGAAGTGGCGGCCAAGCTGGGGCTGGACCGGTCGACGGTAGGTAAGTGGCGGCGGCGTTTTGTGGGACGGCGCGTGGACGGGCTGCATGACGAGCCGCGCTCCGGGGCGCCACGTACGGTTGACGATGCCCGCATCGAAGCCGTGATCGTGAGGACGTTGGAGAGTTGCCCCAAGAACGCCACCCATTGGAGTTCCCGCGACATGGCGAAAGCCAGTGGCCAATCGGTGTCGACGGTGCAACGCATCTGGCGGGCCTTCGGGCTCCAGCCGCACCGGATGGAGACGTTCAAGCTCTCGACCGATCCAATCGTGGCCAAAGTGCGCGACGTTGTGGGCCTCTACGTCTCGCCACCGGAGCACGCCATCGTTCTATGTGTGGATGAGAAATCCCAAATCCAGGCGCTGGACCGCAGTCAGCCGATGCTACCGATGCGTCCCGGCCAGCCGGCCCGAAGAAGCCATGACTACACCAGGCACGGCACCACATCGCTGTTCGCCGCCCTCAACATTGCGAGCGGACGGGTCATCGGCAAGTGCTATGGACGCCACCGTGCTGCTGAGTTCCGCAAGTTCCTCGACCAGATCGAGGCTGCCGTGCCGCGTGAACTCGACGTCCATCTCGTCATGGACATGTGTGGACGCCCCCGTTGATGCAAGAAGAATCTTTCGAAGAGCGCGGAGCGTGGTCGGGTGCTGACATGTGTCCGGCCTTTTGCTGCGGCTGTCACATGCCGCTGGCCCGTATGGGAGTTCGCGGAACGGGTCCAATTCAACTTCGCGTGCTCGAGGCGCGTATCCATGATGTGGTTTTCCCATTCCTGCGAGGGTGTCAGTAACTCGGTGTAAGATGGTTTCTGTGAGTTTACCTTTGACAGGAGACTCACATGGCTCCGGATTTTTCACCTGAGATTTTGGACCAGCTTCTTGCCGGGGGCAGCCTCAAGCCAGAAGACTTAGCCGGCGAAGACGGGCTTTTCAGACGACTGAAGAAGGCGCTTCTGGAGCGCGCACTGGGTGCGGAACTGACCCACCACCTTGGCTATGAGAAGGGCGACCCGGCGGGCCGCGGGTCGGGCAACAGCCGCAACGGCACAAGCAGCAAAGCGCTGTTGACGGACGACGGCGAGATCGAGATCGTGCCGGCATCCATTGGCGACGACCGGTTGCATGGACGGCCGCAATGGGCCAGTTTGCCATCCAGTTCGGCGAGCGCTTTGCAGGCTCAGCGGACTGACCCCATGGGGTCAGTCCGCTGACCCCGCAAACCCCTCACAGAGACGCTCTTACACAAAACTTCTGACACTCCCATTCCTGCTCGTGACCGTGCGCCATACTCTCCGGTTGACCTTCTCACACTCACGGTCCCTGCCGCGGAACTACTTCGCCGCAGCCGGAGCCCGATAGGTTCCGCCTCTCGCCATCAATGCCCAGACGATGCGCGCCATCTTGTTAGCGAGGGCGACGATCACCAGCATGGGCGGCTTGAGGGCAAGCATGCGCGCAAGCCAAGGATCCGCTGTCGAGCCTTTGCGCATTGCCCAGCGCACGGCCGCGCTCGCGCCGATGATCAGCAGTCGTCGCAGGGTTCGTTCGCCCATACGTGACGTCTTGCCGAGCTTCTGCTTGCCTCCGGTGGAGCGCTGCAGGAGCTATGGCTGATTTTGGGTGACGCGGCCTGATCAGGCGGCGTGGCTTTCAGTGTTCGGAATGACTTCGATTCCGTCGATGAACTTTACACCGGCGATGACTTTCGGCAACTGGTTCGTGCTCTTCAATCGCCGCCAGGTCTTCGATGCGGCGTCGATGAGCTTGAACACCATCAGCTTCGCAGTTTGTTGCGACAGCGATCCCTTGGTCCGCACCGTTCGGTGGCGCACCGTGGCGAAGACGCTCTCGATCGGGTTCGAGCTGCGTAGGTGGATCCAGTGCTCAGCAGGGAAGTCGAAGAAGGCGAGCAGCGCATGGCGATCCTTGATCAGGCACTCCACCGCACGTCCGTATTTGACGTGGTATTTCTCGACGAAGACGTCGATCGCGGTTTCAGCTTCGGCCCGGTGTGGGGCCAGATAGATGTTCCGCAGGTCGTTCTTCATGGGGCCCTGCACGGATTTGGCGACCTTGTCGAGTACGTTGCTCACTTTATGGCACCAGCATCGTTGGTGCCGCGTGCCGGGAAAGGCCTCGTCCAGTGCCTTCCAGAAGCCGAGGGCGCCGTCGCCGATGGCGAGTTGCGGGGCAATCCGTAACCCGCGTTGCCGCAGGTCGATCAGGAGTTCGCGCCAGCTCTGCGCGCTCTCGCGCACGCCGACCTGGAAGCCGATCAGCTCCTTCTTGCCTTCCGGCGTGGTGCCAATCAGCACCAGCATGCATTCGCTGTGATCTTCCATGCGGGCCTGCAGGTACACGCCATCGGCCCAGATGTAGACATAGCGACGCGCCGACAGATCGCGTCTCTGCCAGCGTTCGTACTCGACCTGCCAATCGGCCTTCAGGCCGGCGATCACCGAAGGCGACAGGTTCGGCGCATCCTTGCCGAGCAGCGCCGAGAGCGCCTCCTGGAAGTCGCCGGTCGAGATGCCGCGCAAATAGAGGACCGGGATCAAGGCATCCAGGCTCTTCGTCCGCCGCGCCCATAGCGGCAGGATTGCCGAACTGAAGCGGAGGCGGTCGCCTGGCCCGCTCGCTCCGCGGTCGCGGACCTTGGGACGAGCGACCTCCACCGGACCGATGCCGGTCGCAATCTCGCGCACCGGACCGTGCCCATGTCGGACCAGGCGCGCTCGACCGTCGGGCAGCGTCAGATTGGCCGTGCTGGCCAGAAACGCGCCAACCTCGATCTCGATCGCCCTGGCAAGCAGGTCCCGTGCGCCGGCACGAACGATATCGGTCAGTGGATCATCAACCGCGGACGGCTGACGGAAAGCAAGAACATTGGTAGTCTCGGTCATGGCGTATCGCTCTCCTCGAGAGGTTCTGGCAGGCTCGTCACCCGCCTCGATACGCCGCCTTCCTCACACCGTCATCACCCAGATTCCGCCATAGCTCGCGCTGCAGCGGGGTAAGCCCCAGCCATGCCGCAAAGTCGCGTCCCCTCCTGAAGGCCTGGGCTGTCGGCGCCAGGGCAACGAGCGCCGTAGCCGTGATCGGCCCAATTCCTGGGATCGTCATTAGCCGCTTCGCTTCGGCATCCTCCTTGGCGCGCCGGGCGAGCTCTCGGTCGAGCAGCGCCACCTTCTCGTTTAGGGATCGCAACTGCTCGACGAGCAGCCGTAGGATCGGTCTAGCCAACTCAGGAATGTCGGTATCATGGCTGATGATAGAGCTGGCCCCGGTTGTTTGGACAGCGCCCCGCTGGATTTAAGTGGATTCCTGCCGGGTTATGCTGAACGCGGGGCTTTACGGTTTTGTCGTTGCGTCGGGAGGGCGTAGCCCGACCAGAGCGACGACAAAACCGTCGGCGACGGTCATGCGGCCATCACCATAGCTTGCGTGCCGAAGTAAGCCTCGTCGGGCGTGCGCCCGTCAAGGCTCGAGTGAGGGCGTCCCTGATTGTAGAAGGCCAGATACTTGGCAATTGACGCTCGCGCCTCGGACACGCTGTCGTAGGCGCGGAGATATACTTCTTCGTATTTGACCGTGCGCCAGAGCCGCTCGACAAACACGTTGTCGCGCCAGGCGCCCTTGCCGTCCATGCTGATGGCGATCTTCGCGTCCAGCAGCACATCGGTGAACTCGAGGCTGGTGAACTGGCTGCCCTGATCCGTGTTGAAAATCTCGGGCCTGCCGTGCTTCGCCAACGCCTCCTGGACCGCTTCGACGCAGAAGGCCGCCTCCATTGTGATCGAGACGCGATGGGCCAGGACCCGTCGGCTGAACACATCGACGACCGCCGCGAGATAGACGAAGCCACGCCGCATCGGAATGTAGGTGATGTCCATTGCCCACGCATGGTCGGGCCGCTCGATCTTCAATCCGCGCAACAGGTACGGGTAGATCTTGTGACCCGGAGCCGGCTTGCTCGTGTTCGGGCGACGATAGACCGCCTCGATCCCCATGCGCTTCATCAGCGTCGCGATGTGGCGGCGACCGGCGTATACGCCCTCCCGCCGCAGCAACGATCGCAGCATACGCGCTCCCGCGAAGGGATAATCGAGATGCAGCTCATCGAGCCGACGCATCAAGGCAAGGTCCTCGGTCGAAACTGGCCGAGGTTCATAGTAGACCGTGCTGCGAGCCAGCTTCAGGACCTTCGCCTGGCGCACGATAGAAAGATCATGACCGCGGTCGATCATCGCTTTGCGCTCAGCAGGCCCGCCTTGGTGAGCGCGCCGGACAAAAAATCGTTTTCCAACGCCAGCTCGCCGATCTTGGCATGTAACGCCTTCAAATCGACCGGCGTCTCGGCCGATGTCTTGTCATGCCCAAACACGCCGGCGGCGCCTTCCAGGAGCTGGTTTTTCCAGATCGTGATCTGGTTCGGATGAACATCAAACAGTTGCGCCAGCTCCGCCAGTGTCTTGTCGCCTTTGACCGCAGCCAAAGCAACCTTCGCCTTGAATGCCGGAGAATGCGTCCGGCGGCTCTTCTTCGTCATCTTCGCTCCTGATTCGCAGCAAGAATCCTCGCCGCTGTCAGGCAGAAAATCCACTCAAGCTACTGTCCGAATTTGCGGGGCCAGCTCTATATCGATAGTTGGATGACGGTGCTGGACAGAATTGGGTTGGTGTCTAGCCCGTCTTATTCGTAAGAGTGCGCCTGAGGGCTGGCGAGCGTGGTGTAAAGCGCTGATGCGGCGTAGGATTCGGTTGCGAAGCCACCCCATCACCTTCAACCGCGAACGCCACGCCCGCCATGACCGACGATACGATTCCGCCCTTCTCGTTTCCAGCCGTTCACGCCAAGAAAGTCACAGCTGCCTTCGATGGCGGTCGCCTGACCTCGAACGGGGGCGTGATGCTTCTGGCGATGGCCGAGCGGCGTCTCGGCTTGGCCGACAATCTGGCCCGGGTGTTCCCGGATCGGCGCGATCCGACGCGGGTCGTGCACAGCCTTGTCGATATGTTCCGCGCGCGCATGTTCGCGATCTGCTGCGGCTACGAGGACGCCGACGACCTCGATCATCTGCGGTCCGATCCCGCATTCAAGCTGGCCTGCGGACGGCTGCCGGACACGGGCCGCGATCTGTGTTCCCAACCGACGCTGTCGCGGCTGGAGAATGCTCCGCGCCTGCGCGACGTGATCCGACTGACCTACATTTTGGTCGACGCATGGATGGATAGCTACCCGCGCGAGCCGGCATCCGTCACGCTCGACATCGATGATACCTGCGATGTCGTCCACGGCCATCAGCAGCTCTCGCTGTTCAACGCTCATTATGACGAACGCTGCTTCCTGCCGATCCACGTCTACGACACGGAGAAGAGCCGTCCCGTGGCGGTCGTGCTGAGGCCCGGCAAGACGCCGGGCGGCGTCGAGGTGCGTGCCCTTCTGCGCCGCCTGGTACGGCATATCCGCACGCGGTGGCACAACACGCGAATTACGTTCCGTGGCGACGGGCACTATGCCCGGCCGGAGGCCATGGCGTGGTGCGAGACCAACGGCATCGACTACATCTTCGGTCTGTCCGGCACCAAGCCTCTCGCCAGAAAAGTCGACGAGGTCGCCGACGACATCCGCACCCGACGCGCCATCGAGAACCTGCCGGTTCTGCGTGGCTATACCGAGACCCGCCACAAGGCAAAGTCCTGGGATCGCGAACGGCGCACCGTCGCCCGTATTGAGGCGACGATGCTCGGCCTCGACATCCGTTTCGTCGTCACCAGCCTCGATGTCGGCTCGGCCGAGTGGATCTACGACAGCCTGTATTGCGCGCGCGGCCAAGCCGAGAATCTGATCAAGCTGCATAAGACGCAGCTCGCCTCCGACCGCACCAGCTGCCGTTCGGCGCTCGCCAACCAGGTCCGTCTCGTGCTCCATACGGCCGCTTATTGGCTGATGCTGACCGTGCGCGACGCCATTCCCAAAGTCCGGGAATTGGCCGCTGCCGAGTTCGCGACGCTGCGTCTTCGGCTCTTGAAAATCGCCGCCCGTGTCGTCGAGACCACGAGCCGCATTCGCCTTGCGTTTGCCGCGGCATGTCCCGAAGCCGACCTGATCTGCGGCTTGCCCGGCGCGCTGCTGCCGCTCGGTCCTTGACCGGCGGGGCGTCCGCCCCCGTTCGCCCAACCCATCCCTCAAGCGCGTTGCAAAGTACCGGTCGTCAGGCGGCGAAAAGCCGAAGGCAATCCTGTGCGCCTCGTCAGACAAGATGTGCGGCCGCATCAATCGGGCCCAAAAGCCGCACTCTCACGAATAGGACGGGCTAGTAACTGTAAGCAGCAACAAGCTCCGCTGAGCCGCATCATTACGTGAGATCGTATGGAATTCAGATCGCAAGGCGATGTCAGCTCTCTCAGTGAAAGCAAAGCCCCGTTGCCTGGATCACGTAGCGAACGCGATATTGGCGAAATCCTTCAATGCCGCCATTGTCGAAGATCGTCGTAACCGCGCGGCGCCTCGCTCTCGTGAGCTATGTTGGCAGACCGGGCAACATGCCTCGTAGAAACGTAGGACTCGGCCACACGGATGGTGGTTGGCCCGCCAAATTGACATGGGTCAATGCGGTGCCAGCCGATTAAGGCCACGTGGTCCTTGCCGCCGGTAGCGCCATTACAGGAGGCGACTTGCAGCCCCGCCTCAGCTCCCAAGAATCCCACTCAGGAGCTGGGGCTTGGATAGCGCTGCCAATGCAGCACACCCTGGACAAGGTTCTTCGCGTGAGAATTGCCGCAGAATATAGCTTTGAAGCCGCCCACCGCTTGCCGATGGTGCCCGTGGATCACAAGTGCCATCGGCTACACGGTCATAACTATAAGGTCGAGGTCTCAATCATCGGAGAGTTGGATCGGCGCGGCTTCGTCATCGACTATGCCGAACTTGATGCCGTGGTCCGGCCGATCATCAACAGCCTCGACCATCGCTACCTCAATGAGATCCCCGGCTTGGAAAACCCCACCAGCGAGATTCTGGCTGAATGGCTCAAAGACCGCATCGGAGCCAAGATTCCGTTCATCCCGACCGTGCGGATTTACGAAACGCTGCGCTATTGGGTTGAGGCGTAACGCCCTCAAAGCGAAAGACTTTACGGCGATCGCGCGAAAGCGAGGCATCAATTTCCGCGGGGTAGCTGCGCGACGGCTCGCCGTAACTTAATTTCGATACACCGCCCGCAGATCAACTCGCCGTCGCGGCGGCCGGCGCGAGAACGACGAGGGTATCGTCAACTTGATCGACCGTCGAGCTGAAGGAGGCGATTCTCAAAGGTTCGAGATTCGGCGATAGCGCTTGTCGTGGAGATTTCGCGCCAAGTCGCAAAGGCTCGCTCGCGCGAAACACGACGGAAGTCGGCGGTGACGGCTCCGGGATAGGGGATGTGGAAAAGGTTCGCGACCTGATCGTGAACGGACAGAAACCGTTGAGCCTGACGGGACGGCTTGAATCGCTTCACGATCCGCTCGCGTCGCCGCATCGGCTGATGAGATTTCTCGGCCCGATTGTTGAGAGCTTTGTGCTGGCGATGTTCGACGAGCTATGCGGAATTTTGGGTGACGAGGCGATCAGGCGGCGTGGTTTGCCGGCATGTGGATGACCTCGATGCCGTCGTTGAATCTGACACCTGCAATCACCTTCGGCAACTGATTTGTGCCTTTGAGCCGCCGCCAGGTCTTTGATGCGGTGATAACCAGCTTGAACACCATCAGCCTGGCGGTCGTTGACGACAGCGATCCTTTCGTCCGCACGGTTCTGTGCCGCACGGTCGCGAACACGCTTTCGATGGGGTTGGTCGTGCGCAAGTGATCCCAATGCTCGGCCGGGAAGTCGTAGAAGGCGAGCAGCGCGTCGCGATCCTTGGCGAGGCATTCGACCGCCCGGCCGTACTTGGCGCGGTATTTCTCGGCGAAGACGTCGATCGCCACTTCGGCGGACGCCCGGCTCGGCGCCCAGTAGACCTCGCGCAAATCCTTCTTCATGGTGGCCTGCACTGAGAGTGGGACCTTGTCCAAGGCATTCACGGTCTTGTGCACCCAGCAGCGCTGGTGCCGCGTGCCGGGAAAGATCTCGTCGAGCGCCTTCCAGAAGCCGAGTGCGCCGTCGCCGACGGCGATTTCCGGGGCGATCTGCAACCCGCGCTGTTTGACGTCGATCAAGAGCTCGCGCCAGCTTTGTGAACTCTCTCGGACGCCGACCTGGAAGCCGATCAGTTCCTTCTTGCCTTCCGGCGTCGCGCCGATCAGCACCAGCATGCATTCGCCATGGTCCTCCATGCGGGCCTGCAGGAAGACGCCGTCGGCCCACACGTACACGTATCGCCGCGCCGACAGATCGCGCTTCTGCCAACGCTCGTACTCGCCGTGCCACTCCGCCGTCAGCCGGGAAATCACCGCAGGCGACAGGTTCGGTGCGTCGTAAGCGGTATGAGCTACCACGTCCGCGGTGATCAGCGTGCGTAGCGGATCGGCATCCAGTATTGGCGCAAGGCCTCGACGGCCGCTGGGATGTCGGCGTGAGCGTTAGGCAGAAAGTTTCTGGTCTCGCGACCGCTTTGTGGCGCTCCGAGCAGCGGACGGCTCTGATCATCGCGACTGTGCAGCAGGATGGGCAGCAGCAGGCCGTGAGTGACGTTGGCGGCGTCCAGCAGCGGCGCCCACGCGGACAGTCTGAGCTGCATCGCGGCATAGAAGCCCTGGCACCACGGGCGCGGATCGATATCGCCATTGACATCGCGCCGGTGTATCGGCTCGAACCGATCGGGCGCGGTCGAGAGGGTGTTGCTGATGTCGTTGTGGCGCAGCGCGACGGCGGAGATCGCGGCGAACTCCGGCGTGCCGCCGTGGTTGAAAGCGTCGGCGTCGATCGCGAGCAGCGGGCAGATCCAGTCGATCGGGCTCATTGACACCGGTCCGGCGACGATCGCGGCGGCATGGCCGTCGAGCATGGGGATGCTGGTGGCGACAGGATGGCGATTGGCGCGAGCCTGGAGCCATCGCTCGAGTTCCGTAAGCGGCATCGTAGCTGACGTCACCGACGATGCTGTTTTATGGCGACGCGGGCTCATGCGGCAGCCTGTGTGGTGCGATGGCGCGCCGCCTTCCAGTTCCAGGCGAGCAGTTCGTGCAGCTGATGGCTTTTGGTTCGCCCGGACACGATGCGCTCCAGCACATCGGTCAAGTAGGACTGCGGGTCGAGTTCATGGAGTTTTGCCGTGTTCACGAGCGAAGCCAGGATCGCCCAGCTCTCGGCGCCGCCTTCGCTGCCACTGAACAATGAATTGCGTCTTCCCATGGCAATCGGGCGCATGGAACGCTCGACTGTATTGCTGTCGACCTCGACACGGCCGTCGCGGAGGAACAGTGTCAACCCGTCCCAGTGATTGAGCGCATAGTTGATCGCTTCTGCCAGCTTCGACTGTGAGAAGAGCTGGTCCACCGTCCCGGTCAATCGCGCCTTGAGTGCCGCCATCAACGGTGCGCTCCTGGTGCGGCGTGCGGTCCTGCCACGGATCTCCGCTTCGATAGCATAGACTGCCTGCAGGCGTTCGATTACCTCGCGAGCGAACGGCGACTGGGTCGTCTTGTACACCTCGACGAATTTGCGGCGGGCATGGGCGAGACAAAAGGCGAGCTGGATCGCGCCGCCATGATGGCGGGCGAGCGCCTTGTAGGCGGCATAACCATCTACTTGCAGAATGCCGGAAAAACCCATCAATTGTCCGGCGATCTCCTCCGTGCCGCGGCCGTTGGCGAACACGTAGGCAACCGCCGGCGGCGAGGGCCCGCCCCATGGCCGGTCATCCATCGCATGCGCCCAGAACTGGCAGATGCGGGTGCGATGTCGTCCAGGATCGAGCACCGGCATCGGCGTCTCGTCGCAGAATACGCGCTGTGCAGCCTGGATCATCCGCAGCTGGAGTTCGTAGAGGCTCTTGAGCCACCAGGCGGCACGCTTGATCCAACCGGCGAGTGTCGCACGGTCAAGCTGGATGCCCTGGCCGGCCAGGATCTGCACCTGCCGGTACAGCGGCAGATACCAGGCGAACTTCGAGACCACCACGTGGCTCACGAGTGCCGTCGAGGCCATGCCGCTCTCAATCAGGCGTGGCAGTACCTTCGCCTGGACCACGCCATCGGTGCAGCTGCGGCAGGCGTACTTGGGACGGACCGTCCGCAGCACCTGCAGCATCGCCGGGATCACGTCCAGCACCTCGCTGACGTCCTCGCCAATCTTGTGAAGCTGGCCCTGGCAGCACGGGCACGCGGTCGCCTCCGGCTCCAGCACCTGCTCACAACGCGGCAGGTGCTTGGGCAGCGCACCGATGTTGCGGCGCGCTCTCCTGCGTGGTCTGTCGGGCGACTTCGCCGCGGGCGCATCGTCGTTGGCCGGTGCAGGCCGTGTGGCGTCGGTTTGAAGATCATCCAGCTCGAGCGCCAGTTGCTCGTCGACGAGCACCGCAAGCCTCTCCGAACGCTTCCCGAAGATCATCTCCCTGAGTGTCTGCATGGCCACGCGCAGCTTCTCGTTCTCGGCATCAAGCGCGAGCACCATCTCGGTCAGAGACGCCGGGTCGGTCGGGAGAGCGTCGGGACGAATCGCCATGATCAGACGATACATGCGCGCGCTCCATGCTCCAGCGAACTCCTCTCCTCTCACCCAACAACGGCCAGCTGCTTCACAGGCTTGGGCGAGACACGCGTCCACTCCAACCCGTCAAGCGAGGGCACATCGAAATATCCCCTCTGGGGAGTCTGACGAATCACCTGCCATCGAAGTTACAGTGTTCGAACCGACGCATCCGCTGTTCGGCCGCACGTTCCGCGTCATTCGCCGCTCGGTTCATCGTGGCGGGGGCTTCCCGCTTTCGTACGAGGTCGAATATCGAGACGGTGCCAGCCTTTTGATTCCGGTCGCGGCGACCGAACCACGGATGTCGATGGAGAATCGAACGAAGCTGAGCGTCGAGGCACTACACGATCTGACCTCTCTGGTTGAGCAGCTCGAACACGATGCCGATCGATCCAAAAGACCTTTGGGCCACGCTGTCAACGACACTGCAGCGCCAAATCGTCAGCGAGGTCGCCGCGGTGCTGGCGGAGGCAAGTCATGAACTCCGAGCTGATCAAACCGATACACCTGGCGCGACGGGCGGTCGTGTACATCCGGCAATCGACGACCCATCAGGTGGTGACCAACCAAGAGAGTCTGCGATTGCAATACGCGCTTCGCCAACGCGCCATCGAGCTCGGCTGGCCCGAAGCTGGCATCGACGTCATCGACGCTGATCTCGGCATCAGTGGAGCGTCGGCGGCTCAGCGCAGCGGCTTCAAGGAGTTGGTCGGACGTGTTGGGCTCAAAGAGGTTGGTCTGATCCTGTCGATCGACGTGACGCGCCTCGCCCGCAATTGCTCGGATTGGTATCCGCTGCTCGATATCTGCGGGCTGCACGGCTGCCTCATCGCCGACCGTGACGGCGTCTATGACCCTGGCAGCGCGAATGGTCGACTGCTGCTTGGCCTAAAGGGGACGATATCGGAGCTCGAGCTCCATACGATACGTAGTCGATTGACGGCTGGTCTTCTTGCCAAGGCGGAGCGCGGTGAGCTTGCGCTCACCTTACCGATCGGCCTTGTCCGCGATCCGTCTGGCGTCGTCGTCAAGGACCCGAATCTGGAGGTGCAGGAACGGCTCGAGCTGTTGTTCGAGACCTTCCTAAAAGTGCGCACCATTGCCAAGGTCATGCGTGAGTTCAACGACCGTGGTCTGGAGCTGCCGCGCCGCGATCGTCACGGCGATCTGCAGTGGGCGCGGGCGACGACATCCGCGGTCGCAGCGATTCTGAAGAATCCTGCCTATGCGGGCGCCTTCGTCTACGGACGGACACGACTGCGCCGACCGTCGGACGGAAGATTGCCGACGAAGGTGCCAAAGCCGATCGAGCAATGGCGGATCATCGTCAAGGACCGCTATCCTCCCTATATCGCCTGGCAAAGCTACGAGAAGATCAGGGGCATCGTCAGCGACAACCGAGCAGAATACATGCGCAACAAGACCAGGGGTGCTCCACGTGAGGGCGAACTACTGCTGCAAGGCATCGCATGGTGCGGAAGATGCGGTCACAAGATGTACGCTCGCTACAAGGGGGGAGCCGAGTACGTCTGCAATCACTTGCATTCGCATCAAGGGCTGCCGGCATGTCAATACATCCGTGCTCGCCGCGTCGACGCCGCCGTGGCGCAAGCGTTCCTCACAGCGCTGGCGCCGGCCGAGATCGACGCATTGTCGTGCGCTCGTCGCGCTCAGCAACAGGCGTACAAAGCAATGCAGAGCGGTGCCGAGCAGCAGCTCGAACGCCGGCGCTATGAAGCAGCGCTCGCCGAACGTCAGTTCCACCGCGTCGATCCTGACAACCGGCTTGTCGCCGCCGAACTCGAGTGCCGTTGGGAGGTGGCTCTGAAGGAGGTCCGAGTGGCAGAGGAGGCCCTGGCCCGTTTGAAGTCTCCCCAGGCTATCGCTCAGATCACCGTCGGCAACAAGGTGCTGAACGACAAAGTCGTCCGCCTCTCCGGCCGTCTGCCTGAGATCTGGACGGACCCGGGCACGACCGACGCGAAACGCAAGGCGCTGCTGCGCTGTCTTATTGACAAGGTGATCCTCGACCGCGGCGAGCACGACGTCGTCAGAATGAGGATCGTCTGGCGCGGCGGAGCCGTCACCGACATCGAGGTAAAGATGCGCGTCAACTCAGTAGCCGATCTTACCCAAGGCGCGGAGATGCGAGAACGCGTGCTTGAGCTCGCCCGCGCCAAGATGCACGACGACGAGATCGCTGCCAAGTTGACGAGCGAAGGACACCGGTCACCAAATTGCCCCGACAAGGTGCTGCCGATCACCGTTCAGCGCATTCGCTTGCACGCCGGCCTCAAGGGGCTTACCGAGCAACGTACACGATGGCGGCATTCAACCGACTTGCTCAGCGCACAGCAACTTGCAGGCGTATTGAACATTCCCGTGAACTGGCTCTACGTCCAGATCAGGCAAGGGCGCCTTTTGATCGATCGTCATCCTTCCGGCGCACATCTGTTCTCCAACACGTCGCGCGTGATTGAGGCTGTTCGAAAACTACGCAATCATGAACTCGATCAGCTCGATCTCAGAATCACTGAGCCTCACGAGGAGGGGCATCAACATGCGTAATCGAGCAGCACCGAGAGTTGAGCATGAGATAGCGGCATGACGCCTTCCTTGATCGGCGGCCAGGTGAACTGCCCCTCGATTCTTTTGTAGTAAAGGACAAGGCCGCTTCCGTCCCAGGTCAGGATCTTCACGCGATCTCGGCGCTTGGACCGGAAGACATAAAGTCCGCCGTCGTACGGATTGGCCCCAAACGCCTCGCTCACCAGCATCGCCAGTGAGTCCATCCCCGACGGAAATCGATCGGCTGCGTCGCGATCCAGATCGACAACCCAGGTCGGAGCCCGATCATCGACCAACCGTCCCGACTGCCGCAAGCACCTCGCACAGCGCCCGCCGGTCGACCGTCCCCCTGACACGGATGCGAACCGCGCCGACTTGGATCTCAATTGCTGCCTGCTCTTCGCGCGACGACAATTCGCCGCCGCAGCCAGTGATCGCGACCGGCACAAAGCCAGGTGGCACATCTCCGTCCCGGCGCTCCGCGAGCTTCACCCGCGTGGTCTGACGACGCCACAGAAACAACAGGCTTGGGCTGATGTCGTGTCCTCGTGCCACCGCGGACACGCTTGCACCCGGCGCGAAACTCTCCGCGACAATCGCCGCCTTCGCATCGGTCGACCAGCGCCGACGCCGGCCCGTCCCGGTGATGATTTCGACACGCCGCAGCGTGTCGGCGCCGTGTTCGAGGATAGGCGTATGCCTATCCTTATCGCTATTCTTACGACTATCCTTCGACATTGTGACCTCGCGACCAACCATTCCGCGAGATCTTCTAGCCGACCAGATCAGCCCTTAGCGCGTGGTCCCTGCATGACGCTCACACACTAACAAGGTCACCGTCGCCTTGGCGGCAAAGATTGCGCGGATCGCATGGGTAGTGATGACTAAGCCCGGCGCAAGCTACGAACGGCGGGATCCGGCCTTTAGCTGATCCCGTTTGTTCCAGCCTGCGAGGCTCGTGAACTTGTGCCACGTCAGAACTCGAGTGGTGGCAAAGAGCGGCTGGGCCGCATCACGAAAATGGGCGATCGCACTATCCGCCGGCTCCTCGTCATTGGCGCTATGTCCACGACACTCTGGTCGCGGGGTAAGCAGAACTTCGCTCAAAGTTGGCTGGGGCGCATTATCGCTCGCAAGCCGATCAAACTCGCTGCAGTCGCCCTGGCCAACAAAATGGCGAGGGTCATCTGGGCAGTGATGACGCGAGAGAGACCTACCGCACGGCATAAGTATCGGCCGGCCGGACCAGCCGGGTCCTGGCGGTCGTGGTGCATCGGCGCTGAATGGGAAGATGACGCGACAGTGATAGACGAGATTGGGACACCCAGTAGACCTGTAGGCGCCCTAAGCGCGTCAGTTTGTTATGGATCCGATCCGCGGACCTCATCTGGGCCGGCGGCCAAACGTGCCGCCTCTTACGTAGGCCGGGCACATGCAAGCCGCCAACTTTTCGCGCATTGCTCAAACAAAACCCTTGCACCGCGGCAGCCATCCACACATGCAGGTCTGGTCAGAAGTGCGGCTCATTCGGCGGCTTTATGCGTCATTGCAACCGGCCGGTGCGTAGACGCAAGTGCCGCCCGGAGGAGGCGCACCCAGTCTTTGATTCAGAAGAAGACGCATCCGCGGCACGCAGACCTGCTCCGCATCATAATGATCAATCACGTGGTGGCGGGCGGCCGCGCGCAGCTCGGAGAACCTTGTTGGCTGCGCCAGCGCGTCAATAATCCGTTCAGCAAGCTCGTCCACCGCGAAAAATGGGACAAGCAAACCGTTGTCGCCGGAGCGGATGATCTCGCGCACCGGCGCCGTGTCAGAACCGATCACTAGGCATCCCGCACTCATCGCTTCCAACATCGACCAGGACAGTACGAAAGGGTAGGTAAAATAGACGTGTGCGGATGATACCTGAAGGGCTGCAATGAAGGTTTCATACGCCACGCCGCCCAGGAAATGTACACGGGATAAGTCGAGGCGATCACGCACCTCAGCAAGGAAGGTTGACTTCCAGGTCGTACCCGTCGGTGGCGGCAGACCGTAGGACACGCCACTCCTGCCGATGATGATGACTTGCGCGTTCGGCCGGCATCTCAAGATCTCCGGCAGCGCCCGCATAAAGATATGGTAGCCCCTCAGCGGCTCGAGATTTCGCGCGACAAACGTCACGACCTCGTCGGAAGGGCGAAGGTACTGGCCATTCGGTAGTGTCAGGCGCGCGTGGGGGTTCGGCCGCATGCGCAAAGTGTCGATGCCCTCATGGATCACGTCGATCTTGCTTTGATAATGTGGGGGAAAGGTGGATTTCTGCCATCTCGTTGGCGAGATCCCCATTTCGCAATCCTCGAGCGCGAGCAGAGTCGTCGCATTCTTCACGTGAAGCCCAATGTGGCCATCAAGTCCGGGCACCGGAAATTCCGGGTCAAACCCGATGTCCCGCCCCTCGGCCCCGTAAAAGAATTCGCAATAAACGAGCAATCGTGCCTTTGGAAAGATGGAGCGCAACGGCAGGGTCTCGCCCCATCCGGGGTGTGCGAGGATCAGATCAGGCGAGAACCCGGACATCTGTAAGCTCGAAAGACTGTACAGCACCTGCTCCGCGCGCCGACACTCTATATCGAAGCGTCGCGCAAACGGATGCGTTCCCGAGATATCAGCTTTTGGAAGTGCATATCGGATCAATTTGACGGATGGAAGCGATCTTGAAGTCGGCGCGCCGACGGCAACAAGTTCAAAGCCAGGCTCCCTGGCTAAGGCAGCCACTATGTTGCGGTACTGAGCCGGAAAATTGTTGTGAACGAACAGAATTTTCATCGGCAAGGTCTGGGCGTGATCAACGCAAATGGGTGCAATCGGCAGTTCCCGATCCTAAACTGCTGTATCACCTTCGGCTCTCCAGGGCTCGAATTGTATTTTGCTGTCACAGATTAGGTGAACATGACAAACGCATGACAGCTTTGGTTGTTTCCCTCCCGTGTTGTGTTTGATAAGCTGCTTACATGCGGTTGGACTGTGAGCATTCTGATGAGTACCAAGCAATCCCACGTCAACTCTGAGTCACAATGCCGCCGTTCCCACTTGATCGACGCCGATGACATCGCTGGTGTTATCGCGCTATTGAGGGGCGAGAATGACAGGCTTCGTCAGATAGCGGAGCTGCTCAGCGCAGAAACTGAATACCTGCGCCAATCTCTGTTGCCGAATTGGTGTCCCCGCCATTCGCTTGAGGGGCCCTTCCTAAGGAGGCCGGTTCGTCGCAGCGACGCTCCGAATCTCAGGCGATCACGCAGGATCGTTAAGTCGAGAAGAAATTTATCTCGTTCATCTGATTGGGGGCAATGATGGCCGATGTTGAGCAGCAGAAAGTCGTAAGCCTAGATCGGGGACTCTTCTTCGTGAGCTACAAGAGTGCGGACGATCTCGCTTCGCCGCCGCGCGTGACGGTTGTACCGACGCGGGGACATGAAGAGCGCATGGCGCTCATCATGCATCCCGACGCAACCGAGCCGACACTTTGGGAGCCGAATGCGGGTCTGATGGTTCGGGTCAACACACCCGGCATGTTGCAGATTCAGGTTGAGCCGATGCGACCCGGGGGATCGCGCGCGGCGATGGTTCGTATCGAACCGATTCAGTCCGGCCGAGCGCCGCTCGCTGCGCAAGGTGAGAGCGCGGCCGTGCATGCAAATGTTGCAGTGGACGGTATCAAGATCCTCGGACACGTCGCAGGTCGCGGCGATGTCGTCGTCGCGTCTAACGCATGGATTGCAGGTCCAACGGCGCCATCGCGCATCGAAGGAATTGCCCTTGAATGGCAGGAGAAGCCGGCGGGTCTCGATATTCGCTATGCGGTCCAATTCCCCATTGGCCAGGCGGGGAGCGGCAAAATGGTGTTGCTCGGGACCTATGCGGGCACGCGTGGACGAGCCTTACCGATTACAGGGGTCGTGCTGCAAATCAGTGGCGCCGGGGGATTCGAGTTCGTGGCGGAAGCGACGTTCTTGAACGCGCCGACCTTGCGCGCCCTCGGCAAACGCGTCGTGCTGTCGGGGCCGACCGGCCGCGAGCCTCTGGTTGGCATTCGCATCGGCATCAACCGGTTAGCAGCCCCGGACAATATCGTCGTTCCCGCAAAACCGTCACCAAAGCCGGTCGGCTCCAGCCGGGTCCGCGTCTTCCGCAGCCGGGCGCGCCAAGAGAGCTCCATCGGCTAGAGGCAATCCGAAATGGAGCCGCGTAGCGTGGGTGAGCGTTCGGCCGGGCTAGACCACCATCGCAAGAATCTCGATGTTTCCTTGCTTGTCGGGCCTCACGCGCATATCGCGCTCGAACGCCTCGCAGCCGAGGCGCTGACTACGCAGGAGTTTGCGACGGCGCACAAATACGCCGATCGACGCATTCGAGTTTCGCCTCCACCAGCAGCTCACTGCTTCGTTCTCCGCGCCGAAGCTGCTTGGAGGCTCGGACTTACCGAAGCTGCGCTGTCCGATCTTGCGCGGGCGCGTCTTGTCGATCCTTATGATGTCGGCGCCAACCGCCGGATGCTGGCGTGGGCCGCCGACGAACGGCGACTGGGCGCAGCCGCTCAACTAATATGCCGCGAAGGCAATCTGGCCATCCTTCGAGCTGCCATCGCGGAGCTGCGGCGTGCCGGGGGCCGTCATTGGGCGGCCTGCTCTGTGTTCGACAATCACGTGACGGGCTGGGTCGCCTGGACCAACGCCCTCTTCGTCGAAGTGAGCCTCGCAACCGAAGACGGCACGCTGACGAGCATTCTCGAACCCAATCCGTTTCACGCGCTGGCGAGCGCAGATGTGCAGGCAACAACCTTCTTGGTTCGGCGGCCACCGTCCACGACAGCTCAAATCGTGACGCTGAGATGCGGCGAAGACGTCGTCCAGGTTCGACGCGTGGCGCCTAACCTCACTTCGACGATGAACCTCCGAGCCGCTCGCGATCCTTCCATTGGAATAGGCCCGAACGTCGACCTGCCGACCGTTATCGTCCCCGTCTATGCAGATGCGCGGGCAACGATCGAATGCTTCGAGAGCCTCGACAAGGCAAGGCGTCCACAAGGAACTGGTAAGGACGCCTTTCAGGTTCTCGCCATCGACGATGCCAGCCCGGAAGTGGAGCTGCAGCGCCATCTGAGCGAGCTTGCGACGAAACGCAAGATTCGTCTCCTCGTAAACCCGGTCAATCTCGGCTTTGTCGGCGCGATCAATCGGGCGCTGAAGGAGATCCAGAGGGGCGACGTAGTACTGCTCAACTCCGATACGCTCGTTCCGCCCGGCTTCGTCGATCGGTTGGCCGACGTGGCGTATTCGGCGCCAAACATCGGAACCGTCACACCACTTTCCAACAACGGCGACATCTTTTCCTTTCCAACGCCGAACGACGTTAATCCGATGCAGCGCTATGACGAGATTGTCGCGATCGATCACGTCGCCAGCGCAACGAATGCAGGGAAAGCGATCGATGTCGCAAGCGGCATCGGATTTTGCCTCTATATTACACGCGCCTGCCTCGACAGTGTGGGCGAGCTCTCGGACAAATTCGATCGCGGTTATCTCGAAGACATCGATCTCTGCCTCCGCGCGCGGACCAACGGCTTCCGGAATGTTTGCGCGCCGTCGGTCTATGTCGGACATCACGGCTCGAAATCTTTTCAAGAGGAGAAGCGAGGTCTCGTGCTTCGCAATCTCAGCTTTTTAGACCAGCGATTCCCAGACTACCGGGAGGAATGCCGCGCCTTTGAAATCGCCGATCCGTTACGGCCGGCGCGCGCCGCGCTTGAGCGTGCGCTGCCATGGCCGGCTGAGCCATCGGTACTAGTTCTCGCGGGCGAGCGGACCTGCCCTGCCGTAACGGACGCGCGAATACGCCATCTCCGCCTGCATGGCGAGCGCACGGTCCTGCTCTCGCGGGACAACAACGTGCTTCATCTCCGAGCTGCCGACGGAGGTTTGCCGCAGACCATGCGTTTGAGGTTCGACGCAGAGGCAAATCTCGCCAGCTCTGGCGACATCCTGAGGCGGCTATCCCCGATGCGTATTGAGATCCTTGAGCCAAACCCGCCGCCGCGGCTCATCGAGCTGATCCGGTGCCTCGATGTTCCGATCGATCGCTGGCTGGTATCAGAGAGCATTGGCGAGATTGGTTCCCTGCCCTCCTGCACAACTCCACTTTTCGTTCCCAGCAAAATGGCAGAGGCCTATGCCCAAAGCAGGTGGCCCGATCGCAAGATCGTGCTGCATGACTGGCCCACATGTTTCCTGACACTGCCGCCGATCTCGGCCAATGATAAATCCCTTGTAATCGTTCCCTCGACGCCAACGCTCGCATCCATGCGCATGATAAAAACATTGGCCGATTGTCTGTGGGGGCGCGAACCATCGCTACCGATCGTTATCGCCGGGGCGACCTGCGGCGATGATCGGCTGATGTCACGGCCCAATATCTTCGTCACGGGCGCGATTACTGCGGACGAACTTGGCAATGTCCTGAGACCGCACAATCCGGGCTGGATCCTCACCGATTTTGAGCAGCCCGTCTTCGGCCATCCTCTCGTCGAGACTGCCAGACAGGCGACGAGGCCAGTCGCCTACCGCGACTGGTCCGGCGGCGCGCTGAAGCCTCGCAAAGGCGACCTTGCCATTTCTGCCATTGCGAACGCGGCAGCGCTTGCCGATCTCGTGGTCGACTGGGTCGCGCGGTCCTGAGCATGTCGCGTCTGTCCCGCCAGCCATCCGAACGGACGATCAGACCAAAGCTCGTCAGCCGGCTCGAGCTCGCGCGCGATGGTACGTTGTCCGGCTTCGTCTACGACGCCCAGGAGCCGGAGCGCCGCTATAGCATAGAAATTTTGCTCGACGGCCTGGTGTTCAGCACAACCTATGCCGACGCCTTCGTTCCCGAGCTTGCTGAACAAGCGCACCAGGCGAGTTGCGGATTCGCGATCACGATTGAGCCCGATCTGCTGCGCGCTGCACGCACGCTCGAGGCCCGCCTGGCCAATCTCGGCACGCCTGTCGGCCAATCGGTCAATTTGGAGAGCGAGGGCGCAAATCGCGCCGATCTGCGCAAAACGTGCCAGTTGCGCTGGCTCGGCGGCCTCCATTTCCAGGGCTGGATCGATAGCGACTCCGCGCTCTTTCTGGAGGCAATCGTCGACGGAGAGGCCGTCGCTCAGGTTAATGCAACCGCTTGGACGCATGTTGGGGAAGCTGCGGCACACCGGAATGCGCGCGCCTTTGATTTCCACGCCCCGCGACGCTTTGCCGACGGCCGCGTTCACCGCGTTTCGTTGCGCAGAGAGGACGGTGAGCCAATTCCATCGACGGCCGTCTTTGTCGCCTTTCCCGACGGCCTTGCCGGAATGATCGACGCGCTCGGCGGCTACGGTGCCGAGCGCCTGCGCGGTCAGCTGTATGATCAACTGATTCCCGCCTCGCTTCCGTTCTCCGACTACGTGAATTGGTGCGATCGCTTCCCGCTGCCGATGCCGCGAGCAAGTGGCCTTTCGCTCGCGGTCGTCGTCGCCGGCGCGCCCGGCGCGGAGCAGACGCTCGCCGCGCTCTCGATTCAGACCCACGAAAGCTGGACGGCAGGCGTGATTGACGGCGAGCTACTGTCCGTCGACAGCGACGCTCTGTTGGAGTTTCTGGACAGCGCCGCATCCGATTCACATCACGTCGTCATCGCGATGGCGGGTGTGGTGCTCGAGCCGAATGCCCTGGCCCGCATTGCCGCAGCATTCGACGCCTATCCGGAGGCGATCGCCTTGTACGGCGACCTCGATTTTCTCGCCGAGGATGGCCGGCTCTGGCCGCTGGCCTTTCCTGCATTCGATTACGAAAGGATGCTAGAGCAAGGCTATTGTGCGCATCTGTTTGCTGTACGACGAGACGCCCTGCTCGCCGGCCTTGAGACCCGTCCCGACAATCTTTACCGCCTCTTCAACTGCTTGCTCGATCACGCTGGTCCACGTGAGGACAACATCCTTCATCTGCCGGGAGCTCTGGCGACGCTTCCTAACCTCGATCGAACGTACGCCAGCCGTCTGCTCGCCGCGGCGAGCCAAATGCACCTCGACGCACGTGCCGTCAGTGCCGATGTAACCCCGCAACAAGTTAACCTGTTTCCTGCGGTTCGAATTGGTCGAGCGATTCCGCACCAGCGCGTGACAGTGGTCATCCCGACCCGAGACGGTCTCCCGCTCTTGCGGACCTGTATCGACAGCATCGCGCCGGCGGTCGAGTTCTGCCGCGCAGATATTCTCGTTGTCGACAATGACAGTGTCGACCCCAAGACGATCGCCTATCTTGCGGGCTTGGCGAGACGCGGCGTACGGACTTTGCGGGTCGAAGGTCCCTTCAATTTCGCGAGGCTGAACAATCACGCCGCAGCAACACTCGACAGTGACGTGCTCTGTCTCCTCAACAACGACATCGAGGCGAGTTCCAAAGACTGGCTCGAGGAGATGCTCACGCGGCTTGCCGAGCCTGATGTCGGTGCGGTCGGCGCGCTCCTGACTTGGCCTGGTGGCGTCGTTCAGCATGGCGGTGTCGTCCTGGGAATGAATTTCGCGGCGACTCACGCTTTTACCGATAGATTCGGTGATGATCCCGGGTTTCTCGATCAGCTCCTTGTGGCGCACGAATGCAGCGCCGTGACTGCGGCCTGCCTCGCCACCAGACGCAGAGACTATCTTGCCGTTGGCGGGATGGACGAGTCGCGCTTCGCGATCGCCTTCAATGACGTCGACTATTGCTTGCGGTTGCGCCAAGCGGGCAAGCGAATCGTTTTCACGCCGCATGCGAAGTTGGTTCACGCCGAATCAGCCAGCCGCGGGCGGGATGATCGCGCCGACCGGCGCGGCCGGTTCGAGCATGAACTTAATCTGCTTCGGGCGCGCTGGGGTGAATGGCTCAACGAGGACCCTGCCTACAATCCGCAGCTCTCACGCGATGGGATTCCCTACAGCGGCCTCGCCTGGCCGCCCGGGCCGCGCGCCCCTCGCTACAATCATCTCGAATCGGCGCGTGACGTGCCGTTGGGGTTCTGATGCGGCGCCTCTTCGTCATTCAGCCGCTGCGCGCTCCCTTCGCTGATCCGCCGTTCAATCACGAATAGGCTCGGTGCGGGAGCTGCGCGCCGGCTCGGCGCGTGCTGCGTTTTCTTGCAAGGCAACGAAATCGTCGAGCTCGACCGGTAACGCCTCATGCCAATTCGGCGTGGTCACTCCAAACTGTCTCTTCAGGCGCGACAGGTCGAGCCGCGAATTGCCGGGCCGTATCGCCTTGGTCGGGAAATCGGCCGTGGCGATCGGAATGACGCGTTCCACCTCGAGCCTTAGGCCGCGCGACCTAAGGCCGGCGACGATCGCGCTGGCAAAGCCATGCCAACTTGTCTCGCCGGCGCAGACGAGATTGACGACGCCGCCTTTGCGCGCAAAGAGCTCATTCAGGTTCGACAGATTTGGCAGCGCGATATCCGCAATGGCGTTGGCGACCGTTCTCGCAGTGGTCGGCGCGCCGATCTGGTCACCAACGATGCGTAGCTCTTTGCGCTCCGCCGCAAGCCGCGCGATGGTGCGTAGGAAGTTGGCGCCCTTGGCGGCGTAGACCCAAGAGGTACGTGCAATTAGATGCGGACCGCCTGCTGCGCAAATGGCAGTGTCACCGGCAAGCTTGCTCGCGCCGTAGACCGACAACGGCCCCGTTGGGCTATCCTCGCGCCATGGCGCATTCCCAGAGCCATCGAAGACGTAGTCTGTGGAAAAATGCACCAGCGGCACGCAACGTTTTGCAGCCCATTTGGCGATCACCTCGGGTCCCCCGGCATTGATGCGGAATGCGAGCTCGCGTTCGTCCTCGGCGCGATCCACGGCGGTATAGGCCGCGGGGTTGATGATGAGATCCGGCTGGAACGTGTCGAGCGCCCTGACGAGTCTGTCAGGCTTCGACAGATCGAACTTATTGAGGTCAGGCGCGATGATTGTGCCCCGTCGAGCCAGGAGTGATTGCAATGCACCTCCGACCTGCCCGCCGGTTCCCGTCAACAGTATCCGCATCAGACTTGCCCATACAATGGAAGGTTTTTGATGTCGGCAAGCAGCGGCGCGTCCGCGTCCTTGGCCGAGAGCGACGGCTTTTCGATACCCCAGTTGATACCGATCGCCGGGTCGTCCCAGCGGATCGAAACCTCGTGCTCCGGATTAGAGAAATCATCGCATTTGTAGAAAAAGTCCGCGACCTGTGAGAGCACCAGGAAACCATGCGCGAAGCCGCGCGGAACCCATAGCTGGCGCCGGTTCTGCTCGCTCAACTCGACGGCAACGTGACGTCCGAAATTAGGGCTGCCGACGCGGGTGTCGACAGCGACGTCGAGCACCTTGCCCCGCAGCACGGCGGCTAGTTTGCCCTGGGTAATGGGATTTTGCAGATGCAGACCCCGCAGCACGCCGTAACGCGAACGGGACATGTTGTCCTGCACGAAGCGTCGCGTGATACCGCATGTGTTGTAACGAGTCAATTGATAGCTCTCGACGAAGAAGCCACGGTCGTCGCCGAAGAACTTGGGCTCGATGATGAGAACTTCGGGGAGCTCGGTCCGGATCACATTCATTCCGCAGCACTTTGAGTTTGCCGACCGACCCGATTCTCTCGGCGTCCGCACTAACTTGCACTCTTCACATTATATGGTATGCTTGTGATAAGTAAACTGTGAGGAGCAATGAAAGGCATCATTCTCGCAGGCGGCACCGGCTCTCGCCTCTATCCCGTGACGACCGTCGTTTCGAAGCAACTTCTGCCGGTCTTCGATAAACCTATGATCTACTATCCGCTCTCCACGCTAATGCTGGGCGGAATTAGGGAAATCTTGATCATCTCCACGCCGCACGACAAGGCGCTTTTCGAGCGCCTGCTCGGCGATGGCAGCGAAATCGGTTTGCGTTTCTCCTACGCGACGCAAGCGACGCCGCGCGGAATTGCCGACGCGTTCATCGTCGGACGGCATTTCATCGGCGACGATCCGGTCGCCCTTGTGTTAGGTGATAACATTTTCTACGGGCACAACCTGCCGGGAATGTTAACTAAGGCATCCCTGCGCAATAAAGGCGCTACCATATTCGGTTATGTCGTCAACACACCCGAGCAATATGGCGTGGTCGAGCTCGATCAGGCCGGCCGCGCGCTTTCGATAGAGGAGAAGCCGAAACAGCCGAAGTCCAACGTCGCGGTGACCGGCCTCTACTTCTACGACAACGACGTGCTCGACATTGCCGCATGCATCAAGCCGTCGGCTCGTGGCGAGATCGAGATTACGGACGTCAACGAGGTCTATATGGAACGGGGCGATCTCTACGTGGACGTGCTCGGTCGCGGCTTTGCCTGGCTCGACACCGGTACGCATTCCTCGCTCGTCGAAGCCAGCCATTTCGTCCAGATCCTCGAGCAACGCCAGGGCCTGCGCATCGCCTGCCCAGAAGAAATCGCTTTGCGACAGGGCTACATTACGATTCAAGCGTTCGAGCGGGTGGCTGCGAAAACCGCCAAGAGCAGCTACGGCGAATATCTACAATCTGTCGCACGCGCGCACCGAGCAGACTGATTCGGCAGACGGAGTAGATTGATCATGCGTTTGAAGGGGATCACCATCTTCGTGACGGGTGGGGCCGGGTTCATCGGCTCCGCGGTCGTACGACATCTCCTGCGTAATAGCCACGCACGCGTCGTCAACCTCGACAAGCTCACCTACGCCGCGGTCCTTTCTCCCCTGACCGGCGCGACGAAAACGAACTACGCCTTCGAGAAGCAATGCATCTGCGACGCGCCCGGTGTACGCCGACTGTTCGAGCGCTATCAGCCCGACGCTGTGTTGAACCTTGCCGCAGAGAGCCACGTCGACCGCTCGATCGACGGCCCCGGCGAATTCATCCAAACCAATATTGTAGGAACGTTCACACTGCTCCAGGAAGCCCTACGCTACTGGAGGGCGCTGTGTCCGGACAAGCGGGCGCGGTTCCGCTTCCAGCATATCTCCACGGATGAAGTATTCGGCTCGCTCGGCGAGGACGGCTTCTTCACGGAAAACACGCCCTACTCGCCCAATTCACCCTACTCCGCAAGCAAAGCTTCATCCGACCACTTGGTGCGCGCCTGGCATAAGACTTACGAGCTGCCGACGCTCCTGACCAACTGCTCGAACAATTACGGCCCCTATCACTTCCCGGAAAAGCTGATCCCGCACATGATCATTAAGGGTCTGGCCGGAGTGCAGCTTCCCGTCTACGGCGATGGAAAAAACGTTCGCGATTGGCTCTATGTCGAGGATCACGCCAAGGCCCTCACACTCGTGCTCGAGCACGGAGCCGTCGGCGAGACCTATAATATCGGTGGCCGGAACGAGCGGACCAATCTGCATGTGGTGGAGACGATCTGCGACTTGCTCGACGACCTCGCCCCGAGCACGGACGGCCCGCGCCGCCGCCTGATCTCCTTTGTCACCGACCGCCCCGGCCACGACCGCCGCTACGCCATCGACGCCTCCAAGCTCGAACGCGATCTCGGCTGGAGCGCGGTGGAGAATTTCGAGAGTGGCATCGACAAGACGGTGCGCTGGTATATCGAGCAGAAGCCGTGGTGGCAGGCGATCCTGGAGCGCGGATATCAGACCAAGCGGGTCGGACTGAGTCAATAGCGTCAATGAGTCGTCGCCGAACCGCGTCGTCTCACTGAATTCATGATTAACCGTCACTCGGTTTCAAGGATCGCGTCGTACGGCGGTGAGGCCTCTCTTGCCGCGTCCACCTGAACGCGAGGCGCTCATGCTGCCAAGAATGTCAGAGGAAGAAACGGCTCTGTTCCTGTCGTTTGTCAGAAACAGCCGCGACTACGTGGAATTCGGCACGGGTGGCAGCACCGTTCTCGCTTCGAAGTACGTCAAACGTTCGATACGGTCCGTTGACTCCTCTCAGGAATGGTTGAAGCGCGTGGGCAGCGCATGCGCCGAATGCCAGACCCAACCCGAGCTGATGCTTGTCGACATCGGTCCCACCGGCGATTGGGGTTTTCCAACCGATGGTGCCACCAAGTCGCGCTGGCCTGATTACCATTCGGCCATCTGGAGGTATGAGCAGAGTGCAGACGCTGATCTCTACCTTGTCGATGGCCGCTTCAGGATTGCGTGCTTTGCGCAGACCGTCTTGCATTGCAAGCCGACAGCCATCATCGGCTTTCACGACTTCAGCTCCCGGCGTCCCTATCATTGCGTGAGAAAGATAGCCCAGGAGATCGCAACGGCCGGCGACCTATCGTTTTTCCTTCCGCTGCCCAGACGGGACGCCGCGGAAGCTATCCTTCGCTCCCATTACACGGAGCCGTCCTAGTACCCGGAATCAGAGCTGAGTGATACGGCGGCCTTTGAAACGGCGTTGACGGACCTTTTTCTTGGTCCAGACGAAGGGCTCGGCTCTGTCGTTGTATGCGTTGACGTAGGCATCGATGTGTTCCTGAAGCTGCTTGAGGCTCGTGAAGGAGGTGCCGCTGAGCGACTGCCCCTGCAAGATGGAAAACCATACTTCGACCTGATTGAGCCATGACGCACTTGTCGGCGTGAAATGAAATTGCACGTTGGGGTGGGCCTTGAGCCAGTCCTCGTTCTTTTTATGGGTGTTGAGGTTGTCGAGGATGACGTGAAGCTTGCGGTTCGGAGGGTGTCAGTAACTCGGTGTAAGATGGTTTCTGTGAGTTTACCTTTGACAGGAGACTCACATGGCTACGGATTTTTCACCTGAGATTTTGGACCAGCTTCTTGCCGGGGGCAGCCTCAAGCCAGAAGACTTAGCCGGCGAAGACGGTGAGCTATCGCCAAATTTTGGTGACGGCCGGGCCGGTCAGGCGGCGGCGGTTTTGGGCTCACGGTCAGCCGTGCTTGGCGATGACCTCAATCCCGTCGTTGAATGTCACACCGAGCACGAGTTTTGGCAACTGGTTGTGACCATCGAGTCGACGCCAACTTTTCTGCGCGGCCTCGGCCAGTTTGAAGACCATCGCGAGCGCCGTCCTGTTGGACAGGCAACCCTTCGATCGGATCGTGCGGTGGCGCACGGTGGCGAAGGTGCTTTCAATGGGATTGGTCGTCCGCAGGTGTTTCCAGTGCTCGGCGGGGAAGTCGTAGAAAGCCAGCAGCGTGTCCCGATCCTTGCCGAGGCAGTCGGCCGCCTTTTCGTATTTGGGTGTGTAGCTCTCGATGAAGGCGTCGAATGCCAGCTCGGCGGTGGCCTTGGACTCCGCCATCCAAATCTCCTGCAGCGCGCGTTTGGCTTTCGGCTGCTGGCTCTTTGGCAGCTTGGCGAGCACGTTGGTGGTCTTGTGCACCCAGCAGCGCTGCTGAGGGTGTCAGTAACTCGGTGTAAGATGGTTTCTGTGAGTTTACCTTTGACAGGAGACTCACATGGCTACGGATTTTTCACCTGAGATTTTGGACCAGCTTCTTGCCGGGGGCAGCCTCAAGCCAGAAGACTTAGCCGGCGAAGACGGGCTTTTCAGACGACTGAAGAAGGCGCTTCTGGAGCGCGCACTGGGTGCGGAGCTGACCCACCACCTTGGCTATGAGAAGGGCGACCCGGCGGGCCGCGGGTCGGGCAACAGCCGCAACGGCACAAGCAGCAAAGCGCTGTTGACGGACGACGGCGAGATCGAGATCGAGGTGCCGCGCGACCGCGCCGGCACGTTCGAACCGGTGATCGTCGCGAAGGGCCAGACCCGCTTCGACGGCTTCGACGAGAAGATCATCAGTCTCTACGGGCGGGGCATGACGGTACGGGAGATCCAGGGCCATCTGGCCGAGCTCTACGGCACCGAGGTGTCCCCCGATCTGATCAGCAAGGTCACCGACGCGATTCTCGACGAGGTCCGCGAATGGCAGAGCCGGCCGCTGGAAGCGATCTATCCGGTGGTCTTCTTCGACGCGCTCAGGGTCAAGATTCGCGATGAGGGGATGGTCAAGAACAAGGCAGTCTACGTCGTGCTGGGCATCACTGCATCGGGCGAGAAAGACGTGCTCGGGCTTTGGATCGAGCAAACCGAAGGCGCCAAATTCTGGCTCAAGGTCATGAACGATCTGAGGAACCGCGGCGTCGCCGACATCCTGATCGCCGTCGTCGACGGTCTGAAGGGCTTTCCCGAGGCGATCAACAGCGTCTTTCCCAAGGCGATGGTCCAGACCTGCATCGTGCATTTGATCCGCAACAGCCTATCCTTCGTGTCCTGGAAGGATCGCAAGGCGATCCTTCCCTCGATCAAGGCGATCTATCATGCCGAGAATGCCGACGCCGCTCTGCTCAGGCTCGAGGACTTCGAAGCCGAGTGGGGCAAGCGCTATCCCGCGATCGGGGCGGCCTGGCGCCGGGCGTGGGAGCACGTCATTCCGTTCTTCGCCTTCGCGCCGGAGATACGCAAAATGATCTATACCACCAACGCGGTCGAGGCGCTGAACCGTTCGCTGCGCAAGATCATCAAAACACGCGGCAGCTTCCCCAACGACGAGGCGGCGATGAAGCTGCTTTACCTCGCCATCAGAAATGCCGGCATCCATTGGCGACGACCGGTTGCATGGACGGCCGCAATGGGCCAGTTTGCCATCCAGTTCGGCGAGCGCTTTGCAGGCTCAGCGGACTGACCCCATGGGGTCAGTCCGCTGACCCCGCAAACCCCTCACAGAGACGCTCTTACACAAAACTTCTGACACTCCCGCGCTGCTCGCGCGTTGTCGGCCAGACCTCACCGGCGGCCTTCCAGAACCCGAGCGCGCCGTCGGCAATGACGAGCCGCGGCGACACGTCGAGCCCACGCCGCTTCAGATCGAGCAGCAGATCGCGCCAATCGTGCGCGCTCTCGCGGGCGCCATCGGTGAAGCCGACCAGTTCCTTGCGGCCTTCCGGCGTCGCGCCGATCAGCACCAGGATGCACTGCTTCTCGTCCTCGAGGCGAGCTTCGAGATGGATGCCATCGGCCCAGATGTAGACATAGCGCCTGGCCGAAAGATCGCGCTTTTGCCACGCGGCGTACTCGTCGAGCCAGCCGTCCTTCAGGCGACCAACGGCGGATGCCGACAACCCGGCAGCATCCTTGCCGAGCAGCGCCGCCAGCGCCTCGGAGAAGTCGCCGGTCGAGATCCCCTTCAAATAGAGGATCGGCAGCAGCGTCTCGATCGACTTCGACCGCCGCATGTAGGGCGGCACGACCGATGGCGAGAACCGGATACGGTCGGGATCGGCGGCGGCGGCCTCGCGATCGCGCACACGCGGCTGGCGGACGGAGACTGGACCGATCCCGGTCATCACCTCGCGCTCCGGCAGGTGACCGTGGCGGACCACACGCTGCTGGCCGTCCTCGGTCTTCACATCGGCATGCTTGCCGAGAAAGTCCGCGACCTCGGCCTCGACCGCCTGCGCCAACAGAGCGCGGGCCCCGTTACGCAAGATTTCGGTGAGTTGGTCGTCGAACACTCCTGGCTGAATCAGCTTGGTGACGTTATCGTTGGACACGGCATATCGCTCCTTCGGTGGAGAAGTGGAGGCGTCAAGCACCCCCACGATATGCCGCCTTCCCGATTCCCGCCGTCACCAACTTTCAGCGATAGCTCGAAGACGGGCTTTTCAGACGACTGAAGAAGGCGCTTCTGGAGCGCGCACTGGGTGCGGAGCTGACCCACCACCTTGGCTATGAGAAGGGCGACCCGGCGGGCCGCGGGTCGGGCAACAGCCGCAACGGCACAAGCAGCAAAGCGCTGTTGACGGACGACGGCGAGATCGAGATCGAGGTGCCGCGCGACCGCGCCGGCACGTTCGAACCGGTGATCGTCGCGAAGGGCCAGACCCCCCCCGCTTCGACGGCTTCGACGAGAAGATCATCAGTCTCTACGGGCGGGGCATGACGGTACGGGAGATCCAGGGCCATCTCGCCGAGCTCTACGGCACCGAGGTGTCCCCCGATCTGATCAGCAAGGTCACCGACGCGATTCTCGACGAGGTCCGCGAATGGCAGAGCCGGCCGCTGGAAGCGATCTATCCGGTGGTCTTCTTCGACGCGCTCAGGGTCAAGATTCGCGATGAGGGGATGGTCAAGAACAAGGCAGTCTACGTCGTGCTGGGCATCACTGCATCGGGCGAGAAAGACGTGCTCGGGCTTTGGATCGAGCAAACCGAAGGCGCCACATTCTGGCTCAAGGTCATGAACGATCTGAGGAACCGCGGCGTCGCCGACATCCTGATTGTGGATTCCAACGAAGCCGGCCATGCATTCCAATTCGAAGCCGGCCGGGTATTCCGATCTGAAGCCGGCCACCCGTGGCGTCGTTCGCATGGGTCAATTTCATGATGTCGTCGAGGGCTGGGAAGGTCAAGAGACCGGTTGATCTTGAGCGGGTTGCTTCTGCTTCCTGAGGCTCTCTCCTTTGAGTTCGATGCGGTAGGCATTGTGGACGAGGCGATCGAGGATCGCGTCGGCGATGGTGGGGTTTCCGATGATTTCGTACCAGCGATCGACGGGCAGCTGGCTGGTGACGATGATCGAACGGGCTTCGTATCGATCCTCGACGATTTCGAGCAAATCACGGCGCTGGTCGGCGTCGAGAGGTTCTGGTCCCCAGTCGTCCAGGATCAGCAGATCAAGTCGTGCGATCGCCCGCAGCATCCTGGTATAGCGTCCGTCGGCGCGTCCCAGTGCGAGAGCGGCGAACAGACGCGGGACGCGATGGTAGGCAACGGCGAAGTCGTCCCGGCAGGCCTTGTGGCCGAGGGCGCAAGCAAGCCAACTCTTGCCGACGCCGCATGGCCCAGTGACGAGGAGATTATGCCTCGCTCGGATCCAGTCGCCGGCGGCGAGTTTTAGAAAGAGCGTGCGGTCGAGCCCGCGGATGGCACGGTAGTCGACCCCGCGGGTCACTTCAAATTCCTCCGGGTGTGGTCAGTCAAATTCCTCCACCCGCGAGGCAGGACAAGGGACTGTTAGTTTGAGTTTGTTTCCCGGGCAAGAGCTTCAGCGGCTTCTTTGAGCCGATAGCTGCGTCCGTCGAACTCAAGCAGATGGCAATGATGCATAAGGCGATCGAGGATCGTCGTGCTCATAGTGTTGTCCCCAAGGTATGCCCCCCAATCCTGCACGACGCGATTGGAGGTGACGATGACGCTGCGGCGCAGTTTGTAACGCTGATGGATCAGGGTCTGCAGCAAAGTGCCGGCGTCGTCGGGGATGGCGCGTGCGAGGAATAGATCGTCCAGCACGAGGAGATCGCAGTCGATGATGGTTCGCAGCCGGACCTCGCGTTGTGCCGGAGAGTTCAGGGCGTAGCGGTGGAAGAAGTCGTCGGTCTCAAGATACTGGACCTTGTGGCTTTGCAGGATCGCCTGATAGGCAATCGCCTTGGCGATGTGCGACTTCCCGGTGCCAGGTTTGCCAACAAGCAGAGCGTTCTCGCCAGCGGCAATGAACGCCAGGGTGTGGAGCTGGAAGCAGGTCTGACGTGGCAGTTTGGGATTGAAGGACCAGTCGAACTCGGCGAGCGTCAGCTTTTCGTCGAGCCCGGATTGCTGGTATCGCCGCTCGATAAGACGGGACTGACGACGGTCCAGTTCATCCTGCAGGATAAGGGAGAAGGTCTCGAGGAAGGGCTGGTTGGCGCCCTGCGCCTGGAGCACGCGCGTCTGCAGCGTGTCGCGGACACCCGACAGGCGCAGCTGTCGTAGGCAACGCTCAATTTCCGGCATGGTCATCATGTGGCTAGGTCTCCAGTTTAAGGTGAGAAGGTGCAGCGGGAGCGCTCGTGGCGCCGGAGTTGGCCGGGGTTGCGCAGGCGACACGAGCGCGGATTGCCGTGGCGTGATCGTCGTGAGCCTCGGCCTGCCGACCATTGTCGTCGGCGTCGCGCCGCACAGCGCGGCTGAAGAGGTCGCCGTATTCCGCGGGGGTACGGATCAGCGGATGATCCTGGGTGAGCGGCGATGCCGGCTGTGGCGTCACTCCAACCTGCTCGATCGCCTGTTCGAACAACCGCTCGACGGTCGCACGCACGTGCTTGTAGCGGTAGATGCGGTTGTCGATGGCGTGCGCGCAGGCCTGCTCGACCAGCCGCGCCGGATACTTCCGGCCCAGCCCGACAATGCCCCACATCGCGCGCTGTCCGGGGCGCCCTTCGGTGTCGAACACCTGCTGGCACAAGGCCCTGGTCTGCGGTCCGATGCGCTCGGCGCTCGCCAGCAGCACGGCGGTTTGCCGCGACGGGTTGAACGGCCGTTCGCTGGTCGGCAGGACGACAGAACCGGGGTGCGCCATCCGGGAATGAACACGCAGCAGCGCACGGGTGTGGCGATCACGGATCTCGATCGTGGTGGTGTAGATGCGCACGACGACCTGGCTGCCGATCGGCGCGGGCCGCGCGGCGTAATAGCTGTTGTCGACGCGTACGGTGGTGTCGTCGCAGACAGTCCGGACGACTTCGGTGAAGATGCGGAAGGGAGCGACAGGCAGCGGCCGCAGGTGCGGCTTCTCTTCCTGGAACATCGCCTCGACCTGACGGCGCGTGCTGCCGTGGATGCGTTTGGAAGCCCAGTTCTCCTCCCAGTGCCTCAAGAACTCGTTTTGCGCCTCCAGCGTCTCGAAGCGCCGTCCGGCCAGCGCAGTGCCCTGGGTATGTTGAATCGCATTCTCGACGCATCCTTTCCGATTTGGATCGGCCACGCGCGCGGGATCGGCGACCACGGCGTAATGAGCCAGCATCGCGCTGTAAATCGGGTTGAGCTGGGGCTCGTACAAATCCGGCTTGAGGACGCCTTCCTTCAGGTTGTCGAGCACGACATAGCTGGGGACCCCGCCAAAATACCGGAACGCCTCTTCGTGGAGCTGCGCCCAGACTTGTTGGCTGGACTTCCAGACTACCCGCCGGAAGCTGCGCCGCGAGTAGCGTAGCGTCATCACGAACAGGCGGGGACGACGGTACCGCCCGCTCTTCGGATCAACCGTCGGCGCGCCCTCGCCATAGTCGACCTGAGCTTCCTCGCCGGGGAGGAACTCAAGACGATCAAACTGCTCAGGATCAGCGTGCCGCAACCGGCGCACAAACCGCTTGACACTCTGGTAGCTGGACGGAAAGCCAAATTGATCAACCAGGTCCTGGTAAATCGCCTGCGCGTTCCGCTTCAGCCGGACCTGTTCTTCGATCCACGTCCGATGCGCTTCGCAAGCCGAACGGGCCAGGCTGCTGGTGACCGTCGCTTCCGATGTCCCAAAAGCCGGTGGTCGGGGTGGAGGAATTTGGCCGTCCGCGCTCACCGAGCCGGTGGTCACTTCCCCGGGGGAATTTGCCTCCGCACCGGCCCGCAGCGCCTGATAACGCCGGATCGTCTTGCGATCGACACCCGTCAGCCGGTGAATCTCGCGCTGGCTGGTGTTGCGATCAAGTAATGTAAGTACGGTGCTTTGCAGATGTCGCTTCAAGACGTTCAACTCCCCGGCCCCTTGCTGGCTAAAGGGGTCGAACATAAACGTCCTGCCTGACCGGCTACTGCTGTTCAGCGGCGCTGACGGCGATCTGCGGATTTCACGGATCGTGAGCATCGATTTCGCGCGATCGTGAGCACTGAATTCAGACGATCGTGAGCAGCCCGCTACGGCCGATGGGAGATAGAGTCAGTGTTCTGGTTGGCCGTCAAGGGTGATGGTTTTGGCGGCAGGGCTTCGAGATCGGGCGATCGGCGCTGCTCCTCGAAGGCCTTGGCCATTCCGGTCAGGCCAAGCTCGATCAGCCGTTCGTGGGTTGGGTGGTTAAGCATGCCGGGTCTCTCCTTGCTTCAGTGGAAGTAGTCGCGTCCGCGGATGTTGCCGTGGCGCAGGGGCTGGTGCTCGAAAGATTCGTCGAAGAACGTGCGATCGAGGCCGTTCTGGAGGATCGATCTAATCGAGGCGACGGAGCGCGCCTTGATGAGGATGCCCCTCCGGCAGGCTGCGTCGAGGCGTTCGGCGCCGTAGCTTTTGACGAGCGCCAGAATGCCAAGGCAGGTTCGAAAGCCTTGTTCTGGATGGGGGCGGGCGTCGATCACGGCCTGGAAAAACGCTGCTGTCGAAGGACCGATCCGCTCGCCGGCGGCGATCACCGCGGCGGGGGTCCATTTGCCGTAGCGGCGATGGGCGCTGGGCATGTGGTCGGCGATGGTGGTGTGTCCGCGTCGGTTGGGCGCGCGGGCATGGCTGGCGATCCGCTGGCCCTTGTGGAAGATCTCGACCGTCCGATCGTCGATACGGGCATCGACCAGCTCGCCAATCAGACGATACGGCGCGGAGTACCAATGGCCGTCGACCTCGACATGATAATCGGGAGCGAGGCGGCAGCGCTTCCAGCGTGCGAAGGCATAAGGCTGATCTGGCAGCGGGGTTAGCTTGGGTTTGTCGAGTTCGGCAAACAGTTCGGCGCGGCTTGAGCCGAAGCCACGCATTTGACGAGCATTGAGTTCGTCGACGAGTGTCTTGATGGCGGCGTTGAGCTCGGCCCGGGAAAAGAAGCGCTGATTGCGCAGCCGGGCCAGAATCCAGCGCTGGGCGATTTGCACCGCGACCTCGACCTTCGCCTTGTCTTTTGGGCGCCGCGGCCGTGCGGCGAGAATGGCCGTGCCGTAATGGCTCGCCATCTCGGCATAAGTGCGATTGAGGCCGGGATCGTAGCGGTCGGGGTTGCTGACGGCGGCTTTGAGGTTGTCGCAGACCACGAACGTCGGCGTTCCGCTCAAAAACGTGAACAAGTTGACGTGGGCCCGGATCCAGTCGGCCAAGCTCTCGCTGGGGCAGGCCTCGGCGTAGGTGTAGTTCGAAGCGCCCATCGCCGCGACGAACAGCTTCATCGGCTGCACTTCCCCGGTCAGGGGATCGACGATGTCGATGGTGTCGCCGGCGAAATCCACGAACACCTTCTCGCCGCCCAGATGAATCTGCCGCATCGAAGGTCGGACCCGCCCCTTCCAGGCCTCGTAGGTAGTGCAGAACCACGTGTACCCGAAACCGTCGGGATTAACGGCGCGATACTCCTCCCAGAGCAGGCGACGGGTTACGTTGCGCCGGCGGAGCTCTTTATCGATGTAGCTCCAGTCGGGCACCGGCCGCTGCGGGCTCTGAGACGCTGGTCGTGGGGCCGGGAAAAGCAAAAGCTCCAGGTCTTCATCGGTCATTCCCTCCGGAAGCGGCCAGCTCAACCCAGCAGAGCGGGCGCGGCTCAGGTAGCTGTGCACAACGCCGTTGCTGACGCCCACGCTCCGCGCGATGGCCCGCTCTGGCAGGCCTTGAAAATGTTTTAACCGAAGGACTTCCTTGATCCGGCGCATCGACAATCTCTGGGTAGGCATTGGACTTCCTCGTTAACCACGAGGTCATCCCTAAGCCGGTTGAGTTGTCGGCCGAAGCGCTGCAAGGCTCCGAAAGCCTTGCTCACGATCCCGCGAAATCGTTGCTCACGATCGTCTGAAATCTCTGCTCACGATCCCCTGAAATCCGCACTCACGATCCCGCGAAACGCGCACGGCGATCATCAGGTGGGGGAGTTTCAAGTGACCATACCCGGGGGATTTTGACCGACCCACGGGGGTCGACATCCTCGACGCAAGCGGCATGACGTAGCTTGGCGGCGCGAGCTCTGCTCTCAAACCGCTTTTGCTGTCGCTGCGTTTTCTCCTGTTCCAGGAGCAGGGCCAGCCATTCGGCATGTTCGAGGCTGCGTGCTTCGGGCTGGGCATCAAGCTCCTTGAAGCCTTTGGCCATGCCGTGGAGACCGAGATTTTGCAGCAGGTCGAGCGTGGGATGGGTCAGCATGCTGGATTTTCCTTTCAATGGAAGTAGCCGGGGCCGCGCAGATTGGGATGGTCGACGACGACGTCATCGGTGGGGCGAGCGCTGCGGTCGAGCTTGTTGGCGATGATCGAGGCGATGCTCTTGTAGGTCAGCGCGCGGACCGCAACCGCGCGGGCCGCGATCAACTCGGCGCGTTCCGGATCGAGATCCTTGAACAGCCGAAGCACACCCAGACAGGTCCGGAATCCTTGTTCGGGATGAGGCCGATTGGCCAGAATGGCGAGGACGAGACCCTCAGTGTTTAGCCCGATCGATCGTCCCCAGCGACGGAACCGCTCGGGAGTCCACTCGGCGTAACGCCGATGCGCGCTGGGCATGTGGTCGGGATCGGTGCCGTGCGAGCTATGGCGGAATCTGGGTGATGACGGTGTGAGGAAGGCGGCGTATCGAGGCGGGTGACGAGCCTGCCAGAACCTCTCGAGGAGAGCGATACGCCATGACCGAGACTACCAATGTTCTTGCTTTCCGTCAGCCGTCCGCGGTTGATGATCCACTGACCGATATCGTTCGTGCCGGCGCGCGGGACCTGCTTGCCAGGGCGATCGAGATCGAGGTTGGCGCGTTTCTGGCCAGCACGGCCAATCTGACGCTGCCCGACGGTCGAGCGCGCCTGGTCCGACATGGGCACGGTCCGGTGCGCGAGATTGCGACCGGCATCGGTCCGGTGGAGGTCGCTCGTCCCAAGGTCCGCGACCGCGGAGCGAGCGGGCCAGGCGACCGCCTCCGCTTCAGTTCGGCAATCCTGCCGCTATGGGCGCGGCGGACGAAGAGCCTGGATGCCTTGATCCCGGTCCTCTATTTGCGCGGCATCTCGACCGGCGACTTCCAGGAGGCGCTCTCGGCGCTGCTCGGCAAGGATGCGCCGAACCTGTCGCCTTCGGTGATCGCCGGCCTGAAGGCCGATTGGCAGGTCGAGTACGAACGCTGGCAGAGACGCGATCTGTCGGCGCGTCGCTATGTCTACATCTGGGCCGATGGCGTGTACCTGCAGGCCCGCATGGAAGATCACAGCGAATGCATGCTGGTGCTGATTGGCACCACGCCGGAAGGCAAGAAGGAGCTGATCGGCTTCCAGGTCGGCGTGCGCGAGAGCGCGCAGAGCTGGCGCGAACTCCTGATCGACCTGCGGCAACGCGGGTTACGGATTGCCCCGCAACTCGCCATCGGCGACGGCGCCCTCGGCTTCTGGAAGGCACTGGACGAGGCCTTTCCCGGCACGCGGCACCAACGATGCTGGTGCCATAAAGTGAGCAACGTACTCGACAAGGTCGCCAAATCCGTGCAGGGCCCCATGAAGAACGACCTGCGGAACATCTATCTGGCCCCACACCGGGCCGAAGCTGAAACCGCGATCGACGTCTTCGTCGAGAAATACCACGTCAAATACGGACGTGCGGTGGAGTGCCTGATCAAGGATCGCCATGCGCTGCTCGCCTTCTTCGACTTCCCTGCTGAGCACTGGATCCACCTACGCAGCTCGAACCCGATCGAGAGCGTCTTCGCCACGGTGCGCCACCGAACGGTGCGGACCAAGGGATCGCTGTCGCAACAAACTGCGAAGCTGATGGTGTTCAAGCTCATCGACGCCGCATCGAAGACCTGGCGGCGATTGAAGAGCACGAACCAGTTGCCGAAAGTCATCGCCGGTGTAAAGTTCATCGACGGAATCGAAGTCATTCCGAACACTGAAAGCCACGCCGCCTGATCAGGCCGCGTCACCCAAAATCAGCCATAGCTCGTGCCGTGCCGGCGGCCGCCGTAGCGGCGCTGGTGAGCCGCAACACGCGAACCCCGATGGAACAGCTCGATGGTCCGGGTGGTGGCGCGGACGTCGACCTGCTCCCGGATCAGGCCGTGTGGAACTGAGTAGAAGAAGCCGTCGATCTCGACATGATAATCGAGCGAGACGCGGGCCACGCGCCATTCCGCAAACTGATAATCGGCGTCCGGCAACGACGCCAGGACCGACATCTCGACCGTCTCGAACAATTGACGGCGACTGACACCGAGCCGGCGCATGATGTGCGCGTTGATCCGCTCCAGCGCAGCGGCAATGGCTGCGTTCGCCTCGGCCAACGAGAAGAAGGTCTGGCGACGAAGCCGCCCGAGGATATAGGTCTGGGCAAACCGAACCCCGGCCTCCACTTTTGCCTTATCCCGCGGCTTTCTTGGCCGTGCCGGAAGGACGCCAACGCCGTAATGGGACGCCATCATCCCGTAGCTGCGATTGATTTCAGGGTCGTAGAACGAAGCCCGGTGCACGCCGGACTTCAGATTGTCAGGGACGACGAGGCGCGGCACCCCGCCAAAGAACCGGAACATCCGGACATGGGCCTCGATCCAGTCCGGAAGTGTCTGCGTCCAGGTCGCCTCGGCGTAGGTGTAATTCGAGGCGCCAAGCACGGCGACGAAGATCTCCGCATCGCGTACAACCCCGGTTTCGCGATCAACGATCATGATCTTCTTGCCGGAGTAATCGACAAAGACCTTGTCGCCGGCCGGATGGTCCTGCCGCATCGTCGGAGACAGCCGCCGGTCGAATTCTCGGAATAAATCGCAGAACCGGCTGTAGCCATAACCTTCCGGGTGGACCGCCCGGTACTCCTCCCACAGCACCATCAGATTGACGCCAGGCCGCTTCAGCTCACAGGCCAGCGAGGCCCAATCCGGCTCCCGGCGCCGGCGAAAGCCGCGCCTGACGCCGGCATGGGCAAACAGACGTTGTTCAAGAACGGCGTCGGTCAGATCGCCCGCCAAAGGCCACGCCAGCCCGGCAGTCGAGGCACGCTTGAGGTTGTCCTGGATGGTGCTGCGCGCCACGCCGAGCGTGCGCCCAATCTCCCGGGCGCTCACCCCATCACGGGCAAGCCGCAGCATCTGTCGTATCTGTCGCATGGTCAGTTCTCTCTTGGCCGGCATCCGCTTCCCCACGTTGATCAACGCGGGACTTGATGCCTGAGGGACTGATCCAAACGAAAACGCCGACTTCCAAAAACCCGGCCGACTTCAAATCGGAATGCCGGCCGGTTTCATTTCGGAATCGTGGCCGGCTTCAAATCGGAACGATGGCCGGCTTCAAGTCGGAATACCCGGCCGGAATAAATCGGAATCCGCATCCTGATCGCCGTCGTCGACGGTCTGAAGGGCTTTCCCGAGGCGATCAACAGCGTCTTTCCCAAGGCGATGGTCCAGACCTGCATCGTGCATTTGATCCGCAACAGCCTATCCTTCGTGTCCTGGAAGGATCGCAAGGCGATCCTTCCCTCGATCAAGGCGATCTATCATGCCGAGAATGCCGACGCCGCTCTGCTCAGAGCTCGAGGACTTCGAAGCCGAGTGGGGCAAGCGCTATCCCGCGATCGGGGCGGCCTGGCGCCGGGCGTGGGAGCACGTCATTCCGTTCTTCGCCTTCGCGCCGGAGATACGCAAAATGATCTATACCACCAACGCGGTCGAGGCGCTGAACCGTTCGCTGCGCAAGATCATCAAAACACGCGGCAGCTTCCCCAACGACGAGGCGGCGATGAAGCTGCTTTACCTCGCCATCAGAAATGCCGGCATCCATTGGCGACGACCGGTTGCATGGACGGCCGCAATGGGCCAGTTTGCCATCCAGTTCGGCGAGCGCTTTGCAGGCTCAGCGGACTGACCCCATGGGGTCAGTCCGCTGACCCCGCAAACCCCTCACAGAGACGCTCTTACACAAAACTTCTGACACTCCCCGCCGGCGTTTTGAATGGGTCGCGATGATCTTTCCGGTGGCGACTTCGAGCGCCGCAAACAATGTTGTGGTGCCATGCCGCTTGTAATCGTGGCTTTGGCCGGTCAAGGCGCGGCCATTGGGCAACTTCAGATAACCCTGCGCTCGCTGAGGGCTTCTCGTCCACGCACAGCACAATGGCCTTCGCCGGCGGCGCGACATAGAGGCCGACAACATCGGCGGCTTTGGCCGTAAAGTTCGGGTCGTTGCTCTCGCACCAGGACTTGCGAGCCACCAGGTCAATCTTGTGGCTGCGCAGGAACCGCCAGACATATTGGACATCGACATCGCCCAGCGCCTCGGCCAGCAGGGGGCCGGTCCAGCGCGCAAACCCTTGCGGTGGCGGCTTATCCAGCAGCTTCAGAATCCGCTTGTCGGTCGTCTTCGTATAGATCGGCTGCTTGCCAGGCCGCGGCTTGTCTTGCAGCCCTTCAAGGCCATGGTCGGCATAGCGATGCCGCCAAAGGCTGACAATCCGCGGCTGGACCCCAACTTCCTTGGCGATCGACCGGGTGCTGCGCCCATCCGCCGCCAACAGAACTATCCGCGCCCGCTTCAAATCGCGCTGCAACGTCACCGGTGAGCGACAGCACGCCTCAAGCACCTTGCGATCTTTCCTCGAAAGGTGGACTTCTCTTGCTTCGGGTATCATCCCGACCTTGAATCACGACTCACGCTCCACGAAAAGTGGGTACTAGCACCGCACCCCAGTTCCCGCTCAAGCTCAATGAGCTTCCGATGGCGGCTTGATCTTGACCTTGGTCTTGACCAACGCTAGGTCCGATCCGATCTCACATCCCCCCTGCACTAGATAGAGCGTCGGCGTTCGGCCGACCTGATCAAAATTTGGCCCAGGGGAGTTTTCGTCGATCAGGCTTGGATAGCTGAACCGCTTTCCGATCGAGCAATCCTTCGACCAGAACAGGGGGACCTGCTCCAGGACCTGTCGATCGTGCCAATGAACCAGGTCGTCCGAGAAATATGCGACGATGCTTCCACCATTGATGTCCTCCGCGACGGTTGCGACGAAGAGATTCGAATTTGCTAGCTTGGCAATTGATCCGACAAAGCCTCGCATGCCCGTCACATACTCGCAGCGAACGCGCGCCTGATCTTCATAAGCGCTCTGGTTTGGCCGCACAAAGCCGTCGCGCGTGAAAATCTCCCAAGAGCTCGTCGTCACCGGCAGCCGACTGCGGAGCACGCATCTCCCAGAATCGCCCTTATCCACGCCGGAATAGCCAACCAGCGTGTACAGATAGTCCCCCCATTTCACTAGGTTTGTCGGACTCGTATAGCCTCTGGGATGGCCCTGGCCGAGCGTGTCTGCAAAGTCGGGGGCTACGACTGCTTTGTCCAAATCGTCAGCCCGGTGAAACGTCCGACCACGGTCATTGCTCCTGAGGAGCACGATGCTGTTGTACCAGCACGACGAATAGTCCGCGAAACGGCAATGCCCCACCAACTCGTGGGCCTGATACTCGTTGTGCCCAAGCGCAATGACCGATCCATCATCGCCGATCCACGTCGCCGTGATCCACGTCTTGTAGTTGAAATGCGAGGGATCGGGATCCAACGTTCCCTCATACGCGACCGAGCAGTTCTTCGCCATCGCACCGAAGCTACTGCCAACCAGCGCCCGGTTGCGATAATGCGTCGCGAATGCCGTAATCGAACCATCCGGCGAGCGAAATGCCCGCAACGGAGCATCAGAAATGTCCAGGGCGTCGCATTTCGCGTCCGGCACGACGTGAGGGAGATCATCCGCTTCAGTCGCGCGGTGTCCGCCCAGCACGAGCGGCAGGAACGTCCCAATCACGGTCGCGGCTCTGATGGCGCGACCCTTCACTTGAAACTCTTCACGATGATGGAGGGGCCATCCTCAATGAACTTCGAGAAAATCCCGCGCGCGTCCGCGTTGGAGAAGACCACCGTCCCTCCCCGTCCTAGTTCTATAACCTCGGTCTCGCTATCGGGAATCGATTTGTCGCCCTTGAGATAAGCAATCATTTCCGCAACCTCCTTCTGGAACCGAAGCACGGCTGGATCGGGATGTCTGCTGAAGTCCATCCTCGAAACCGCCTCCGGATCGATGGCGTGATCGACAAGACTCCGGTTCGCCAATTTTCTCACATTGGCCGCGATCCGCTGATCAGGAAATTGTGTCAAATGCAGCAGAAACAGATTACTGCTGCAACTCGCCGAAAATCGGCTACCGGCGTACTGGATGTTGTGAATGCCCGATTGAGCCGCAATCAGCTCGGGCGGAAGAATGGGCTTTCCCCACTTCAGATTGTTCGAGAAGTTGCGCCGGCGCTCGGTGTCCAACAACGTGAATTGATCCATGCGTCCGATCGCGTTGATTAGCCACGTTGCTGGATAGATTGCGCCACGCTCTTTCAGGCAATCCAGGATCCGCTCATCCGCGAACCAACGCTTCGTATCGATCCAGACGAGCCGCTCGTCGACGTCGACGAAGGAGAAGAACTCGACGGTCTCCCTCAAGCGATCGAACAATGGCCGGAACCTAGGATGCCAGTGAATATCGTTGTGAACCCCGGAGAAGCGGAAGATCGTGATATCAGGGGCAGCCCGACGATAGACGTCGAGCGTCGCGGCATCTGACGATCCATTGTCCGCGATGATCAGATTTTGCGGACCGACGATGGCGCTATGATGATTAATCCAACTCTGGACAAATTCGGGCTCGCTGAGAGTCTTGCAGCAAATCTTGAGCTTGGCCCGGTTTTGCAGGCGCCTCAGAATCTCCGGCTGATCCGTGTCCCATTGAAGAACCGACATCTCAAACACCTCTCTAACATTTTGAGCTTTCCCCCCCTGTCAGGAAAGCGCTTCGACGATGCTCAGCCTGCGCTGCCGATCCAACGATCATCGGACTCGCTTCGGTATGATTTAACGCCTGTTCCGAGATACCTCACATATCAATTCGGCAAATTGTGGTCCTCCACCTAATTCGATCCGTAATCATGCGCTTTGCTTCAGGAGCGAAGCGCGTTTTTCCATTGAGCGGCATTCTCCTCCTGATCGAGGTTAGGACTGCGTCCCTCCGCCGCCCCGACCAAATGAAAATGATGCTTGGCCGACTTGATCCGACCCTCCCGAACGGCAATCGCCACATCCGGATATTTGCCCATGTACCAAGCTTCGTCGACTTCGGGTCCTCCACCCTGTCGTCCCTCGAAATAGCCGAAGCCGATATAGTGCACGTGCGCGCTCTCGATTTCACCGCTCACGAGCGCCTTCGCTATGTCCGGATTGTCCCTGAGATAACCGTCCTCATCAAACTCAGCGGCCGCCAATGCGATTTGCAACAACAGCTTCAGAAGCGCACCTGGTATTTCGATCTTGCCTCCGTTCTCGAAGGCCGCACTGTCTACGTTGAGTGCACTCAACAGTGAAACGGCGGAAGGCACGAACATGACAGCCCCGACTTGCTCTGGTTGTTTTCCCTAGCCGATCACGTCGTCGCCGTCGCACGCACTGCGGATTTCGCTGCCCGCCTGGGCGCATCAGGCTTGGTAGCGGCGCTCGCCAGTTGCGCCGACACCTCGTTGCGATAAGCGGCCTGTGCCCCAAGCTCCCGCTCCCCGAAGCCGAAACGCCTCCGCGCGAGACGATGCATAGTGTCGATCTCCTCGATGTGCTTTTGGGCCTTCAACGAATTGGTGACGCTCGCCGCATGGCGCCGATGGACGTTGAGGGGGTCGGCAACGTAGGCGATCTTTGCGCCCGGTCCTGCCAGAACCTCCAGATAGAGCACCCAGTCGCCGGCCATCCGGAACTCTTTCAGACGATCGCGACAGGCGTTCAGCGCGCGCAGCAACGTCTCGCGACGCCACAGCACTGAACTGACGTTCAGGATCGTATTCTTGACACCGAGATAGCGCGTTACGAAATCGCGACCGTCAAACACTTCCGTGCGCGACAGCGCGCCAGGTTCGATCGTGGCAAAATACGGCTTGTAGCTCGCGTAAAGATGAGCGCCATCGGCGTCGATCGACTTCGAATCGGTGAAGCCTATAGCGATGTCGGGGTCACCCTGCATCAGCGCCAGCAGGCTCGAGATGAAGATCGGCTCCGAGAGATCGTCGGCTTCGGCGATCCAAAGGAACTCTCCCTTCGCCATCTCTGCAGCCTTGGCCCATTGCGCGAACACCGAGCCGGAATTCTGCTCGTTAATGACGAGCGTCAGATCGCGCTGGCGCTGATCGGCAAGCTTCATGATGATGGAAGTGCTATCGTCGCACGAGCAGTCGTCCAGCACGATAATCTCCTCGACCGGATGGGTCTGATCGAAGATGGTGTACAGCCGCTCAGGAAGGCAGCGCGCATAGTTGTAGTTTGGTACGGCGACCGAGACGCTGGGCAATGATGGAACGGCTAACCGCAGCAGATCGCGGACATAGTCCGCGAAGTCAAATTTGCTCCGGATAATCTCGGCCATGCGGTCCCGCTCGGACTCGGGCGGTGTCCAGCGTAGAAAAGTCTCCACTGCCTGTGCCATCGCCGGCGCATCGCAATAGGGCACGACGCACCCCACGTTCTCCTTGTGCAGCAAGCCGGGGATACCGCCAGAGTCCTGGAACGCAACGACGGGCACGCCGACGCTGAGCGCCTCCAGTGTCACCGTCGGAAACGGGTCCTCGCGCGACGTCAGCGCGTAGACGTCGGATGCGGAATAGAGCGCCTGCATGTCCGAGCGATAGCCGGCGAGATGGAAGTGGCCCGTGGCCTCGGCACGCTTGATCTCCGGCCCCAGCCATTCCTGGAGGCTTGGATCGATGCCGCCGGCCCAGCAAAAATGGACATTTGCATTGCGTCGTCGAACCAAGTTACAGACTTGCAAAAACAGGTCAAAGCCCTTGCGCAGATCAGCATATCCGACGCCGAGCACCATCTTGTCGCCAGCGGCGATGCCAAATTCCTTGCGAAACAGCACGGCTTCCGTCGGCACCGGCTCAATCTGCTTGTAACTGCCCTGCGCGCGAATGAGGAAACGCTCATCCGTCCCGTCAAGCCCAAGCGCTTCGACGAGCTTGTCGCGCACGAAATCCGAGGCGAACACCACACGATGCGCACTCCCAATCGCCGCGGCAGCGGCCTCTTCCAGCTGCTTCTCGTGCAGGATCCGCGGCAATTCGTGGACCAGGGAAACGGTCCGAAAGCCCATTTCGACGAGGAATTTTGTGGCGCGCCCGCTCGCGGCCGTGTTGGCGATGGCCGCTGTAAAGCCCTTCTCCCGGAAGTGTTGTAAGGTCGCAGGGATATCGGAAGCCTGCTTGAGTACGGTGAGCGGCGCGACCGAGGCGTATTCGGCTTCCAGCGCTCCGCCCTGAAGCAGGAGAAAGTCGATCTCGATATTGAAGGCGCTGCGCAGCGTCTTGCCGATGTTCAGCAAGAGATGCTGCGCGCCGGCGGGAAACGCATCATGTCCGACCAGCAGAATCTTGGACACTGACCGATCGGAGGTCAGACCAGTGGCCGCGCGCGCGGTAGCATTCAGGTAGGCCGAACCGAAATGGAGATCGGGCTCGAGATACGCGCCCTCGCACCATTCATTCCAGGCGTTGATACAGACGAACGATTCGCCGAAAAAGGTGTGCGTCTGCGCCTGTTCGACCAGCGCTGACAACCACGCCTCGTATTTCTGGGGGGTCGAGCCCTGGACCACGAGGCCCGAGCCTTGCCGGCGCGCATCGTTGTCCCAGCTCGGCACCACCGTCTTGATCAGCGGAAAATTCGGACGCGGCTCATCAACTGAATATTTGGCGACGTCGTCGTAACTGTAGATTTGCCCCGCATAGGTATCGTCCAGGAGTTTGGCGTCAGAGTTCACCAGCGGCACGTATTTGGTAAGCTTGTGCGGCGGAAATTCGATCGCGCCGTCCATGCCGTTCGGAGTTGGATCGTAATCATCAAAACTCTGGCTCATGATGATGATTGGATCTTCGTTGAACCGTTTCGCGAAGATCGCGCGCCAGCGCGCGATGACGTTTGCCGTGTCCGGAATGAGGCGCGGCCGATAGATCATCAAGAGGGGACGGCCCTGGACACGGATGTAGCGTTTGTCCGTGAAGTGACGATTGAAATCCGACAACAGGCGCTCGTCATCGTCAGACAGGTAGTCCTGCGAAATCAGGACCTCGCCCTCCATGCCGTCCCACCGCCGCGTCCAGTTCTCGTTGGTCCACATCAGGCAGAACGGCATGTTGATATCGCGCGCTTTCAGGAATTTCTCCAGCGGTTTTTCCAATAGGCGCTTGCCGTTGAACCAGTAGTAGTAAAAGACGAAGCCGTGGATGCCCGCCGCCTTGGCTAGCTTCGCCTGCTTGCGCATGGTTTCGATGTCGGCGAGAGAGTAAAAACCCAGGTCGCGCGGAATCCGCGGTTGATAGTGATCCTTAAACCGAGGTATGCCGCGCGCGATGTTCGTCCATTCGGTGAAGCCGGTGCCCCACCATTTGTCGTTCTCAGGGAAAGCGTGAAACTGCGTCATATAGTAGGCCAGCACCTTGGCGCGCGGCTTTGCGCCGTCGGGCAATGGACGCAGTTCCTCGAATAGCCGGCTCGGACGGGTGAACCGCTTGATCTCGGCCGGGATGGTGGCCTCGTTCTCCGGAGGTGACGGATAGATGCCATCCTCGTGGCGATGCGCAAGATAGTGCAAAAGCGGATTCTGATCCGTCTTACCCTTGAAGTAGCGCTGAATGTAAAACTTGGTGTCGAACTCCGCCGACGGGTTGCGCCCTTCCTTATAGCCATGAAAGATGAAGTGCTCGAACGGATCGACGCCGGCCGCTGCGACGTCCGGATAGATCTGACGATAATACTGCGCGTCGAATTCCGGGATCGGGCTGAACGGGCCCAGGCGGTTCTTCAGATAGTGCGCGAGCGGGCTCTCGCCTTCCGGGATGCCGTACTTCTCCCGATACCAGGCCGGTTGAAAATAGGGACTTGGCCGCCGCCCATCGCGCTCGCCGACCGTCGCATAGTGCAGGAACGGATGCTCATCCGCCTCCTTCACATCGGGATAGGTTGTGACGTACCAGATCGGGTCGAAGATCAGATTTGGCTTTCGACCTTCCCTGTAGCCATAGAGGAAGAAATGCTCAAACGGATCGGCGCCGACCGCGATCACGTCCGGATAGCTGGCCGCGTAGAAATCCTGGTCAAAAAGCCCGAGGCCCTTGAGGGTGCGCGCGGCATCTGCAAGGTCGCCGGCAGGCCTGCTCGCCGATCCCTCGGCGGCGAGCAGCTTCGCAGAACCGTTCAGTTTTGCGGCGACCGGCTCTGACTTGGATTGCAGCCTTGCAGCAGCGCTGCGCCTCGCCCGAGGTCCTCTTCGACCGGCGTCGCGCGCGAGGTTCGAAAGAAAATCAGCCATTGTTACTCACTCGTGCATTAGAGGCATCGTTCCGCACAAAGTTTCTGTGTACGGTGTGACAGCCCCGTCGCCGCCGATCGACTGGAGGCGCCGCACGGCGCCTTCATTGCGTTGCCGCGCCGCGTATCGATACCAATTGACCGCTGCTTCGCGATCTTGCGCCGTGCCTCGGCCCGACATCAACGCGTCGCCCAGCGCAACCTGCGCTTCCGCCATTCCTCGCTCGGCGGCCCTCTGAAACCATTCCGTCGCCTTCGTCACGTCAGCCGCGCGCCCCTGCCCACTCCGGAGCATCACGGCAAAGTTGTACTGCGCAATCTTATGTCCCTGCTCTGCAGCGGCCTCGTACCAGTTCACACCCTCTGCAAGATCCAGGCCCACTCCGTAGCCCGTGCAGTACATGACGGCCAGTTGGAATTGCGCTGGTGCATGCCCCGCGCGCGCCGCCTTGGTCATCCACGATGATGCTGCCCGCGCATTCCCCACGCCGCTCGTCGAATCCAGATGGAGAAGTGCCAGCATGTACTGAGCCTCGACATGGCCGGCATCCGCCGCCCGCGTGAACCATGGGGTCGCGCCTAGCTTATCGGCGATCCCGCCGAACTTACCCATCTTCAGCGCGCCCAGTTGGAACGCCGCCGGAGGATGACCTGCCTCGGCCGCCTCTGCCAGCAAAGAGTGCGCGCGTGCGACGTTATCATCGGACGCATTCTGATGAATCATAAAGAGTGCATAGGCGGTCTTGGCGTCAGGATCTCCGCTACCGGCGGCCCTGCTCAACCATTCCGAAGCCATTTCCTGATCTTTGGGAACGCCCGCACCGGTCGAATAGAGCTTTCCGAGTTGCACCTGTGCGGCGCTCATGCCGCCATCTGCGGCACGTTCGAACCATTTGATCGCGGCCTCCACGTTGCGCTGAACGCCGGAGCCGTTGAGATAGAAGATCGCAACGTTGAATGCCGCAGTGGCATGGCCATTTTCGGCTGCGCGCTCGAACCACTTCGCGGCCTGTCGAGTGTTAGGCGAAACACCGACACCAGTCGCATAAAACCGGCCGACGAAGAATTGCGCCTGCACATCGCCCCGCTCGGCCGCCTTCTCATACCAAATCGCCGCCTCACGCAAATCGGGCTCGGCATCGGCTCCGCTCGAATAGAATTCCGCGAGTGCCTGAATTGCCGGAAGATAATCCTTCCGCGCCGCCTTGCGCAGCGCGGTCTCGGCGCGGTCGAGGTCTTTGGCGACGCCCTTGCCGCTCAGCCGTAACAGGCCGATGTTGTAGAGTGCGATCGGATCATCATGCGTGGCTGCACTCTGGAACAGGCGAGCACCCTCAGTGGGGTTCTCGGGCAAGCCCATACCTTTCAACGTCATAAATGCGAGCCCAATCTGCGCCCTCACGTGCCCCTGCGCGGCGGCCTTGCCATACCAGATCGTAGCCTGCGCGAAATCGACGAGTACTCCGCGTCCCTGGTAATAGACATCGCCTAGCGCGAACTCGGCCGGCGCAAAGTTCTGATCGGCCGCCGCCAGATACCAACGCAATGCAGCAGCGAAGTCCTTCGTGCACCCCTGCCCTTCACTGTAGAGATTGCCCAGGATGGTCTGAGCATCCGCTTTGCCGGACCCGGCGGCGGCCGATATCCAGCGAAACGCGGCGCAAATATCCTTCGCGAAACTGATCCCGTGCGGGAATATCAGGTGATGCACATCCGACGCGCTATCGCCCAATCGCGCGGCTGAGGATTGACGCCAGGTCTCCGGCCTACTCGGTCCGAGGCTGGCGTTGACTCCGTAAAGATAGATCAGGCCGAGTTGATATTGCGCCTCGACGTGACCTCGCTGCGCCGCGCGGTCGTACCACACCGCGGCATCCGGAATGCTGCCTGCCACTCCCCGGTTCTCGGCATAGAGCATGCCGATCCGATAGTCCGCTTCCGCGTCGCCGTTTTGCGAGGCACGCTTCCAGAGCTTAAGTGCCTCCAGATAGTGACCGCGCTCGAACGCTGCCTCCGCCGGACCGAGCCGCTTTTCATCTGATCCGCGAGACGCGGGACGAAGCCATTGGAGGAGCGATCGGGTCAATACCGTCATGGCTCACGCATGGCCTCCCGGATACCCTTCAGCATTCCGCCAAGCAGATACATTCCGACCGCCCGCGTGCCGACATGGACGTCCCCCGCAAGCGTCATGCCAGGAATCAGGCGGAAGTTTTTTGGGACATCCTTGAAGTTGGCTGAGTCCACCGAGCACCGCGCCTTGTAGTAGGCTTCGATAGGCTTTCCATCATCGTCGGTGGTGAACGCGCCCTCGCTGATCCAGCGCACTTTGCCATCGGCTGTACCATGCTCCGCGGCATTGAACGCATCGATCCGCATCGTGCAGGGGTCTCCGGGCCGGATGAAACCGACATCGCGCGAGGCGATGCGAATTTCAGCCTCGAGCTTGGTGTCGGTCGGCATCAGCGTAATGAAAGGATCGCCGGGCTTTAGCACCGATCCGACCGAGAGCCTTGCCATCGTCAACACGACCGAGTCTTCGGCAGCGGTCAATCGGACCAGATCCTGGTGCCTGAGCGCCTTCTCATAAGACGCTCTCGCCTCGTCCAGCTTGTTGCGGGTCGCCACGAGATCCTGACTCAGTTGCGCAAACCACTGCTGCTTGAAGGCGTCACGGTCTGCGGTTGACACCGCGAGCGTATTCTGGGCTTCGATTAGGCTGTTGTGGGTGTTCTCCAGGGTCCGCAGCAATTCAAGCCTTGAGTCCTGGGAAATGAACATATTGAGCTGCGAGCCCGTGCCGTGCTCGGCCAGCGTCGTGCGCATGGTCTCGATCTTCTGCAAGATCTCGTCACGCTGCCGATATCTCGCGTCGTCCCCGCGAAGCTTCTCCATCGTCGCCTGGGTCTGCTTGATCCTCGAATCGAAACTATTGATCTGCGCGGTATATTGCGCCATCCTCTGATCATAGAGCGCCTTCTGCAAGGCTGCGTATTTTTGGTCGTTGGGGTCTGGCTTGCTCGCAAAAACCAGCGGATGCTGGTTCAGCTCGGCTTCATCGCGTGCCACCTGAGTCTCGAGGCTAGCGATCTGCAACTTCGCCTGGGTCAGGTCCGCCGACGTAAAGGTCGCGTCCAGGGTCGCAATAAGCTGTCCCGGTTGCACCTGCTCGCCTTCCTGCACGTCGATCGTCTTAATAATCGATTGATCCAGGGCCTGAAGGACGCGGATCTGTCCCACCGGCACGATCCGCCCGCCAACGCTGGTGATGACGCGATCTATCCGCGTCAGAGCCAGAATGGCAACGATCGTGACCAGGAAGGCCGAGAGGACAAACAGCGTTGCTCGCGCGACCAGAGGCTCAGCCTCCTCTCGGATCGCATCCGTTTCCGATTGAAATTGGCGAACAGTCGCAAGCGCACCATCACGAGACAAGCGTTGGACTCCCGAATGTTGACCGATCGTTGCGGGCTGCCGGCACCAAATGCGCGTTCTGCTGATACCACAGCGAGCTGTAGATATCGTTGCACGCCAGGAGCTCCTCATGCCGCCCGATATCGTCGACCACACCACGATTAAGGACGAGAATTGCGTCCGCCTTTGCCAGGGACGACAGGCGATGCGAGATGATAATCAGCGTCCGGCCATGCGCGAGGCGCGTTATGTTGGCGTTCACGATCGTCTCGCTGTCGGCGTCTAGCGCGCTTGTCGCCTCATCGAGAATCAGAATGGGCGGGTTGACGATCAACGCACGCGCGATCGCAAGCCGCTGCCGCTGCCCTCCCGAGAGGTTCGGCGAGCCTTCATAGATATGCGTCTCGTAGCCACGCGGCAGCTTGTCGATGAATTCTTCCGCACCCGCCAGCCTCGCCGCCCTGACCACATCATCGAACGACGCGTCCGGCGTGGCCGCTGTGATGTTTTCGCGGATGGTCCCACTGAAAAGAAAATTCTCCTGGAGCACCACACCCACGTTACGACGGAGATGGTCGATGTCGTACTCGCGAACGTCAATGCCATCGATCTTGATCAATCCGTCATAGTCGCAATGCAGCCGCTGCAGCAGCCGCGCAATCGTGGTCTTGCCAGATCCGCTCTTGCCCATCACGCCTAAAGTAGTCCCTAGCGGAATCTCGAAGGAGATGTTGTTTAGCGTTGGCGATAGCGCTCCCTTGTATTTGAAGGTGACGCCGGAAAACTCCACCTTGCCCTCGAGTGGCGAACGCACGCCATGGCCGGAACGTCCCTCTTCGGGAGGAAGGTTGACGAGATTGCCGACGGTTGCAACCGCACTTCGTGCCTCGTCGTATTGATTGATGAGCTGCGCCATCTGCATCAGCGGACCCGAGACGCGCTGTGACAACAGCAGGAATGAGAACAGCGCCCCGATATAGACCGGGTCATTGCTTTCGAGCGCGAGATAGACGCCGAGCGCATAGGAGCCGCTGACGGCCAGCCGCTCCAGGGGACGCACCACCGACTGGATGGCGTTTCCAGTCATGCCTTCCACAAGCCGCGCCTTGGCAACGCGTGCGACCAGAACATCCCACATGTGGCGCTGCCGCGTATCGAGCGCGAGGGACTTGATCGTCCGGATCCCATTCAAAGTTTGAACCAAAAACGCGCCCTGCGCGCCCTCCGCGGCCAGCACGGCAGTCGACGCCTTGCGGTAATTCGGCAACATTAGGACGAGCCACGCGACGATGAATGCCGACAAGGCGAGAACCACGAACGTCATGACGGGGCTGAAGAAGAACATGACGGGCAGGAAGAACATCAGCGTCGTAGAGTCGAGAATGGTGCCGAACAATTGCCCCATTAGGAACGAGCGGATGCGAAAGACTTCGCGAATGTCGCGCGCGACGAGGCCGACGGGCGTCTGCTCGAAATAGTCGATGGGAAGATTGAGGACCTTTTCGAAGACGTAGGTCGACAATTTGACGTCCAGCCTGGTGGTCAAGCGATGGACAAGGAATTGTCTCAAGAACGAGAAGGCTGCCTCGAAGGCTATGACCACCAGCATCGCGACGCAGAGCACATAGAACGTGTTGTACGCCTTGTAGAAGATCACCTTGTCCGACAACAGGCGCCAGAACATGATCGGCGCCAAGCTGAGAAGCCCGAGGATCACGGCGGCAATCGCGACGTCGCGGACCATGCGGCGTTCGCGGAACAACAGCGCGGCTACCAGGCCGAAACTGAACGGCTGCGCTTCGTCCGATATCTCGTAGCTGCGCTTGATCAGGACCAGATCGCCGGACCAGATACCTTCAAAGCGTGGTTGGTCGATCACGAGCAGCGCGTCTTCCGCGGCATTCGGGTCCCTCAGCACGATGCGGGTATTGTGGGCGTCTCCCTCGACACGCTGGAGTACCATGTGGCTCCCATTGCGAAGCCGAATGATGACCGGGAGCGCCTTCTTCAGATGAGACAGCCCGCTCCAATCGAGCTTGACGCACTTCGCGCGCATGCCTGCTTTCTCCGCACAGCGGACAAGCTGATGGAGTGTGACGTTCTCTTCCCGCAGAAGGTTGTCTTGAATGAGCTGTGAGGACGTGAGGTGCAGCCCGTGCTGTCGTGCGACGATAATCAGGCACCCTAGTGCCGATGCGGGCGCCGCATCGGCCAGGTTTCGGTCATCGGCGCAGTGGACGGTCATTGGGGTCAAGCGATCCGCCGTTGTGTTATGACGTCACATTCAACACCAACATAACATTGAGCGGCGAAAAAAACCAGCCTCACTCATCGTTAAATTGTGAGGAACGGCTGGCCGCACTCACAAATACCTCAGGCCTTGGCTTCCTGGAAATTGAAGCCGTACTCTAACAAAGACCTTCGGATGGCCTCGTCGTCGGCCTCAGGCATCAGCGCGAGCGCACAGACCTCGAAATTTTGGCTGCTGACCGAAACGGTCGCAAACCCGGCCATCAGCAGGAGATTACCGAGTCGCTCGGCCGTAAATCCGGTGCGGTGGGCCATGTGGACGCGTCCCTCCTCGATGGCGCGCGAATGGCCATAGAGCATGTCCAGCGGCCTGATCGGCCCCGCCGGCGAATGATAGGCTATTGCGCCGATCCCATGCTGGGCTATGAAGTGAGCGACCGATTGCAGATCCGGGCTCACGATCAAGGCGAAACCATCGGGCTTGAGGATCTGGTGGAATTGCCGCAATGTAGGGTAGACCTCGTGGGCATACAGGTGCTCGAGCACATGCGATGTCCACACCGCGTTGAAGGACTGAGGCTTGAACGCGCCAGTCAACTCAAGGATCGAGCCGATCACATCTGGTTTGACGCCGGGGTCGATGTCGAATCGGGTTTCTTCCCAATCATGGTTGACCATCATCCGGGCGATGCGCTGTGCCGTACCGGATCCTGAGCCCGCGTTGAGCAATCGCTTCATCGTGAGAGACCAATCCGTGCCCGCACCGCGCGGTGAAAGGGCCAGATGATAACATTAGCAAACCACAACACAGCCACCAACGAAAGGACATCCTACATAAGATGCGAAAGCGCTGAGCTCAAAGGCAAAGCCCCGCCATGAGCGGGGCTTTCTCAGCGCAGCTTGCAGGTGCCGATTCAGAGCTTCGGCAAGTGCACGTCTCCATCGGTGAAGTGGAGATATTCGACGCCACTGACCACCACCGTCTGGCTGTCTCCGAAGTGCAGCGTGTAGGAGTTCGTCTTCTCGTCGACATCGACCTTGGTGACATCAAAGGAGGAGCGATCGGCGAAATCCACGGTGTCCGAGCCTGCGCCGCCTATAATCGTATCATTTCCGGTGTGGGTCTGAAGATGGAATGTATCGTTGCCATTTCCTCCCTGCAGCGTCGAGTTCGCTCCTGACTCACCATAGACCCAGAAGACGTCATTGCCGTCACCGCCCGCAAAGACATCGCCCTGAACGCCAATTAGCGTATCGTTGCCATCGCCACCGATAAGCGTGCTGTGTCCCGACGATAGATCTCGCAGAATGTCGTTGCCGCTGCCGCCTTCGAGCACCTGAGCGCCGGTGCCCGCCTCAAGATAGTCGTTACCGCTGCCGCCATCCAAAGTGTCGTTGCCGCTGCCACCATAGATACTGTCGTTGCCTGCGCCGCCGAACAGTGAGCTGTTACCGTGTCCGCCGCGGATCGCGTCGTTGCCGCTACCGCCATAGACCGTGTCGTTCCCATAATCATATATGTTCACGCTATCGGAACCTTTTCCCATGGCGATGAACACATCATTATGCCCGCCAATCACATCGAGCGTCTTGCCGCCAGCGTCGTCGAAAATAATCGCCTTCAGGTTTGGCGTGGTCTCGACGGTGGTCGACTGCGTAATGTCGAGGATCTGAACGCCTGCTGGAACAGCCCCTCCGAACGGTCCAGACTGAAACGCAGCCTTCGAAGTATCCCCAGGATGATCGCTGTACACTCCGCTACGTTCTAACGAGTCGATCAGTGCCGACCTGACGCTCGCCTCAATGTGATTTCCGTTATGGTGGAGAAACTGGTCCAACTCAGTTTTCGTCAGGTAAGATATAGCCATTGGAGGCCCTTTCGGTTTTTATTGAGGACGACGCGATGCTCCGGTCACGTCAAGGCGCTTCACGCTGTGACCATCCAGTCGCCGCGCGCGATTGTGAAGATTAGAAACCCGCAGCATATGTTATGTTCAATGTTAAGATTGTGAGTAGTGCGTGTCAAGGATGAAAAGATCCAACTGGCCGCACTCATTTCACCGAGCTTAGCCTCGCAAGTTCGGCGATCTGCTTGGCGACTCCGGAGGTTTCTGAGCCAACACTGCGGGTCGGGGAGGGATATTGCTATCCCCCAGGAAAGGCTGGATCAGTCCTGTTCTGCGCCTGATGAGATCCCCACCAACACGACCCCTCGCTGAAGGTTGGATAGCTTCTGCAGTGGTTGACCCGCGGCAAATAGTCGCTTTTCCTGTGCAAGAATGGCCCACGAGCTACACCGATGTCAGCACGGCACGTGACCAAGCGCGACCAGGTTGCGACGTGCTTGCCCGAAAGAGTCATCGATGCTGAACAATCATGGCACGTGACGGAGTCACTGATTCCCATTGAAGGTCCTTGCGCAACAACCACTTGCCGGCTATCCAGATCATTGAGATGAAGATGTCAAAACGTAATGCAAGGACGATTTCCTCCATTTGCTGCCCAAACACACATTGCGATTGGCGCCCTTCTGCCGTCCGCTTCAGCTGATCATATCGATGGTCAGCAGCCCCTCGGTCTTCTCCGTCTCAGATGGGCGACTTGGGCAATCCCGCCATTCGGGAGGTCTCGGCCGGCAACCCCGTTCCTGCCTAGCTCCAGGATGAAGCGCCTGCTAGGAGTTCAAAACTTGGAGGCTCGCATCATGCTCCACCTGCTTTGTTGCCGTTCAGGCCGGATGACTGCTTTGTGAAAGATGAAAATGCCGATCGAAACTCGATATTCATCTTGAACGCTTTCATTGGTAGCGCTAACAACGGGGCTGTATGATACCTTTGTAGGTTAGCAGACGTCGTTGTATGTTATTTGACAGCACCCGCCACTCAGTTCAAGCCGGCGGCGAGTTACTTTGTCGGAACCCGGCCTAGTCCGAATGAAAAAACATTCTCATCAAGAGATTAAACTGAAACTCGCTCAGGCGGATGAATTGGCTCGAGCAGGCAGCTCCCAGGTCTCGATCTGTGAGGCGCTTGGCGTGAGCGTTATGACGCTCCATCGTTGGCGGAAACTGCCGCTCAGCAAGGACGTGGGGCAATCTTCGGAGGGGCCTAACGCGGGCAGGGATCCTCCTCCTCGTGCTAGCATGGATGAAATGCGTCGTGCGTTGGAAGAGCTCACGGTCGAGAACCGGCGCCTCCGCAAACTTGTCACGGATCTGATGCTTGAGAAGATGACACTCGAAGAGGCTTCGGCACCCAGCTTTGCGTCTGGCCGAGTACACGATCGCTAACCCGAGCTTGTTCATCTCTCGCTCCAAAAGTTGATGCGCACTTCGGCTCCGGTCTCCAGCAGATCGGTCGCGAATGTGTGCCGCCGCGCAGCATCGGATCCTTCAATATCCGACCTCTGTGCGCACACTGACGCGCCGAACTGATCTTCCTCCATCTCGACACCGCGGTGATATATCCGGTGCGGAATGGAGCCGGGGTTCGGTTGCAGAAGCCCTCGATGAAGGCGGTGATGTCGCGCTGGCCCGTACAAGTTTTGGGATCTCCCGATCGCTGTCGAACTAGGTCGGGCCGGCGTTGCCGGAATGAACGTTACGCGGCCCTCGTGACGTGGGCAACGGGCTTGATCGTCATGCTATCGTCGTGAGTTTGAAGGGCCTGACCTGCCACTGAGTATTTCCTCCAGAAGGAGTTAGAGTCCGGCCCGAAGAAGGACGGACAGATGAAGCGAGCAAGGTTCACAGAAGAGCAGATTATCGCGGTGTTGAAGGAGCATGAGGCCGGAGCGAAGACGGCCGACCTAGCTCGCAAGCACGGGGTCTCCGAAGCGACGATCTACAATTGGAAGGCCAAATTCGGCGGCATGGACGTTTCCGAGGCGAAGCGGCTGAGGGCCCTGGAGGAGGAGAACGCGAAGCTGAAGAAGCTTCTGGCCGAGCAGATGCTCGATGCGGCCGCCCTTCGCGAGCTCCTTTCAAAAAAATGGTAGGGCCCGCCGCCAAGCGCGCTGCGGTCGCGCATCTGCAGGCCGTCATGAGCCTGTCGGAACGGCGGGCCTGTTCGATCGTGGGCGCGGATCGGAAGATGATCCGCTATCGCTCCGGCCGCCCTGCGGACGCGGCTCTGCGCGGCCGGTTGCGCGATCTTGCCAACGAGCGGCGGCGTTTCGGCTACCGCCGGCTGTTCGTCCTGCTGCGGCGGGAGGGCGAGCCATCGGGGATCAACCGGATCTACCGGCTTTATCGCGAGGAAGATGCTATGGGGCGGTGGCGAGGATATTGCATCTATCGTTGCTAATGTGAACCGATGGAGCGCCCCATGCAAAAGTTGAACGATCTGAGCCGATCCCCGAGCCCACTCGATCCGGACGGCACGCTGATCGCCGTTATCGAACTGAGCCTGTCGAGCTGGCTCGTCGCCGGCATTGTGCCTGGTGTCGAGCGCCAGCCATTGAAGAAGCTCGCGGTCGATGAGAGCGCATTGCTGAAATTGCTGCATCGATGGCGAGATGAAGCGGCGAAGGCTGGGCATCACATCAAACGCATCGCTGTCGCTTTCGAGGCCGGCCGTGACGGCTTCTGGCTGGCGCGCTGGCTCAGGGCACATGATATTGAGGCCCACGTCATTCACGCATCGAGCGTCGCGGTATCGCGCGAGCACCGGCGCGCCAAGACCGATCGGCTCGACACCAGCTTGCTCAAGCGCTCTTTTCTCGGCTGGCTGCGCGGCGAGCGTGATCACTGCAAGATGGTGGCGATCCCGACAATCAAGGACGAAGACGCCAAGCGGCCCAACCGCGAGCACGAGAGCCTCGTCGGAGAGCGGAGTCGGATCGTCAACCGAATGAAAGCAGCGTTAATTCGGCTGGGCATCCGCGGCTTCAATCCCAAGCTAAAGAAGGCAGCCGGACGCCTTGAAGATTTGCGCACTCCTGAGGGAGAGCCAATACTGCCCAACATGTTGGCTGAGCTGCGTCGCGACATGGAGCGCCGCCAGCTGATCAATGATCAGATCCGCCAAATCGAGGATGCTCGCCTGGAACGCATCGAGCAAGCGCCCGGTGATGGACCAAACGCCATGGTGCTCCTACTGGCGCGGGTGATCGGGGTTGGCATCGAGACGGCCGCCATGCTGGTGCAGGAGGTGCTGGCGCGAAACATGCGCGATCGACGGGCCGTCGCACGTTATGCCGGCCTCACGGGTTCGCCCGACGAGAGTGGATAAAACGGCGAGAGAAAGGGCTGGCCCGTTCCGGCAACGCTCGGGTTCGACGCGGCATGATCCAATTGGCGTGGCGATTTCTCATGCTCCAGAAGGACAGCACCTTGGCGCAGTGGTTTCGAGGCCGCACTGAGAGCGCCCGCGGCACTCGCAAGACCATGATCGTGGCCTTGGCGCGCAAGCTTCTGATCGCCCTGTGGCGGCTGGTGCGCGAGGGCGTGGTACCGGACGGCGTCGTTCTGCGCCCGGCGCAATGAACGGAGGTCACTGAAGGCACCCGACAGTTTCGGCCCACTCCGTCCGCTTGTGACGGGCCGCCGATGACGGTTCGAGGTGGCGGGGTCCCGAGTTGCCCCATGGCTGTCATGCCGAGAGGAAGAATGGGTCCGCCGCCTCGGAGCTTCGCTGCCGATGCGCATGACTGCATCATGGTTCGGGTCCCTGGACCCACCGGATACAAGGTTGTGGCGCGACTGATCCGCGCCCGAAAGCGGGCTCCCCTCTGATCGTCATCCCGACCGCACCCCACCGTGCCGGCGTGCTCGAAGCTGTCAAGGTATGGCCTCGCAAGAGCGAAGCATCTCGAAAGGTTGGTCCGCCGGCCAACCTTGACAGCCCCTGCGCGCGACGGCCTGGCGCTGCCGCGGGTCGGGACGAAGAAACGGGCTTTCAGATCGAACAAAGAAACTGACGAAGGACAAGACATGCGTTGCACTGCCGAACTTCTTGACAAAACAAGCCCCATACAAGGGCTCACCGTCCGTAAGCGGCGGGCTCGCCGCAAAGCTGTAAGCGGCAAAGAGACCCCGTCTAGCGGAGTGGGTGAGCGATCGGCTATCGGCTGTTGAGTTTGTGAGCCGATGTGAGCTTCTATGTCTGAGCCTAGCCCGTCTTATTCGTAAGAGGCGCCCGAGAGGCTGGCGAGCGTGGTGTAAAGCGCTGATACGGCGTAGGATTCGGTTGTGAAGCCAACCCCATCACCTCCAACCGCGAACGCCACGCCCGCCATGACCGACGATACGATTCCGCCCTTCTCGTTTCCAGCCATTCACGCCAAGAAAGTCACAGCTGCCTTCGATGGTGGACGCCTAACCTCGAATGGGGGCGTGATGCTTCTGGCGATGGCCGAGCGGCGTCTCGGTTTGGCCGACAATCTGGCCCGGGTGTTCCCGGATCGGCGCGATCCGACGCGGGTCGTGCACAGCCTTGTCGATATGTTCCGCGCGCGCATGTTCGCGATCTGCTGCGGCTACGAGGACGCCGACGACCTCGATCATCTGCGGTCCGATCCCGCATTCAAGCTGGCCTGCGGTCGCCTACCGGACACGGGCCGGGATTTGTGTTCCCAACCGACGCTGTCACGCCTGGAGAATGCGCCGCGCCTGCGCGACGTGATCCGGCTGACCTACATTTTGGTCGACGCATGGATGGATAGCTACCCGCGCGAGCCGGCATCCGTCACGCTCGACATCGATGATACCTGCGACGTCGTCCACGGCCATCAGCAGCTCTCGCTGTTCAACGCTCATTATGATGAACGCTGCTTTCTGCCGATCCACGTCTACGACACGGAGAAGAGCCGGCCCGTGGCCGTCGTGCTGCGGCCCGGCAAGACGCCGGGCGGCGTCGAGGTGCGTGCCCATCTGCGCCGCCTGGTACGGCATATCCGCACGCGATGGCACAACACGCAAATTACGTTCCGTGGCGACGGGCACTATGCCCGGCCGGAGGCCATGGCGTGGTGCGAGACCAACGGCATCGACTACATCTTCGGTCTGTCCGGCACCAAGCCTCTCGCCAGAAAAGTCGACGAGGTCGCCGACGACATCCGCACCCGACGCGCCATCGAGAACCTGCCGGTTCTGCGTGGCTATACCGAGACCCGCCACAAGGCAAAGTCCTGGGATCGCGAACGGCGCACTGTCGCCCGTATTGAGGCGACCATGCTCGGCCTCGACATCCGTTTCGTCGTCACCAGCCTCGATGTCGGCTCGGCCGAGTGGATCTACGACAGCCTGTATTGCGCGCGCGGCCAAGCCGAGAATCTGATCAAGCTGCATAAGACGCAGCTCGCCTCCGACCGCACCAGCTGCCGTTCGGCGCTCGCCAACCAGGTCCGTCTCGTGCTCCATACGGCCGCTTATTGGCTGATGCTGACCGTGCGCGACGCCATTCCCAAAGCCCGGGAATTGGCCACTGCCGAGTTCGCGACGCTGCGTCTTCGTCTCTTGAAACTCGCTGCCCGTGTGGTCGAGACCACGAGCCGCATTCGCCTTGCGTTCGCCGCGGCATGTCCCGAGCCGATCTGATCCGCGGCTTGCCCGGCGCGCTGCTGCCGCTCAGTCCTTGACCGGCGGGGCGTCCGCCCCCCGTTCGCCCAACCTATCCCTCAAGCGCGTTGCAAAGTACAGGTGGTCAGGCGGTGAAAAGCCGAAGGCAATCCTGTGCGCCTCGTCAGACAAGATGTGCGGCCGCATCAATCGGGCCAAAAAGCCGCACTCTCACGAATAGGACGGGCTAGTTCTGGAACTAGAACCTTCCATATGATCGAGGCGGTCGCCGACCGTCTCGATGGAGCACCGCGGCAGCTTCGCCGACGCTGGTCGGACGAGTTCAAGGCACAAATTGTGGTAGAGGCGCTGGAGCCTGGCGCGAGCGTATCGGCGATCGCCCGCCGGATCGGCATTCACCCGTCGCAGCTGTTCGCCTGGCGCCGTGATGCTCGGGCCGAGTTGCATTGTCCCTCGCGGCCGTCAAGTCGCGAGGTTGTGGTGGCGTCTGTGTCAGGCGCGGTGATCGAAATTGCCATTGGCGAGGTGATCGTGCGCGCCGACGTGGACGTCGACGAGGCGCAGTTGCAGCGGGTGATCCGGGCGGTCCGTTCGGCATGATCCCCTCCGGCGTGAAGGTGTTCCTGGCCAGCCATCCAGTCGACTTCCGCAATTATGCGGAGCCCACGATTATGCGGAGTGTGCGGCCGTTCAATCCGAGACCCGCTTCGTTATCAACAGTTTAGTTCCTGCTGCCCTCTTTCTCACTCAGCATAATCTGAGGCCTTTCTTCCTGCCTTGATGGCAACGAAAGGGAGACAAGGAATGGCCAAGTCGAGTGAGGATCACTGCCACGGGCTGCGCTGCATGGACGCAGGCGATCTCGACCCGCTGGTGACGGAGTTCACACGACACCTGACGGTGTTGGGGCATAAGAGCTTGACGGTGAGCGGCTATGACGCTGCAGCCCGTCACCTCGCGCAATGGCTGACGCTGGCCAAGATCGCAGTCGCTGATATCGATGATGGCGTCGCCGATCGGTTCGCTCGGCATCGCTGTCGATGCCACGGCATCCGTCGCGAGAGGAGCGTGTCCGCGAAGTACGTGAGGCGGGTACGCCGGTTCATCGAGTTTCTCGGCGAGCGCGGAATCGTCCAGCGCAAGCCGAAGCCCGCATTACCGACGCCCCACCGCCGGGTGGTCGAGTTCCAGGACTGGCTGCGACAGCATCGCGGCGTCACAGAGCTGACAATAGATCGGCACGGTCGCATGGTCATGCGGCTGCTCCCGGCGCTTGGCATCAGGCCGCGAAGTTGGAATGCTCAGCTCATTCGCGACGTGATCATTGCAGAGACGAAGCGGGTCTCGCTGGCCTATGTGAAGACGATGACGATGGCGCTGAGAGGATATTTGCGGTTCCTCAGCGCACGGGGGTTGTGCCGAGCTGGACTCGATCAGGCTGTGCCAATCATTCCGCAGTGGCGACTGTCGTCGCTGCCGCGATACATCCGCTCGTCGGATGTCGAGACGTTGATTGCAACGTGCGATCAGACCACGGCGACTGGCGTGCGTGATCGGGCGATCCTGCTGCTGTTGGCACGACTGGGCTTGCGGGCCGGCGACATTCTCTCTCTTCGTCTCACCGATGTTGATTGGCAACAGGCGACACTGTCGGTTCGTGGCAAGGGGCGGCGGGAGACGAGATTACCATTGCCGCAAGACGCCGGGGATGCCTTGCTCGCTTATCTGGATCAGGCCCGGCCGCACGTCGCCGATGTTCGAATCTTCTTCATGGAGGGTGTCAGTAACTCGGTGTAAGATGGTTTCTGTGAGTTTACCTTTGACAGGAGACTCACATGGCTACGGATTTTTCACCTGAGATTTTGGACCAGCTTCTTGCCGGGGGCAGCCTCAAGCCAGAAGACTTAGCCGGCGAAGACGGGCTTTTCAGACGACTGAAGAAGGCGCTTCTGGAGCGCGCACTGGGTGCGGAGCTGACCCACCACCTTGGCTATGAGAAGGGCGACCCGGCGGGCCGCGGGTCGGGCAACAGCCGCAACGGCACAAGCAGCAAAGCGCTGTTGACGGACGACGGCGAGATCGAGATCGAGGTGCCGCGCGACCGCGCCGGCACGTTCGAACCGGTGATCGTCGCGAAGGGCCAGACCCGCTTCGACGGCTTCGACGAGAAGATCATCAGTCTCTACGGGCGGGGCATGACGGTACGGGAGATCCAGGGCCATCTGGCCGAGCTCTACGGCACCGAGGTGTCCCCCGATCTGATCAGCAAGGTCACCGACGCGATTCTCGACGAGGTCCGCGAATGGCAGAGCCGGCCGCTGGAAGCGATCTATCCGGTGGTCTTCTTCGACGCGCTCAGGGTCAAGATTCGCGATGAGGGGATGGTCAAGAACAAGGCAGTCTACGTCGTGCTGGGCATCACTGCATCGGGCGAGAAAGACGTGCTCGGGCTTTGGATCGAGCAAACCGAAGGCGCCAAATTCTGGCTCAAGGTCATGAACGATCTGAGGAACCGCGGCGTCGCCGACATCCTGATCGCCGTCGTCGACGGTCTGAAGGGCTTTCCCGAGGCGATCAACAGCGTCTTTCCCAAGGCGATGGTCCAGACCTGCATCGTGCATTTGATCCGCAACAGCCTATCCTTCGTGTCCTGGAAGGATCGCAAGGCGATCCTTCCCTCGATCAAGGCGATCTATCATGCCGAGAATGCCGACGCCGCTCTGCTCAGGCTCGAGGACTTCGAAGCCGAGTGGGGCAAGCGCTATCCCGCGATCGGGGCGGCCTGGCGCCGGGCGTGGGAGCACGTCATTCCGTTCTTCGCCTTCGCGCCGGAGATACGCAAAATGATCTATACCACCAACACGGTCGAGGCGCTGAACCGTTCGCTGCGCAAGATCATCAAAACACGCGGCAGCTTCCCCAACGACGAGGCGGCGATGAAGCTGCTTTACCTCGCCATCAGAAATGCCGGCATCCATTGGCGACGACCGGTTGCATGGACGGCCGCAATGGGCCAGTTTGCCATCCAGTTCGGCGAGCGCTTTGCAGGCTCAGCGGACTGACCCCATGGGGTCAGTCCGCTGACCCCGCAAACCCCTCACAGAGACGCTCTTACACAAAACTTGACGACAGACCTCGCTTTCCCGGGCAAGTAGAAGCACTTTGCGATGCAGTTGTGTGAACTGTTCGCGTAAAACGCGTCGGGCGACGAGAAGCGGTTCCATGAGTTCAGAGCTGGTCCCGATTGTCTGAACAGGATCTCCGCGTCGATAAGTGGAGCGTCTACCGGGGTTAGGCTGCCAGGCGGAGTGGCAGCGGGGTGAAGTAGGCTTGATCCGGCGTGCTGCCGTCAAGACTCGAATGGGGACGTCGGCTGTTATAAAAGTCGAGATATCGGCCGATCGAGGTGCGCGCCGCGCTGACGCTGTCATAGGCCCGCAGATACACCTCCTCGTATTTGACGCTGCGCCATAGCCGTTCGACAAACACGTTGTCCCGCCAGGCTCCCTTGCCGTCCATGCTGATCGCGATGCCGTTGGCGGCGAGCACGCCGGTAAAAGCCTGTCCGCTGAACTGCGAGCCCTGATCGGTGTTGAAGACGTCCGACTTGCCGTGACGAGCCAGGGCATCCTGAAGCGTCTCGACACAGAACGCCGCCTCCATGGTGATCGAAATGCGCCACGACAGCACGCGGCGGCTGAACCAGTCGAGCACAACCGCCAAATAGACGAAGCCGCGCGCCATCGGGATGTAGCTGATGTCCATCGCCCAAACCTGGTTCGGCCGCGTAATCTCCATCCCGCGCAGCAGGTACGGGTAGATCTTGTGGCCCGGCTCGGGCTTTGTCGTCCGTGGACGGCGATAGAGCGCTTCTATCCCCATCCGCCGCATCAGCGTTTTCACATGCCGGCGGCCGATCTTGCACCCCTGCAAAGCCAACAGGCCTCGCAACATACGCGAGCCGGCGAAGGGATACTCCAGGTGCAGCCGGTCGAGGCGCTGCATGATCGCAAGGTCGGCGTCCGGCACCGGCCGCGGCAGGTAGTACACGCTGCCGCGGCTGATGTTCAAAGCCTCCGCCTGCTTGGTGATCGGCAACTCGTGCTCACGGTCGATCATCGCTTTGCGCTCAGCAATCCCGCCTTGGTGAGCGCGCCTTCTAAAAAACTGATCTCGGCGCTGCACGCCCCCTGTGGGATAGAAACGGATTGGCGATAGACTGCGTTCGGAAGGGAGCGGCCGATACGATTTTGGTGGCATTTAACCCCGTCAAAAAACCTGGTCCATGAGCTGTTGCGGAATTGAGAGTGGTGACGCCGCAAAGGCGATCCCGTTTAGGAATCTGATCAATTGCGCAGCTCAGCCCTTCTCTGTCAGCAGGAGGATTGGAGATGAACCGCAAGGAGTCGAAGTCCAAGGTCGATCGTACCATGCCCATGGTGCACCCGAACGCGGCTGCCATCGATGTTGGCGCGACTATGCACATGGCTGCCGTAGGAACTGATCACGCACTTGAGCCAGTACGCAGTTTTGGCACCTTCACGGCTGATCTCGATCAACTAGTAAAGTGGTTTGTGGAATGCGGAGTCGAGACCGTCGTGATGGAATCAACCAGCGTCTACTGGATTCCGATCTTTGAGCTTCTCGATGCACGAGGATTTGCCGTGTTTCTTGTCAACGCGCGCGATGCCAAGCACGTGCCGGGGCGCAAGACCGACGTCAGCGATGCGCAATGGCTGCAGCGCCTCCATTCGTTCGGACTACTGCGCGCGAGCTTTCGGCCCAAAGGGCAGATTGCGGAGCTGCGAGCCTACGTGCGTCAGCGCGAGCGTCTGCTGGAGTACGCCGCCTCACACATCCAGCATATGCAAAAAGCATTGACCGAGATGAATCTTCAACTCCACCACGTTGTGGCCAACATCACGGGCGCGACTGGCCTGCGCATCATTCGCGCGATCCTTGCCGGCGAGCGCGATCCTGAGACGCTGGCGTGCTTGCGCCACTACAGTTGCCACTCCAGTGTCGAGACGATCGCGAAGGCGCTCACCGGAAGCTACCGCGCGGAGCATCTGTTTGCACTCGATCAGGCACTCGCCCTTTATGACGCGTATCACGAGAAGGTATCTGCCTGCGATGTCCGAATCGAAGCTGTGTTGAAGGAACTCACTATTCAGAGGGATCATAATCATGGATCAGCGCCGCCGGTCTCGCGGCGTCGGAACAGAACCGATCAAGCGAACGCTCTGGCTTTCGACGTCCGCGCGTCGTTGTTTGCGCTGCTCGGAAAGGACGTCACCACCATCGACGGCCTCGGTCCTTACCTCTCGCTGAAGCTGATCGCAGAATGCGGCGACGACCTTACCTCGTGGCCAAGTGCAAAGCATTTTACCTCCTGGCTGGGGTTGGCACCGAGCAATAAGGTCTCTGGAGGCAAAATGCTCTCGTCACGAACGCGCCGATCCGGCGGCCGGGCCGCAGCTCTTCTGCGCCTTGCTGCCGTAACCGTCGGACGCACTGACACCGCATTCGGCGCCTTTTATAGAAGACTGTCGTCCCGCATTGGCAAGGCCAAAGCAGTCACCGCGACGGCCCGCAAGATAGCAGTCCTGTTCTACAACGCTGTGCGCCACGGAATGGACTACGTCGATCCCGGGGCCTCGTCCTATGAGACACGCTATCGGACGCGAGTGATCAACAATTTGCACCGACCTGCCAAGGCATTCGGCTTTGTGCTGCACCCGTTGGAACCGGGAGCTGGTGCCGTTTCTTAGGAATCATTCTCCAGCGTCAGCTCGCCGATCTTGGCGTGCAGCGACTTCACGTCCACCGCGGGCGTGGCCGGTGTCCCGCCTCCCGGTCCGAAAATCTCGGAAGCGCTTGCCTCAAGCTGCGATTTCCATGTCGTGATCTGGTTGGGATGGACGTCGAAATGCTCTGCCAGCTGGGCGATGGTTCGGTCGCCCTTGACGGCGGCCAGAGCCACCTTCGCCTTGAAGGCCGCTGAGTGGTTCCGGCGGGCTCGTCTGTTCATTGTCGCTCCTGATTCGCAGGCACAGAGTGCCCGCTGTCAGGCAGAAACTCCACTTATCGCCCTGTGCAGAATTCCGGGACCGGCTCTCCCCACGCGCCTGTTCGGGGCTGGTTTCGGGCTCATCAGAGGCACTGAGCTGCAACCCGTCTGGCTGCTCCTCAACACTCGCCTGGTCAGCAGGCACGTTCTCCGACTGCTGCGCTACCTGCTCATGGTACCAGCTGTTCCCAGCTCCGGCGCTCGGAAAAAAGCCGCCATCCATAATAACTCTCCGCGATTGGATAATTCACTGGTACTTTACATGAGAATAACGTTCGCCTCTGTCCCAGACAAATAGCGATTGCTTATGGGGAAATGTGTGAAGTGGACCCTATGCTGAGGACATCGCCTCTATCACTTCCGGCTGGCCTATTGCGGGTTTGAACACGCCCACGTCGTGCTCGGTGGCGAGAGCTTCGTCGCCTTGGCCGAAGGGCTGCAGAATGCCCTGTGGTCGCTCGGTGGGACACCGCGGGAGCATCGGACCGACAGCCTGTCGGCCGCGTTCTGCAATCTCGACCGCGACCCGAGGGACGATCTGACCCGGCGGTACGAGGATCTTTGCGCCCATTACGGCATGCGGCCTCCCCCGCAACAATCGCGGCATCGCCCACGAGAACGGGGCGATCGAGACCTCGCATGGCCATCTCAAGCGGACGATCGCCGATGCGCTGCTGTTGCGCGGCACTGCCGACTTCGATGATCTCGCCGCCTACCGCGGCTTCATCGACGAGATCGTCAGCCGCCGCAATGCCCGCAACGCCAAGCGGATCGACCACGCGCGCGCCACCCTGCAGGCGTTGCCAGATCGCCGGAGATCGACCACCTGCTGAAAAAGCAGATTGAGGAGCGGCGCCATGCGGTCGAGATTATCGGGCGTCACCCCAGATAGATCGACATGGGCCGCCGTCTCAGCTGCCGCAGGTCAAAATCATTAGTCGAGGTTGCGGCGTCGATGCGGGGATTGAGCCAGAGACCGAGCCGAGCCGTCACGGTCTTGCGGACCGAGTTCAAGGTGTTCTCGGAGGCGGCGAGGAAGTCGTTCAACGCCGTGATACAGTGCCGCGACAGCGGTGAAGGACCCGCCTTGCGGTCGGCGATGATCCTGTCGAAGTGGGCCTTGAGATCCTGTGTGGCCGATAGCTGACGCAGTGTTTCGCCGATCGTCAATGGCAAACCCGGCGTCTCCGCAACATAGCCGCCAATCGCCACAAAGGCCGAACGAGCCGCCTCGAACCAGAACGGGTCGCCGCGGCTCTCGGCCGGAAACAGCATCACCGCAATGCGCTGCAGATCGTCATAGAGGTCGGCGGGATCGGTGCGGATGTAGCCCAGCGGATTGTAGCGCGCGGTGCGACCGTTCTCGTCGAGCGGATCGAACAGATGAATCTCCTGCCCGTGGGCAGCGCGAAAGCCGGCGGAACGATCCCAGTTTTCTTTCTTGACGTCGAGCGCAACGACCGAATCCGGCCAATTGAGCAGATTTGGAATGACATAGCCGACGCCCTTTCCCGCGCGGGTTGGGGCATAGAGGAGGACGTGCTCCGATCCGCCAAAGCAGAGCATAGCACCGTCTTTGCGGCCGAGTAGCAGACCGTCCTTGGATCGCAGCCCAGGGGCCTTGATCTCGCGCTCGGAGGCGAAACGGGCTTTGCCGTGAAGGGGGAGCGGACGGTGCCGGAGGATGGCGCCCAGCAGGCCAAAGACCACAATTGACCCGGCGAGAGTCGACAGCGTCAGCCAGCGGTCGAAACGCGGGTCGATGCCGTAGCGGGGCCAGCCTTTGGCGATCTCCGACCAGTGAATGCCGCCATCGTGGAGCCTGAGTCCGAGCAGCAGAACGTTCGAGGCGACCAGCAGGAAGACTGCGACGGCGCCGAGCGCAAGCGCCGTGCCCAGCGCCGCCTTAACGGGCGTGGTTGCGTTTGCGAACGGGGTCATAGTAGATTTCCGAGATGCGGTAACGGCCGTCGCTCTTCTGCATCTGGACGACGACGTCGACGAGATGCAGCAACAATGAGCGGATATCGTCGCGATGAAGGTCACGCCCCTCCGCGCTTTCCTTGACCAACAGCGTCATCTGTTCGAAGGCAAGACGGGCGCTATCAGCGTGCACAGTCGTGATCGATCCCGGGTGCCCTGAATTCACGTTTCTGAGATAAAAGAAGGCGGTGCCGTCGCGGAGCTCCTGCAGCAGGATGCGGTCGGGCCGCATGCGCAAGGACGATTCCAGGAGTTCGCGGGGACCAATCTTGGTCACGCCCTGCCCGTCCTTGGCGTAGAGCAGCCGGACGCAATTCTGATGCGGGATGACGAGCTCGGCAGTGTCTTCAATGGTGATGAGCCGTTCATCCGCTGGGATCGCCGCAATCAGCGCCTTGGACAGAGTGGTCTTGCCCGAACCGGTCGCCCCTGAGATCAAGATATTGCGGCGGGTGCGCACCGCAAGCTCCAGGAACTCGCGCCAGAGGCCGGATTCTTTCAGGGCGAGCAGTCGATGCTCGTCGGCGGTCAGCTCGTCACTGGCGGAGCGGACCTCATCGAATAGCTTTGCCCGCTCAAGAGCGTCCAGGTTCATGGTCAGTATCGAGGGCTTGCGGATCGTGAGACTGATCATGCCAGCGGAGACGGCGGGCGGTACCACGATCTGACAGCGCTCGTCACCGATCAGGCTGGTCGAGACCACCGGGTACTCGGGCCCTATATCTTGGCGGGTGTGACTGGCGGCTGCGGTTGCAAGATGTGAGAGGTAAGTTTGCGTGAGGGCAGCTAGTTAGCTTCCTGACGCATTTGCGCAGCGCGCCGTTGCATATCTGCACAATCTCCAGCCGCGGGCGCAGACCGAGCGGGAGGCCGCGTAATGTTTCACGCTCCGATTGTGACGGAGGAAGGCAATGAGCCTTCCCCTATTCGCCTGCGCGCGTTGTCACTCGGCGCTGGCGTGCAACCTTAATCGCCATGGGTCCAGGGATTGACGATCTTGACGCCCATGGGCTCGAAATCGGCCACGTTGCGGGTCACGATCATCATTCCATGCCCAAGGGCGCTGGCCGCGATGAATGCATCTCGCTCGGGGCGCGGATCGGGCACATGCAGGCGCGCGCAACGCAGCGCCACGGTTTTGTCGATCGGCACGGTTCTTTCTGCGAATTCGGGAAGAACGTAGTCGTCCATCCAGGTTCGCAAGAGGACCCCCTGCGCCGGGTCGCGACGTTCGACCAGCAGGATGCCAAGGTCCAATTCCATCAGCGTGACAGCCGAGACGAAGAAGGATGCGGCGTCTTGCGCCGACAGCCAGGACACGACGCGTGGGTCGGCTTTTCCGCTGCCGGCTTTGCGCAGTTCCGAAACGACATTCGTGTCGAGCAGATACATCAGGAAAGATCCGCTGGCCGGGGCAGATCTTTCGACCGCGGGATCTCGAACTCGATGCTTGCAAGGCCGGGCATGGACAGGGCGGCCACGATGTTCCGGCGTCTGCCTGTGATCCGCTGATAGTCCTCGTAGCTGAGCAGTACCTGGGTCGGGCGGCCCCGGTTCGTGATGAAGACGGGGCCGTTGCGCGCGGCCTTCTGCGCCTGGTTGGCGTTCTGCTGAAACTCACGGCTGGACAAAGTTGTGATCGTCATGGCGGCATCCGTTCCAAGAATTGTTGACACATTAGAACATAGGCGCTCCCGAGGCAATTCCAACCTCTGTTGGACATGAATCGGCCCGCCAAGTCGCGGAGCCGTTCAGGTGAGACTCGTCGCGGCTGCGCGGCGCTTTCGATCATGGCTGTGTCATCCTCGCCCTTCACCTCGATGGGGGATGTGGTGTCGTGCAGCGGTCGTTGGCCGCGGGCCGCGGGTTGTCCCGTGTCGGTTTCGCCAGCGGCGTGCTGTTGGGTTCGGCAGCTGCTCGAACAGGGCCATTGCGAATTGCCGGGACCGTCCCCTTGGCCGGTCGTTCTGAAGGCGGAGCGCATCCTGACGTTGGCGCCGGAGTTCGCGTTTCGCCTGTGAGCGCCACTGTCCCTTTGCATGGACGCCATGGACGCGGGGTCATGGTGATGCCTTTCCTGCGGGCGTGCCGGCCCATCTGCGGGCTCGATGAGGCATGTCTGACCGGAGACCGGCTTCGCCTCGATCGGCTTTCCGCAACGGCGCCTGCCGATTTTCTGACCCCTGCCGGCTGCGCCGACATTCCTCGCCAACTAACAAAATCGCCAGTTGCCGTCCTCCATTGCATTGCGGCCTCTGCGAGGTGCGGTCCGATCGTCCCCGGACTTTCCGACAGCCATCGAGACCGCGATGGGCGCGGTCCGAACACAAGGAAAGGCGAAATACCATGGCGACCATCGGCTCCTTCACCAGCAACGGCAACGGCGGATTCACCGGTTCAATCCGCACCCTCACCCTCAACGTCAAGGCCCAGTTCCGCCGTATCGAGAACCCCTCCGACAAGGGCCCGCACTTTCGCGTCTTCGCGGCCGCTAATGTCGAGCTCGGCGCGGCCTGGCAACGCGTCGCGCAGGAAACCGGCCGGGACTACCTCTCGGTCAAACTCGACGACCCGAGCTTCCCGGCTCCCATCTACGCCACCCTGGTCGAGGTGGAAGGCGAGGAAGGCCTCCAGTTGATCTGGTCTCGGCCGAACCGGGACTGAGGTCCCGCCCAACCGGCCCCGCCACCCCGGCGGGGCCGTTCCTATGTCTGGACCGGTGGGCGGCTGTCCGCGTTCGGTCCTATCGGAACCCGGCTGCAGGCATCGAGCCCGCATCCGGGTTTTCCAGAACAGGCGGGAGTGTGGTGAAGAGCTGGCCCCGCAAATTCGGACAGTAGCTTGAGTGGATTTTCTGCCTGACAGCGGCGAGGATTCTTGCTGCGAATCAGGAGCGAAGATGACGAAGAAGAGCCGCCGGACGCATTCTCCGGCATTCAAGGCGAAGGTTGCTTTGGCTGCGGTCAAAGGCGACAAGACACTGGCGGAGCTGGCGCAACTGTTTGATGTTCATCCGAACCAGATCACGATCTGGAAAAACCAGCTCCTGGAAGGCGCCGCCGGCGTGTTTGGGCATGACAAGACATCGGCCGAGACGCCGGTCGATTTGAAGGCGTTACATGCCAAGATCGGCGAGCTGGCGTTGGAAAACGATTTTTTGTCCGGCGCGCTCACCAAGGCGGGCCTGCTGAGCGCAAAGCGATGATCGACCGCGATCATGATCTTTCTATCGTGCGCCAGGCGAAGGTCCTGAAGCTGGCTCGCAGCACGGTCTACTATGAACCTCGGCCAGTTTCGGCCGAGGACCTTGCCTTGATGCGTCGGCTCGATGAGCTGCATCTCGATTATCCCTTCGCGGGAGCGCGTATGCTGCGATCGTTGCTGCGGCGGGAGGGCGTATACGCCGGTCGCCGCCACATCGCGACGCTGATGAAGCGCATGGGGATCGAGGCGGTCTATCGTCGCCCGAACACGAGCAAGCCGGCTCCGGGTCACAAGATCTACCCGTACCTGTTGCGCGGATTGAAGATCGAGCGGCCCGACCATGCGTGGGCAATGGACATCACCTACATTCCGATGCGGCGTGGCTTCGTCTATCTCGCGGCGGTCGTCGATGTGTTCAGCCGACGGGTCCTGGCCCATCGCGTCTCGATCACAATGGAGGCGGCCTTCTGCGTCGAAGCGGTCCAGGAGGCGTTGGCGAAGCACGGCAGGCCCGAGATTTTCAACACGGATCAGGGCAGCCAGTTCACCAGCCTCGAGTTCACCGATGTGCTGCTGGACGCGAAGATCGCCATCAGCATGGACGGCAAGGGCGCCTGGCGCGACAACGTGTTTGTCGAGCGGCTCTGGCGCACGGTCAAATACGAAGAAGTATATCTCCGCGCCTACGACAGCGTGTCCGAGGCGCGAGCGTCAATTGCCAAGTATCTGGCCTTCTACAATCAGGGACGCCCTCACTCGAGCCTTGACGGGCGCACGCCCGACGAGGCTTACTTCGGCACGCAAGCTATGGTGATGGCCGCATGACCGTCGCCGACGGTTTTGTCGTCGCTCTGGTCGGGCTACGCCCTCCCGACGCAACGACAAAACCGTAAAGCCCCGCGTTCAGCATAACCCGGCAGGAATCCACTTAAATCCAGCGGGGCGCTGTCCAAACAACCGGGGCCAGCTCTGTGCCCCGGATACTTGTCTGCGCTATAATCTGGTGGCGCTCCTCGAGAAGCTTTCGAGAACGAGAATATGTCTCAGGAGCAAAGGTGGACAGTCTTGCCAATCCAAGGGGGAAGGCTGGCCACCTAAGTTAGCGGTGCGTTGCAGGGACAGCGCTTCGTTGTCCGTCACGAATCGCCGAGTCACGTGCCGCTAACTTCACCGGCAGCGCGGGTGTGGCAGGGACAGCGTCGCTCGCATTTCCGGCGCCGAGTCGCGCCTGCGCTGCTTACGGTCACTGAGACTGAGATCATCACGCGGATGGCGTGATGCAGCGCGTCGTGCGCGTATGGCCGGAAGATCAACCTGGAAAGAAGATTGAGCCGGCATCGATGATTGGTCAGCATGGCGGGCGGAGCGCGCCCGGCGTCAACGTTGCCCCCCGCAAATCGGTAGGCTGCGTGGAGCAGTGGGGCGAGGAGGGCGGCGGAGCACCAAAGCATCGACTATTCGGCGGGAACTATGGTATGGGGGTGCAGTGTGGTTTGAAGGTAAGCCATGGATGCACTTCTCGCAGAGACCGACAAGCAAGAAGCGTACTCACTCGCGTACGTTTGTGCGGTAGCGGCTAGCGCCGGTTATGTCGTAGCCACCCGTCATTTTGATCGTGATAGTATCGACCTCACGATTGAGGCCGGCGAATCGATGCGCCCCAAGATTGATATCCAAGTAAAGGCGACCATCAACTTGGACGGGGACGGAAGTGTTTTCAGGTATAAGCTAAAACAGAAGAACTATGACGACCTCCGGATTGAAAGGTACTGTCCAGAATCTTTCGCACTTTTGATCAGGCGACGGCTCCGGTTTCAGAGAGTTGTGGCTGATAGAGCGGTCGCATGTTCATGTAGCATTTGGTCGACCACGCCGTTCCGGCAATGTGCCGCAGCCGGGCCGCCGCCAAGTTGAGACAGGATTGACCGTCGGGGAAGGCGCCGATGACACGGGGTCGTCGCCGGATCTCCTTCATGATGCGCTCGAGCGGATTGTTCGTTCGAATCTTCCGCCAATGGATATCTGGAAAGGCATAGTAGGCGAGCGTCTCGTGAACTGCCTGCTCGACGAGATCAGCAGCTTTGGCCATACGGCTTGCCCGCAGATCCGCGATGACGGTCCTGGCTTTGTCGTCGGCCGCGGCGCGGCTCTCCTGGGCATGAATGGCCTTGAGCATGTGGCTCACCTCGCGGACCCGGGTCGACGGCACGTGGCTGAAGACATTGCGATAAAAATGCACCATGCAGCGTTCATAGCGTGCCTCGGGCAGATAATCCGCAACGCTTTCGACAAGACCTCGGCACGCGTCGGAAACCACCAACTGCACGCCCTTGAGACCGCGATCGACGAGATGCCGCAGAAACGATGACCAGCCGGATTTGTCCTCCTTGGCGCCCTCACAGATGCCGAGGATCTCCCGGACCCCCTCGGCATTGACTGCCGAGGCCACCAGCAGCGAGACGTTGCGAACCTCAGCGTGCCGCGCGTCCAATCCGCTTTGATTCCCTCGCTCAAGCCGCGTTCAGCGCCTGCGCGAGGTCCGCGATCAGATCCGACGGGTTCTCGATGCCGATCGACAGCCGGATGGTGGAATCGAGCACGCCGATCTTTTGGCGGATGTCGGCGGGAACGCCGGAATGGGTCATGGTCGCGGGCAGGCTCGCGAGCGATTCTGTGCCGCCAAGGCTCACCGCCAGCTTGAGGATCTGTAGCGCGTTGAGGAATTTCACCGCCGCGTCCTTGCCGCCGACGATGTCGAACGAGAAGGTCGATCCCGCGCCCAGGCATTGCCGCGCGAATACACGGCCCGAGGGCGAGGCCTCCTCGTGATGACCGAGATAGTGAACCCTGGCGACCTTGGGGTGGTCGCGCAGATAGCTCGCCACCAGCCGCGCATTCGCATCGGCCTTTTCCATGCGCAGGTTCAGCGTCTCCAATGAGCGGTTGATCATCCAGCACGAATGCGGATCGAGCTGGGTGCCGATGGCGCCGCGCAGCGCCTTGATGCCCTTCATGATCGCCTTCGATCCGAGCGCGGCGCCCGCGATCAGGTCGGAGTGGCCGCCGACATACTTGGTCAGCGAATACAGCGACAGGTCCGCGCCGTGCTCGATCGGGCGCTGAAACACCGGGCCGAGCAGCGTGTTGTCGCAGGCGATGATCGGCGTGTGTCCCTGGGTCTTGCCGACGGAATCGGCGATGCGGCGGATCATCGCGATGTCGACGAGGCCGTTGGTCGGATTGGCCGGGGTCTCGATCAGGATCATTGAAACCCGCCCCCGACCCATCGCTTCCTCCGCGGCCTGCCTGACCAAGGCTTCATCGATTCCGTCGGCAAAGCCGGCCGCGCCGATCGACAGCCGCGCAAGCGTGTTCGTCAGCAGCGTTTCCGTGCCGCCATAGAGCGGCTGGGAATGCAGGATGACATCGCCGGGGCGGACGAAGGCGAGAATCGTGGTCGCGATGGCCGCCATGCCCGACGAGAACAGCGCGCAGCTTTCGGTGCGCTCATAGACCGCGAGCCTGTCCTCGACGATCTCGCTGTTGGGATGGTTGAAGCGCGAATAGACCAGGCCCGCGCCCATGCCTTCCGGCGGCTCGCGCCGGCCGGCGACGTAATCGAAGAAGTCCTGGCCGTCTTCGGCCGTCTTGAACACGAAAGTGGAGGTCAGGAACACCGGCGGCTTGATGGCGCCCTCCGACAATTGCGGATCATAGCCATAGGTCAGCATCAGGGTTTCCGGATGCAGCATATGGTTGCCGATATGGGTCTTCGACGGGAACGGTTTTACCATGGCTGCCTCGCTGTTCTGATGCTTGCCCCGCGTTGCGGGCCGAATCGGTGGTACACGGCGGTGGTCACAAAATCGAGCCCCGCCTTTTTGGACTCCTTGTTTTCCGGCGGTTTTCGTGCAGTTGCGGCATCGGGGAAGGGAGTCCGACTCTCACCGCTACTTGCACGAATTTTAGCCGCTCACCTGAGCATGCGCCCGCTTTTAGGTCGGCGCTCCGCAGTCTGACGGACAGCGCTACGCCTCATGCGAATTAACAGCCTCCTGCAGTCAAAGGCTGCTTCACAGCCTGAGGCCGTGATCATTGAGCACCCTATCCCTTAGAGCGCCCTTGATCTCGCGGGCAATTTCCTTACGGACCTCGGCACCTAATTCTCGCTTGGCATCCTCGACGAGATCAGAATCAGTTCCACTCAAGCCTCTGTCGGCGAGCTGTTGCTCCAGTCTGTTGTCGAACTCTTCGCCCATTGCATCAATGAGCTGGTCCTGCATCGCAGCATGGTCGTCAGGGGCGATGCGAGAAACCACATCGTCCCAAGGTTGCCAGTCCGTCGCCAAATAGTCAGCAATTTCCGCCGCTTCCTTATTCCGCACGGTTATCTCTGCATTGTCAACGTGAGCGTCGGTGACGCCGGAAACTTCAAAGAAGCGCATATTCGGCGCGACGTGCTGCAGTCCCAGCCGCTCGCGTAGCTTGTTCTGATAAGCAAGATAGACCTCGATGGGATCGATGTTTTCGGCGCGGTCGACGGAGCCGAGCGAGTCAGCCTTCTCGCGCGCGATCCCCTCCAGAGCGTCCAAGCCGAACATGACGCGCCCCAGTTCGATGAGATCGGGAAGGCGTGCCCCATCGTCATAGACGCCGTTCTCCACGTCTGCGATGAGACGTGCGGTTTGCATACCGTTCCAAGTCAACGTTCTGCGATCCTCGCAGGTCTGGTTAGCATCGGCGGCCAGCTGAAAGTACTGCGCACGCAATTGCGGGTTCTTCGCCGCCTCTCGCAGATCATTCGCCACCGACTGTTGGAATTCCTGATTGTCAGAGTTGACGGACTCGAACAGCTTGCCGAGGAAAAGCGCGTACTCTTCAGCACCCGGCTCTTCTGCAGAGGTCCGCCAAGCGTCCAGCACCTCCCGATCGCCGTCTTTTGGATTGCCCCTGAGCCAGCCTGCGACGGCTTCAGTGAGAGAGGCGTCCTGTTCATCGTCTGTCGATGATAGTTCACTCGCGTCGTTGTCCGGAAGCATGACGGATGGACCGGCATAACCCGCGGCGCTGACGGCTGTATGCAGGTTCGTCAGCACCTGCTCCGGCAGCGGATTTCCATACAGATCTACGTTGGCATCAGCCCCCAACTGCGTCAGTAGGTTCTCGGGTAGGCTGGTTAGCTGGTTATAGTTAGCAAAGAGGTGCTCGAGCCCGGGCGGGAGCGCCTCGGGTAACCTGGTTAGCTCGTTGCGGTTAACTGCGAGAGTAGTTAGCGTAGCAGGGAGGTTCTCCGGCAGACTGCTCAATTGATTGTGGCTGACGTCGAGCCACTCAAGCCCAGCAGGGAGGACCTCCGGCAGATTCGGCAACTGATTGTGGCTGACATCGAGAAACTGAAGCGCGGGAGGAAGATGCTATGGGGCGGTGGCGAGGATATTGCATCTATCGTTGCTAATGTGAACCGATGGAGCGCCCCATGCAAAAGTTGAACGATCTGAGCCGATCCCCGAGCCCACTCGATCCGGACGGCACGCTGATCGCCGTTATCGAACTGAGCCTGTCGAGCTGGCTCGTCGCCGGCATTGTGCCTGGTGTCGAGCGCCAGCCATTGAAGAAGCTCGCGGTCGATGAGAGCGCATTGCTGAAATTGCTGCATCGATGGCGAGATGAAGCGGCGAAGGCTGGGCATCACATCAAACGCATCGCTGTCGCTTTCGACGCCGGCCGTGACGGCTTCTGGCTGGCGCGCTGGCTCAGGGCACATGATATTGAGGTCCACGTCATTCACGCATCGAGCGTCGCGGTATCGCGCGAGCACCGGCGCGCCAAGACCGATCGGCTCGACACCAGCTTGCTCAAGCGCTCTTTTCTCGGCTGGCTGCGCGGCGAGCGTGATCACTGCAAGATGGTGGCGATCCCGACAATCAAGGACGAAGACGCCAAGCGCACGAGAGCCTCGTCGGAGAGCGGAGTCGGATCGTCAACCGAATGAAAGCAGCGTTAATCGGCTGGGCATCCGCGGCTTCAATCCCAAGCTAAAGAAGGCAGCCGGACGCCTTGAAGATTTGCGCACTCCTGAGGGAGAGCCAATACTGCCCAACATGTTGGCTGAGCTGCGTCGCGACATGGAGCGCCGCCAGCTGATCAATGATCAGATCCGCCAAATCGAGGATGCTCGCCTGGAACGCATCGAGCAAGCGCCCGGTGATGGACCAAACGCCATGGTGCTCCTACTGGCGCGGGTGATCGGGGTTGGCATCGAGACGGCCGCCATGCTGGTGCAGGAGGTGCTGGCGCGAAACATGCGCGATCGACGGGCCGTCGCACGTTATGCCGGCCTCACGGGTTCGCCCGACGAGAGTGGATAAAACGGCGAGAGAAAGGGCTGGCCCGTTCCGGCAACGCTCGGGTTCGACGCGGCATGATCCAATTGGCGTGGCGATTTCTCATGTTCCAGAAGGACAGCACCTTGGCGCAGTGGTTTCGAGGCCGCACTGAGAGCACCCGCGGCACTCGCAAGACCATGATCGTGGCCTTGGCGCGCAAGCTTCTGATCGCCCTGTGGCGGCTGGTGCGCGAGGGCGTGGTACCGGACGGCGTCGTTCTGCGCCCGGCGCAATGAACGGAGGTCACTGAAGGCACCCGACAGTTTCGGCCCACTCCGTCCGCTTGTGACGGGCCGCCGATGACGGTTCGAGGTGGCGGGGTCCCGAGTTGCCCCATGGCTGTCATGCCGAGAGGAAGAATGGGTCCGCCGCCTCGGAGCTTCGCTGGTCCTCCGTGAAGAACGCGGACGAGCGCTGATTTAAGCGATCTTTTGAGCCGGGACAGTTTCGGCGAAGGCCCGGATGATGGCCCGCAAGAGTTCTGCGAGCCATCGCAGGAGCAGGCCGAAGTTGTAGCCGGCCGCGGCGAGGACGGCGTTGATACGGTCGCCGACGCGGCCTTTGAGATAGTTGCGGTCCATGCGGTGCTCGGCCTTGACGTGACCGATGACGGGTTCGACAGCCGCGCGACGCTTCATCTCGCGCCGGATGGAAGCCGTGACGCGGCGAACCTGACCCGAGATCCAGACCCTGAACCGGTGCGGGTAGTTGTGGCCGCGGTACCCTTTGTCGACATGGATACGGCGAGCCTCCACCCCGGTGAGCTTCTCCATGTCGGCGACCACGGGGCCGAGCGTGTGGCCGTCGAAGGGATTGCCGTGCAGCGCCTTGGCATGGAGCACGAACTGTCCGCCCTTCGGGGACGTCACGGGGGTGGCGATACTGACCTTGCAGCCGAACTCGTAAGGCGCGCGGGCTTTGCCCTTGCCGATGCACTCGACCTCCGGCGCATGCAACGCATAGATCTTCGGGCCGCGCTGATGCTGATCCTGGCTGCGCACCCGCTGCGCCAGATCGAGCAGCGGGCCGAAGCGCGCTTCCAGCGCCGCATCGCCATCAATCTTGCGGCGGACGTCGCGGATGATCCGGCCAAGCCGCGTCCGCAGGAACTTGAGTTGGCGCCGGGCGCGCTTGAACTGATGAGCGTGGGTATAGCGGCCGACCATGATGGCGGCGCGTTTGGCCAGGCGCAGATAGCTCTGGCGCAGCGGCACACGGTTGCGCTTGGCGAACCCGACGAGCTTGGTGATGGCCCGATGCGTCAGCCGCGCGTCGGTCGGATGCGCAACGGCCTTGGGCTGCACCGTGGTATCGACCACCACTCGCTCCAGGTCCTTGGGACCGATGGCGCCAGTCTTGTGTGCCACCGACAGACTTTCCTGGATCAGCGCGACGAGAGCCTCCTCGCCGAGCCGCTGGCGCCAGCGCGTCATCGACGATCGATCGAACGGCAGCCGGTGGCAGAAGCTCAACTCGCCGCAGAAGTATTGGTAATAAGGGTTCTCGATCCAGCGAGCGCACAGCACCTCATCCGAGAGATTGTGCATGTGCTTCAGGATGAACAGGCCGGCGACAAGCCGCGTCGGCAGTCCAGGCTGCCCCGGACCGGTTTGGCACACCGAACCAAAGCGGTCATCCAGAAAGTTCCAGTCGATCAGCGCCGCCAACCGCACCAGCGGGTGGCCCATGTCGATGATTTGATCGAGCGCCGGAAGCAACAGGTCCTTTTGGCGATCATCCCGCGGTTTGCTCATCGCCGTCCCCAATGCCGATGACCCGCCGTCAGGGAATCACGAATCGCTCGAAAGCAAAATCCCAAAACGCAAGAAACCGCGGCCCAACACCCGGCTTTCTTGCAAAATCGAATACTTTATCGAGACAACTTCTGCCTATGTCTCAGGCCGATCTGCATTCTTCACGGACGACTCGCTGCCGATGCGCATGACTGCATCATGGTTCGGGTCCCTGGACCCACCGGATACAAGGTTGTGGCGCGACTGATCCGCGCCCGAAAGCGGGCTCCCCTCTGATCGTCATCCCGACCGCACCCCACCGTGCCGGCGTGCTCGAAGCTGTCAAGGTATGGCCTCGCAAGAGCGAAGCATCTCGAAAGGTTGGTCCGCCGGCCAACCTTGACAGCCCCTGCGCGCGACGGCCTGGCGCTGCCGCGGGTCGGGACGAAGAAACGGGCTTTCAGATCGAACAAAGAAACTGACGAAGGACAAGACATGCGTTGCACTGCCGAACTTCTTGACAAAACAAGCCCCATACAAGGGCCTCAGGCAGGCTAGTACCCGGAATCAGAACTGAGTGATACGGCGGCCTTTGAAACGGCGTTGACGGACCTTTTTCTTGGTCCAGACGAAGGGCTCGGCTCTGTCGTTGTATGCGTTGACGTAGGCATCGATGTGTTCCTGAAGCTGCTTGAGGCTCGTGAAGGAGGTGCCGCTGAGCGACTGCCCCTGCAAGATGGAAAACCATACTTCGACCTGATTGAGCCATGACGCACTTGTCGGCGTGAAATGAAATTGCACGTTGGGGTGGGCCTTGAGCCAGTCCTCGTTCTTTTTATGGGTGTTGAGGTTGTCGAGGATGACGTGAAGCTTGCGGTTCGGAAAAGCCGCGGTGACGCTGTTCATGAAATCGAGAAACTCGACGCGGCGCCGGCGTTTTGAATGGGTCGCGATGATCTTTCCGGTGGCGACTTCGAGCGCCGCAAACAATGTTGTGGTGCCATGCCGCTTGTAATCGTGGCTTTGGCCGGTCAAGGCGCGGCCATTGGGCAACTTCAGATAACCCTGCGCTCGCTCCAAAGCCTGGATCGAGGGCTTCTCGTCCACGCACAGCACAATGGCCTTCGCCGGCGGCGCGACATAGAGGCCGACAACATCGGCGGCTTTGGCCGTAAAGTTCGGGTCGTTGCTCTCGCACCAGGACTTGCGAGCCACCAGGTCAATCTTGTGGCTGCGCAGGAACCGCCAGACATATTGGACATCGACATCGCCCAGCGCCTCGGCCAGCAGGGGGCCGGTCCAGCGCGCAAACCCTTGCGGTGGCGGCTTATCCAGCAGCTTCAGAATCCGCTTGTCGGTCGTCTTCGTATAGATCGGCTGCTTGCCAGGCCGCGGCTTGTCTTGCAGCCCTTCAAGGCCATGGTCGGCATAGCGATGCCGCCAAAGGCTGACAATCCGCGGCTGGACCCCAACTTCCTTGGCGATCGACCGGGTGCTGCGCCCATCCGCCGCCAACAGAACTATCCGCGCCCGCTTCAAATCGCGCTGCAACGTCACCGGTGAGCGACAGCACGCCTCAAGCACCTTGCGATCTTTCCTCGAAAGGTGGACTTCTCTTGCTTCGGGTATCATCCCGACCTTGAATCACGACTCACGTTCCAAGAAAAGTGGGTACTAGGTTGCCGCTTCGTCCCATCTTTCCGATTTCCGTCCCCTCGCTTACCTCCAGATTTTGCGTTACCATCGCGCGCTGAAGATGTGCGTAGACGACGTCGACTGCACAGGGAAGCGCAGGAGGGACAATAAAGCTGGAGCGAAGAATGACATAATTTCCGATCGAATCTGGCTGAGACCCGGTCGCGACGATTTTCCCCGCAGCTACTGCCCGCACGGACTCCCCGACATCACCAAGCAGATCCGTACCGGCATGGAACTTTCGCGTCCCATCCGGCGCGATCCGCGTATAACCGTATGTGCCGACCTCCCTGTTGTCTTCCACGCGCCAAGGGACGCGAGACATGACTCCCCGCAGTTGGAGATTGACCGGCGCTGCCCAAAAGTGAGCCTGCTTCAGCCCGTTGTACACATCCTCGGGCCTGCACGCATCGGTGCCAGCGTTGACGCCGTTGATATTGCCATAGTTGATTCTTGGCGACGCCTGAACGCCCGCCGTCGTTAGGCCTGTAAAAAGTGGCGCGGCGACCGAGATCACCGCAAGGTTACTGCTACCGAATTTCATCCATCATCTCCCAAGGAACTACAATCGTTGCGCAACTCCATTTCAAAGTTCATCCCCTGATCACCAGAGGGTTTCTCACGACGACCTTGCCGAAGTAGCCCGGCAGATCGACGGTATCTATTTTCCCATTGGCAGGATCCATGAGAGCCTCCTCGCGCGCCAAAGCGACGAGGTTCCGCGTTCCAAGCTTGCCCGGCAGCAGAAAATTCGCGACCCAACTTGCTTCGCCCTTGTCGTATTTGAGAAACAGCTCTTTGGAATCGCCGCTGCCTTCCGCCCGCGCGCGGCGGCCTCCGATCGTCTTGACGGCAAGCTCCTCACCGGAAATGTGCTCCGAGAGCTCGATGCTGACCCTGGCATCCGGCTTCTTGACGACAATCGGAGCTGCGGGGCCCGAAAGCACGACCGACACTGACAGCTGATCGCCATCGGCCCCATGCTTGCTGTTGACCTCCGTGACGCTGACCGACAATCGACGTTCGGGAAGAAGCTGTGATTGGACGGCGACCGGTGGCGAGCAGCGGATTCCCGAGCGATCGATGCGTTGTGACGGCGGGGTATCCTGACGCGCGTTGAGTTGCATGCGGACGACGCCCAGCCTGACGACGGCTTCAGCCACGCCCTTCACCGGAGCAAGGTCGATGTCGACATAGGCATCGCGCTCGCCGTTGACGAAGGTCAGCGGAAAACTCACGACCGACACCTCGACGAAGATCTCCTTGTTCTGCCCCGGAATGGCTCCGGGAATCGGCATCAGCACGCGCTGATGCAGCATCGCCTTGTCCGGAAGCTTGAGGTCGTTCCAGGAGAGGAAGCGATGACGGTCGATCGGCTCCAGCGGTTCGCGCTTGATCGGATCGATCCCCCACACCGAGACGAACCGGCCGAATGGATCGAGATCCTCTTCCGTCAGGAGGCCGAGAGCTGTGGATTGCGGCACCTCGATCTCGTTGAAGGGCGGCTGGGTCTTCAACAAAGGCAAGTTGAGAACCGGAGGCGGCCAGAAAACGATGCCGACGCGCTCCCCCTCCCCGGTACTGAACCACGGGCGACGAAGGACCAAACGCAATCCGGTCTTGCGCGTCCGGGAAAACCTCGCCACAGCCTTGTCCACCGACGAGTGGTCATCCCAGCTGAAGATGGGCACCAGTTCCTTCACATCGGGGGCCGCCGGTCGAATCGTGGCTGGTATCCAGACCGGGGCAGTCTCTTTGAGGAATTGCCCGGGAAGCGCAATCGCCTTTCTTGAAATCATCGACACGTGGCGGGCTATCGGCACGACGCGGAAGGTCGCCTGCCGCGCCTGACCGTGCTGCAACGGAGCCCCGTACTGGATGGTCGCTTTCTGCATCTCCGCAATACGGCCCAACAGCAGCTCTTCCAGGCGGTATCGACGCGGCCCGGAACGGCCGTCCACGGGAAGCGGAATATTCTGAATGCGAAGGACTTCGCTCCACACCTTGTTGCCGAAGCTCGGCTCTCCATTCGACGCAACTATTTCGCTGACCTCGTTCGGCGCGAACTGCGGCGACCGTGCGTTGCCGAACCTCCCCGCGCATGACCGAATATGCCGATAGCCCATCAAAGCGGCGACCTCACGCTCCGCGGAATCAGCCGGATCGCGGGCCCTTGCACATCAACATCAAGGAGCTTACGGCCGACAGCGTAGCGCTGCGGCCTATCAATAGACCCTGGCTCTCCAGCTGGGGCCGTTGCAATCCACAAAGGGCTATTTCGGCCTGCTGACGCCAATTCCGGTCAGATCGATCCTGATGCCCGCCTTATTGGGATTATCCGGCTCCTTGTCCTGCTGGGTCCCTTCGTCCGGACGGCTCGCAGGTCTCGCCGCGTCATTCCCGTCCACGGGCTTGTCGCCAGCGTCCGATGCCCCCTTGCGGGCCGGCAGGCTGCCGGGATCGGGCTCGTCGAATACATATTTCCCGTCGAAATACCCGCTCTCCCAGGCGTCGATCGCATCGCCGAACGCCTCGTCGACGTCGGTGCCATACCATTTGATGACGATGCGATAGACCTTGCCGAACAGCGCCGTACCCATCCTGATATTGGCGCAGGCGTCGACGAGATCGGGCTTGAGCTCGGCGACGTCGGTGACGCCGAGCCCAGCCGGATATTGGGTCACCCCAACGCGGACCATGGCGTGGCCGACGTAACGGCGGACGAGCTCCATGGCATCATCCGGCGTCTTGGGCGGCGTCACGAGGATGACGCGGTTTCCGGTCCGGACCGTGACGGCGAGCGGATCGGGTGCCCCGACCGCACGGATGAATTTCTCGACGATCGCGGGCTTCAGGCCCGGATCGGCACATTGATGAATGGTGGCGGCATCGATCATGATGATCCCCTTCAGGTGTTGAACGAGAGCACGAGCGGCAGTCCGAACAGGCGCGCCCAGGCTTCGGTACTGGCTCTTTGAATCGCCAGCATGTTGGTGCCGGCGGTCCACCAATCGTTGCCGATCGCGACAAGTACGTCGGGCGAATGGAGCATCGACTGCAGGACGGGCCAGACGAGCAGTTGCTCGTAACAGATCAAGGGCGCCACGCGGTGGCCGGCGGACTCGACGACGGGATTGGCAAAGAGGGTCCCCTGGCGCCTCCGCCTTGCCCCGTCCATGCGAGCCAGGGTTGCCACATCGAGACCGGGACCGGCATGCGTTCGCCATAGAGCCGGCGCGTGCGATCGGCGCTGACCTCCATCATGGCGTTGTCATAGCCTTCACGGTCGACGATCGCCGCACCAGCGATCACCGTGATGTCGGTGCCGCGAAGGCCATCCATCCAGACGCCGCTCGTGGTCGGTGTCCAGAGCCCGGCCGCACTCTCGGGAAGCACGACAACGCGCGCTCCGGCCCCGCCCGCTTCGCGCACGCACTGGAGAAGCGTCTGGGATTGATCGAGGTCCGGAGCCCGGCCGAGCAAACTCCCAAGCTTGGTATCGAGACCAACCCATCCGTCTGGTTGCGACGGCGCGATCCAGTGCGCGGCCGACCAGGCCCAGAAGCTAGCCGCGACGATTGCCGCGACGGGCCACTTGCCGGTCGTCATGGTGAGCAGGATGGCCGCGGTCGCGCCCAGTCCCCACCATCCCCATCCGGGAAACAAAATGCCGGCCGCGGTGATCGGCTGTGCCCATCCGACGATCCCAAAGGGAGGCACGCTCATCAGGATCGCCGCGAGCCCGAACCAAAGCGGCCTCTCCCATCCCGGCCGGCTTTGCCACAGCACGGCATGGACAAGGACGAAGACGGCCGCCGCGCCGATCCACAAGGCGATGCCGACGCCGAGATCCGTGCTGTAGAAATTGACGACGCCCTGCGGCAGCCCGTGCGATGCCGCAAGGAAATACGCCGCGCTGACTGCCGCTGAGGTCATCCTCGACGGCGCGAACGCCCACAGCGTCGGGAAGGCGCAGGCGAGCGGCAGGGCGAGCGCGTGACCGCACCAGGCAGCAGCCCCGACCGCAGCCGCGGCGACGATCATCGCCACGCCATGCCAAGCGCTAGGGACCGAAGGTGAAGACGGGCCGGGCGAGGCCGAGAACACCCGATGACGGGATCGGGCCGAAGTAGCGGGAATCATAGGAACCTGCGAAATCGGAGTGGAGATAGAGCTCGCCGTCGGGAATGACGCCGCCGGCAAAGGCTAAGAGAGGACGGCCGGCGGCATCGGTCTGCCGGACATCGGAATCGGGCAGCGGATAGCCGTCGATCGAGACCTGTTCGGCGACATCGACCTGTTGGCCACTGACGGCGACGACGGTCTTGATGAGCGGGCTTATGCCCCCGGCGCAAAGTCCGCGCCGGATGTAGCCGCGCGCGAAGGCGCGTTCGAACTCGGCCGTGTCGGGCGGACAGATGAAGACGAGATCGCCGGTGGCGGCGGCTCGATCCAGCGTCTCGATCCGCCAGAGCCCACGCGGGTAACTCGCCGTCATGTTGATGCGCAGTCCGGCGCCCCAGCCGGCGCCCGCCATGGCGGCGATGAGGCCGGCACCAGCCATCAGGATCACGAGAGGGAAACGCCGTATGCTCATTTCAGGGTCTGTCCCTGGCTCTGGGTCAGGCGCTGCCCCTCGGCCTGTTTGAGGGCCTGCGCGGTGCGCTCCCCTGCTGCGAGCTGCTGTGCCGCACGCATGGCTGGCCAGGCTTCTTTCAGCTGCTCGCGCCGCGCCGGATCCATGCCGGCGGCCGCCTTCTCGAAAGGCTGCCCGTTGGGTTCCCTGGCGGCATTCGACAGGAATGTCCGATCGCCAAAGCGCTCAGCGACGGCCTTGTTGAAACCGTCGATCTCCGCCTTCACCATCCTGTCCGCAAGCGCGAATTCGAGCGCGCTCGGCAGGTCGTTGCGGTCAATGGCATCGCGTACCCGCTCGAGCACGCGACGTGCCTCGCGCGACAAAGCGGGGATGTCGATTGCGACACGATGCCGGATCGCACGTTCTTCGGCCTCATGCTTGTGCTCGGCCTCGGCGCGCAGACGTAAGTAGCGCTCGATGTCGCGCTTGAGCGCCGGCGCATTGGCCTCCGCGCGCTGGCGCACCTGCTTATCGGACTTACCCGCCAGCAGGCCGACCTTGCCGCGCAGAGCCCCGAAGGATTCTGGGCTCGCGGCAAGACGCGCCATCGTCGAGCTCGCGGCCGCGGGGTCCTTCAGCATGGCGTCAAAATTCGTCGCACGAAACGCGCGCTCGGGATCGGCAAAGACGAGGCGGAAACGGGTGGACACATCCTCCCATTGCTTCTTGATGGCGGGGTCGGCGAGGATCCTGTCCTCGACGGTGTCGGTGAGGGATTTGGTGAATGTCGTCACCCCGGCAACCATCGGCTTCGCCTCCTTGTGTGCTGTTCTGATGATGGGTTTGCGACTGTCGAGAAGGCCGAGTTTTTCGCCGAGCGCGCGGAGCCGACGCGCGACATCGGCGAGGCGCTGCTTCTGACGAACCGTCCAGCGCAGGCGGTCATTCGCGAGCGTGCGCGCCACCTTGAAAATATTCAGTCCGCGGTTCGCGGCAAAGCGCAGCGCATCGCGATAGAGAGCGCCGCATTCGTAATCGAGCGTGGTCTCCTTTGCCCGGCGCTGCGACAGAATCGGGATCAGGCCACCGGCCTTCTGGAACGAACGCCGGCCGTAATAGAGCGCCACATCCTCGCGATGGCGGGTCAGCGCGACATAGGTCAGGTGCTTGTCCAGGGACAGCGTTGCCAGCACCTTGACCCGGTCGACCGTGGCGCCTTGCGCCTTATGCACGGTCGTCGCATAGCCGTGGTCGATATTGCGATAGAAGCGCTGATCGACCTCGACGTGGCGGCGGCCCTCGCCCTCCCCGATCTCGGCAACCAGGCGCTTAGGCTCGGCTGCCACGACCTTGCCGATCATGCCGTTCTTGACGCCGAGCGAACCCTCGTTCTTCAGGAAGACGATCTGGTCGCCCGCCGCAAACCGGCGCTCGCCATCCTCGGTCCGGAAGGCATGTCCCTCTTCGATAAGACCGCGCTCGACGAGCTTGGCCCGCGCCATGTCGTTCAGCGCGCGGACGTCGCGGCGCAGATGCGCCAGGATCAAGGTCGACTTGGACGGATCGTAGTCGCGGTTCCAATCGGCGATGAGATTGTCGATCGCCTGCGCCTTCAACTCCGAGCCGAACAGACGTCCATGATGGCGATAGGCGGATAGGGCCTCTCCCGTCCGGCCACGTGCAAGATCGAGCGAAGCGTCGCGCATCCATTGCCGGCGCTGGCGATAGATCGTTTCGAGTTCGGCATAGCCGATGCGTTCGACGATCGCGCGAAAAGCTGCGCCTGCTTCGATTGGCTGGAGCTGCTCGGGATCGCCGACCAGGACGAGCTTCGATCCCGCCTTTGACGCTGTTTCGACGAACAGCGCCATCTGCCGCGAGGCGACCATGCCGGCCTCATCCAGGACAAAAACCGTTCTGTCATCGAGGCCGTCCCGGCCGCTTTTCCAGCGCAATTCCCAGGAGGCGAGCGTGCGGGATTGGATAGCCGCCTCCTTCTCCAATCCCTCGGCCGCCTTGCCCGCCAAGGCGCCGCCGACGACGCGGTAGCCTGCGGCCTCCCACACCTCCCGTGCGGCCCGCATCATCGTGGTCTTGCCCGCGCCGGCACGGCCGACAACCGCCGCGATCCTCTCTCCGGACACGACGTGCGCGATGGCAGCGCGCTGCTCAACCGAGAGGTTGGCGTGACGCGCGGACACCGCGGCAATCACCTGTGCCTTGACCGTGAAAGCCGCACTGCCCGAGAGGTGGTCCGCACGCCGTGCCATCTCGGCTTCGAGCCGGATCAGTTCGCGCGTCGTGTATTTTGCCGGCGCCCGCGCGCCTGTGGCGAAATCGACCGACTCGCCCTCCAGCCTCAGCGCGTCCGGGCTTTGCAGCACCCGTGCCATCAAGTCTTGAAAGGTCCCGACATCGTCGACATAGCGATGCAGGAGCTTGCCGACATCTCGTTGGTCAAAGACGCTCTTCTCCCGCGAGATCATGTCGAGCACGATCTCCGGACGGCGCTGGATCCGCCTCAACGTCTCGGCCCGGTTCTCGTCGAAGACGCGCAGCCGTTCGAGGTTGGGATCGCGCCCCTCGCGCTCCGCGCGGCGCTGGATGGCCTTGGCCGCGACACCGATATGGGTGGTCGGCACGACGTCGATCCCGCGCTCGGCGTAGGACCGACCATCGACCCGAATCTCGTGGCCGTTCAGGGCGAGGTGCTGGTTCTGCAGATCGAGCCAGCCGTTGCGCTGCTCGAGGAATTCCTGCTTGTCGCCGGCCCAAAGCCGATAGGCGATTTTGCCGGATTGCATGCGCAGCGGCTGCCCATCCTCGCCGATGACCGCGACCCGCTTTGGCCCGAATCCGTCTTCGGTGAGAGGCCGCAGCGTCGTCATCAAGTGAACATGCGGGTTGCCCGGCTCGTCATGATAGACCCAGTCCGCGACCTGCCTGCGGGACAGCACCTGCTCGACCACGAACTGGCGCATCAGCGCGATGTTCTGCTCAGTCGTCAGCTCGACGGGCAGCGCGATGATGAACTCCTTGGCGAACTGCGCATCCGCCCGCTTCTCGAAGGCTTCGACCTTGTTCCAGAAGGCCTCCGACGCGCCGGCAACGGAGCGATCGGCGATGATCGTCCGAAGCCAAGCGGGCGCATCGGCCGGCACTAGGAATTCCTCGTGGATCATCCCCCGCTTGTTGGAATAGTCGACAGTACGGCCCTCGGCCTCGAACTCCATCTTCGCGCAATGCCGGTAGGCGGCGGCCAGCACGGCGCTGCGGCCATCGCCGCGTCCGATGAGCTGGGGCGTGAAATGGGTGATGGCCACGGCCGGAGTGATCCCCGAGACGAACGAACATGCTGTTCGTCGAGATCGGCCGCCCCATTCGGGTTGGGAAGCAGGACGTCGCCTCAAGCGACGTATTACTGCGCCCTTGGAAGCCGCTCCTTCGGAACGGCGGGATGATCTTCCAAAGCGTCGGCTCCGCCGACCCCGTTAATTACCCGGGTCGCGCTTCGCGCTCAGCCCGGCTTTCCTGTCCGCGCTTCGCGCCAAAATGACAGGAAAGGTTCTTCCGGAATGAAAAAACCCTCGCGGCAGATCAGGGACGAAATCGCTCGGCTCCAGGACCAGCTGAAGCAGGCTGAAACGCGGGAGGCCGAGCGCATCGGCCGCATCGCACTGAGAGCCGGGATGGGAGAAATCGAGATCGAGGAAGGCGCGCTGCTGTCGGCCTTTGAGGAGATCGCCGGCCGGTTTCGCAAGGGCGGGAGCCGACCCGCCAAGGCGGCCGCGGCCGTCGCGCCTGGCGCGTCTTCGGGCGTGGCTGAACAGGGCTGAACGCATGCGCCGTTCCGATGCGACTGGTGCCCGCAAGAAGGACACGCGGGAGAAGATCGAGCTCGGCGGCCTGATCGCCAAGGCCGGGCTGCGCTATGAGAAGCGTGCGCTGCTGCTGGGTCTGCTGATCGATGCCGCCGACCGTCTGCGCGGCAACGAAGCGGAACGCGAGCGCCTGATGGCGATTGGCGCGAAGGCGTTCGGTCATGAAAGCAAATAAGATCGCATTGGCGATCGTCCCGGCCGTGCTGATGACGGGCTTATGCCTTGCCCTCACCGGCATCGAAGCCTGGCTTTCCAAGTTCGGGACTACCCCGAAGGCCCACCTGGTGCTCGGCCGGATCGGTATCGCCCTGCCCTACGTGATCGCCGCGGCGATCGGCGTGGTCTTCCTGTTCGCGGCGGCCGGTGCGACGGCAATCCGCTCGGCCGGCTGGAGCGTCGTGTTCGGCGTCCTGATTGTGGTCGCGATCGCCGCGTCGCGCGAGATAGCGCGCCTTCATTCCTTCGCCAATGCCCTGCCGGCTGGAGACCGGCTTCTCGCCTATGCCGATCCCTCGACCATCATCGGAGCGACAGTCAGGGCGCTCGTCGCCGTCTTCGGATTGCGCGTGGGGATGAGGGGCAATGCCGCGTTCGCGGCCGCCGCGCCGCGCCGCATCCGGGGCCGACGCGCCATCCATGGCGAGTCCGATTGGATGACGATAACGGAGGCTGCACGGCTCTTCCCGGAGGCAGGTGGCATCGTGGTCGGGGAGCGCTATCGCGTCGATCGGGATGCGATCACTGACCAGTCCTTCCGCGCCGACGACGCGGAGACATGGGGCGCCGGCGGCAAGTCTCCTTTGCTGTGTTTCGATGCCTCCTTCGGCTCGTCGCACGGCATCGTGTTCGCCGGTTCCGGCGGCTTCAAGACGACGTCCTTCACGGTGCCGACGGCGCTCAAATGGGCCGGCGGATTGGTCGTCCTCGATCCCTCCAACGAGGTCGCGCCCATGGTGACCGCGCACCGACACGGAGCCGGTCGGCAGGTCTTCGTACTCGACCCGCGCTCCTTAGGCGGCGGCTTCAATGTGCTCGACTGGATCGGCGAGCACGGCGCAACCAAGGAAGAGGACATTGCCGCCGTCGCCTCATGGATCATGACCGACAATCCGCGCCAGGGCTCGGCGCGGGACGACTTCTTTCGGGCCTCGGCGCTGCAACTGCTGACAGCGCTGATCGCCGATGTCTGCCTGTCCGGTCATACGGAAAAGAAGGACCAGCACCTCCGCCAGGTTCGCGCCAACCTCTCCGAGCCGGAGCCCAAACTGCGCCAGCGGCTTCAGACGATTTACGACAACTCGGAGTCCGGATTCGTGAAGGAGAATGTGGCGCCCTTCATCGCCATGACGCCGGAGACCTTCAGCGGCGTCTACGCCAACGCGGTGAAGGAAACCCACTGGCTCTCCTATGCCAACTATGCCGCGCTGGGGCCGAGCTCGCGGAGGGCCGGACGGACATCTTCATCAATCTCGACCTGAAGACGCTGGAGAACCATGCCGGTCTCGCCCGGGTCGTCATCGGCTCGCTGCTCAGCGCCATCTACAATCGCAATGGCGAAGTGACCGGCCGCACGCTGTTCCTGCTCGATGAGGTCGCCCGCCTCGGGTACTTGCGCATCCTCGAAACCGCGCGCGATGCGGGCCGCAAATACGGCATCACCCTCTTGATGCTTTACCAGTCGATCGGCCAGATGCGCGAGGCCTACGGCGGGCGTGACGCCACCAGCAAATGGTTCGAAAGCGCGTCCTGGATCTCCTTCTCGGCGATCAACGACCCTGAAACGGCGGACTACATCTCCAAGCGCTGCGTGACACGACGGTCGAGGTGGATCAGCTGAGCCAGTCCTCGCAGACATCGGGTTCCTCCCGCACCCGGTCCAAACAGCTCGCGCGCCGGCCGCTCGTGCTGCCGCATGAAGTGCTGCGCATGCGAACGGACGAACAGATCATTTTCACCGCCGGCAACCCGCCGCTGCGGTGCGGACGCGCCATCTGGTTCCGTCGCACCGACATGCGGGCGTGCGTCGGCGAGAACAGGTTCTACCGGGGAGAAGCTGGCGGGCGTAGCTGATTATCGCGAAAGCGGCGATCAGGGAAAGACTCGGCCAGCATACAACAGACCGGCTGGCTCCCAACTAAAGAAAGAACGGGCGTGCGGGGAACGGCAATATTGTCGGAGATGAAAAAGTCGAGACGGAACGCATCAGCAACGACGGCATACCGGGCTCGATGCTCGGCTCGACGTATGAGCCAGCGCATCACCTCGCCCGCCTCACCCGTAAGCCGCCTAATTTTTGCCCGTTCAGGCCGCAACAAAATGCTCAGCGATTTGCGAGGAAGAAAAGCAGATGAGCGATAACACCGATCTCGAAAGCAGAGTCGCGGCAGCGATACGACACTATCGCGCGGCGCTCGACTTGGCGGAAAACCTGGAACGAGAGGACGCGTGCGCACAACGAGCGCTGTCGAGCATCCTACTCGATTTAAAGCGTGCTTTGCGAGGCGAAGTGGCACCGCATCTCAACAACAGCCTATTTGAGATTGGCTCCGCAGCGGTTGCGCGGTCGGACAAAACGCGGGACGCTCTAGTGGAGGCGACTGCGCGATTGGATTCCGCCCGTCTAACTTTGGCTGCCCTGCAACAGCAGTTGGGGTATCTTCCAAAAGTGCCGAGGGGAGCGGATCACATGTTAGGTTAGTAATAATTATCAGAAGGTTTCCCGACCATTTCAGAGCGGCGGCGGCAACGCTCTGACGGGCTCGTGTCCCAGCCAAAATCCCGCGCCCGAAACAGACCTCTCTGCGCCCTCGTGTTTGGGACCGCCGAGGTACAGTGCGCGAATCGGAACCTTGCCGGATCCCAAGCCTTCCAATGCACCGTGCAAGCGCTTTCCCGTCGCCTCGTCGCGTCCACCTATGCAGGGATAGACCTCGACGCACTGGCTCGATCGTCCTGTCGAGCGCGCACAGCTTCTGATGACGCTGACCAGCGCGAGTCCTGGTCGAGTTTTCTTCTGCTTGTGATTCGGCGTGGAAACGGCTTGCAGCATTTTTGGCGCGGCTGGGATCATGTGATCAAGCTCAAAAAAATAGTTAGACGACACGCCGAGGACGGTCTTCTCCTCTTGCTCGATGCCGCAGCCCCCCGAAAGAGGTCGGGGGCCCAGCTATGCCGACCTTCTCGAGGCAATCGGCGACCTCATCCATCCAGAACACGAAAATATTCTCCTTTGGGGCCAAATGGTGAGCTATGGCGGAATCTGGGTGATGACGGTGTGAGGAAGGCGGCGTATCGAGGCGGGTGACGAGCCTGCCAGAACCTCTCGAGGAGAGCGATACGCCATGACCGAGACTACCAATGTTCTTGCTTTCCGTCAGCCGTCCGCGGTTGATGATCCACTGACCGATATCGTTCGTGCCGGCGCGCGGGACCTGCTTGCCAGGGCGATCGAGATCGAGGTTGGCGCGTTTCTGGCCAGCACGGCCAATCTGACGCTGCCCGACGGTCGAGCGCGCCTGGTCCGACATGGGCACGGTCCGGTGCGCGAGATTGCGACCGGCATCGGTCCGGTGGAGGTCGCTCGTCCCAAGGTCCGCGACCGCGGAGCGAGCGGGCCAGGCGACCGCCTCCGCTTCAGTTCGGCAATCCTGCCGCTATGGGCGCGGCGGACGAAGAGCCTGGATGCCTTGATCCCGGTCCTCTATTTGCGCGGCATCTCGACCGGCGACTTCCAGGAGGCGCTCTCGGCGCTGCTCGGCAAGGATGCGCCGAACCTGTCGCCTTCGGTGATCGCCGGCCTGAAGGCCGATTGGCAGGTCGAGTACGAACGCTGGCAGAGACGCGATCTGTCGGCGCGTCGCTATGTCTACATCTGGGCCGATGGCGTGTACCTGCAGGCCCGCATGGAAGATCACAGCGAATGCATGCTGGTGCTGATTGGCACCACGCCGGAAGGCAAGAAGGAGCTGATCGGCTTCCAGGTCGGCGTGCGCGAGAGCGCGCAGAGCTGGCGCGAACTCCTGATCGACCTGCGGCAACGCGGGTTACGGATTGCCCCGCAACTCGCCATCGGCGACGGCGCCCTCGGCTTCTGGAAGGCACTGGACGAGGCCTTTCCCGGCACGCGGCACCAACGATGCTGGTGCCATAAAGTGAGCAACGTACTCGACAAGGTCGCCAAATCCGTGCAGGGCCCCATGAAGAACGACCTGCGGAACATCTATCTGGCCCCACACCGGGCCGAAGCTGAAACCGCGATCGACGTCTTCGTCGAGAAATACCACGTCAAATACGGACGTGCGGTGGAGTGCCTGATCAAGGATCGCCATGCGCTGCTCGCCTTCTTCGACTTCCCTGCTGAGCACTGGATCCACCTACGCAGCTCGAACCCGATCGAGAGCGTCTTCGCCACGGTGCGCCACCGAACGGTGCGGACCAAGGGATCGCTGTCGCAACAAACTGCGAAGCTGATGGTGTTCAAGCTCATCGACGCCGCATCGAAGACCTGGCGGCGATTGAAGAGCACGAACCAGTTGCCGAAAGTCATCGCCGGTGTAAAGTTCATCGACGGAATCGAAGTCATTCCGAACACTGAAAGCCACGCCGCCTGATCAGGCCGCGTCACCCAAAATCAGCCATAGCTCCCAAATGGTTCGACCCCAATGCTTACGATCAACGTCGAACCGATGCGTTCGAACCACCCATCTCATTTGGTGGCGCCTGCTCCGGTGCGATCGATGACCCAGGCCACCACGTAGCCCTTGGCCTGCTCGGCCTGCACGTGCCGGACGGCCTCAGAGTAGGTTAGTAAGGGCTCCTGCGCCGGGTAGATGATGCGGTTGGTCGGGGTGACGAAGTCGTGGCAACACACGCGGTAGTCTTTAGCCTCGAACATCGAAATCCTCCTCTCGTCTCAAGTAGCGCGGCGAAATGCTCGCACTTTCAAGTACTGGCCTACCACACGGAATGCGGCCTTTAAGAGGCCGCGCGCTTTTTCAGCGCCCCATAAGGTCGGTTCGGCCTGCCAGACACAGGTAGGCGATCTCTGACAACATCGCGCGCTTGATTTTCAGATGCAGCAGCACTGGCAAACAAGTGCCGGGGTGTCATTCCATAAGATCACCCATGTCCGAACTTCGATTTCCTGTTCGTCCGCAATTGCTCTGTTGCTAGCTTCAACGGCTGCTTGCACCAATATCACTGGGTCAGCTTACAAAGCGTCCGCATTGCTTTAGCTTAACTCCAGGGCAGCACAGCGATCTCACAGATCGTCCGCCAGCGCCTGGGTGAGTCCGATTGGTCCAACTGGCATTAGCTTCAACTATGCCAACGTATAGCTTTCGAAGGAGCGGTTCCTCTGTCACTCTTTTTGAGTGCGATGCATAGCTGAGGACAGGCGAGGTCGTCGCTATGAGACGTCCTCGAAGTTGTCCAAACGATTGCGCCACTCTGATTGGGACTGTACGCCATTCCAGAACGCCGAGATTGCAGACAACGCTTGGCAAGATGCTCAGCACGGAAAGGCAGGCACAAGTCTGGGCGCCAACTCTCCTCCACGCATGAAACCGACGCTAAGAAATTGGATTGAAGTTGACTCTCCGTTCTCCTCCCTGGACCAAACGAGAAGACGAATTGCTGCGCGAGCTTGTTGATGCAGGCTCACCCGTGAAATCCATTTGCGAAACGCTTAACAGGTCCGAGCCAGAGCTTCGTAGCCGCGGCTACTGCATTGGCCTACCAAGGAAATGGTTTAAGCGAACAGCCGCCATCTGACGCGGAGGCGGCGGTTATAGGTAATTCTATTGAACCGGCCTCTCAGTAGCGGCAGATCTCCGAGGCCGCGTTGTCTATATCGGCCACGACCTCATGGATGAGGGTGCGCACAATCCGCTTCTTGAGGCGAGCATCCGTCGTCGGCGCAGCCCAGACCGTTTTGAGGTTCGAGACCAGAACGCCGAGCGAGGCTGCTGCGGCTGGGACGCATCTATCCGGGCAAGACGACGTGGGGACCAGCCCATATGAGATGGCTGACATCGCAGAAACCCGAGCATCGCGAGCAGCGCAGTAAGCGCTTAGCCGTCACCCTATGGACGCAGGCTTGACGCTTTGCGGAATCGCCACGGCATGAGGTCTTCGATTCTGCTATGGGGATGGCCATCGATAATGGCCTCGAGTGTTTCGGCGATGTAGGCGGCCGGGTTGACGTCGTTGAGCTTGCAGGTGGCGACGAGCGACGCAAGCAAGGCCCAATTTTCAGCTCCAACCTCATGCCCGGCGAAGAGAGCATTTTTTCTGGTCAGGCAGACTGGCCGGATGGCGTTCTCGACCGGGTTCGTGTCGAGCTCGAGGCGCCCGTCTTCGAGGAAGCGGGTCAGCCCCTGCCAGTGATTGAGCGCGTAGCGGATGTCCTCGGCGAGCGTCGAACCGCTGGAGATCATCGACAGCTGTTTCTCGAACCAAGGCTTTAACGCGGCGATCATGGGCAGCGAGTGCTCCCTACGCGCGGCCAGCCGGATGTCCGGCGATGAGCCGCGCACCATGGCTTCGATGGCGTAAAGCTGTGCGATGTGCCGAACGGCGGCCTCGGCGATCGGCGATTTGCTGTTACGGGCCAATTTGACGAAGCGCCGGCGCAAATGGCTCCAGCAATGCACGAGCGTCCACGGCCCTTGCGGTCGAGCGACTTCGGTTAGCCGGTCATAACCGTCATAGGCATCGCATTGCAGGAAGTGTCCGCAAAAGCCATCCAGGAACTGCTCCGCAAAGGCACCGCTGCGACCGGGGGCATATCGGAACAGCACGATCGGCGGACTTGGACCGCTGTGGCCGCGGTCGTCGGAGACGATCGCCTAGAAGTAGCCTTTCTTCGTTTGGCCACGCCCGGGATCGAGCACCGGCGCCGTGGTTTCGTCCATGAACAGACGATCCGCCATGGCTAGGCGGTGGCGCATGTGGTCCGCGATGGGCTGAAGATGGAAGCAGGCGCGGCCGGACCAGTTGCCCAGTGTCGCCCGATCAAGTCGGATGCCCTGGCGCGCATAGATCTCGGCCTGGCGGTAAAACGGCGTATGGTCGCCAAACTTGGAGACGATCACGTGCGCAATCGCCGCTTCGGTCGGCAGCCCGCTGGGCACGACGTGCTCCGGTGCGTGCGCCTGCACGACAGGGCCCGAGCAGTGGCGACAGATGTATTTCGGGCGGCGCGTGACCAACACCCGCCATTGCGCCGGGATCACGTCGAGGCGTTTGCTGACGTCCTCGCCGATCTTCGTCATGGCGCCGCAACCGCACGGACAGAGCGTGCTCGCAGGCTCGATGATCCGTTCCACCCGCGGCAAATGGGCAGGCAACAGCCGCGATTGCGATGAGAACCTTGATCCGGCACGCTCCGCGAGCGGCCCTTGATCACAGCCTCGGCTCTTTCCTGCGCCGCATCCAGAATGCCCTGCGCGATCTCCACGTCTTCCAACGGTAAGTGATACTGATCTGGCCGCAGCTTCTCGGACTTCGCGCCGAACTTTTCGCGGCGCAATTCGCCGAGGATGACCTCCAGCCGACGTCGGGCTTCTTCCGACGCCGCCAGCGCCCCCTGATGCTCGCTCAAGGCCGCCTGCGTTTGCGCCAAAAGCGCTTTCAGTTGTTCATTTTCGTCGCGCAGCTGCGGACTGGTGCCGTCCTTGCGCAGAATTACGAGATTGCAGGGAGATCACTCATGATAGAGCTGCGCAATCGAGTTGTTCAAGTCAGCAGCTTCGGTGATCCGGAGAGGCTGGAGGTGATCGACGCTCCCCTGCCGACAGCTGGTCGGGGAGAGGTGCGGGTCCGTGTAATCGCGTCAAGCCTCAATTACACCGAGGTGTTGATCAGGCGCCACCTATACCCGCAAACGATGCGCCTCCGCCCGCCGTTCGTAATGGGTTACGACGTCGTCGGGATAATCGATCAGCTCGGTGAGGACGTGCACGATTTTCAGATTGGCGACCGCGTGGCCGACATGACTGTGGTCGGGTCAAACGCCGATTATCGTACGCTTCGGGCGAACGACGTGGCCCGCGTGCCGATAGACGTAGACGCAGCGGAGGCGGCCACCCTGATCTTGAGCTGGACGACCGCGTACCAGCTTCTGCACCGCGCGGCCCGGGTGCAGCCAGGTCAGCGCGTGCTGGTGCACGGCGCCGCTGGCGCTGTCGGCCAGGCGCTGCTCATCCTTGGAAGGCTGGCCGGTCTCGAGCTGTGGGGTACCGTGCGCGGCGAGCACATGGTGCTCGTCCGAGAGCTGGGGGCAACGCCGATCGACTGCGAACATGAGGACTTCACGCGCGTCGTGTCGGGCGGATTCGACGTCGTCGTCGATGGAATTGGCGAAGACGGCTATCGCCGCTCATACGGAGCGCTCAAGCCAGGCGGCCTGCTCTGCGCCATCGGCTTCTCTGCGAGTGTGCAGGCACAGCGCGGCATGTTCCCCATCCTGATGGAGATTGCGCGCCTGTACCTGTGGAGGCTGTTGCCCAGCGGCAAGCGCGCTCGCTTTTACTCGGTCAATGCGATGCGGGCGCGACATCCGACCTGGTTCAAGGATGACTTGGAGCGGCTGTTCGGGCTTTTGGCAACTCGCGCCATCCGGCCGCGCGTCGCCGAGCGGATCTCCTTCAACGAGGTCACCGAGGCTCACCGCCGCCTCGAGGCGGGGGGTCTCGAGGGCAAGCTCGTGCTGTGTCCGGATCTCGCACCCCGATCCGTGAATGCCGCAACAGAAGCTCAGGGACGGCCGATTAGGCTCCATAGGCCGCCCAGCAGAACTGCACATAGAAAAACCGCTGTAGAGGCCCAGGGAATGTCCAGAGCGAACGTGATCCGCCCGATGTTGTAGGCAAACGCGGCAAATGCCAAACACCAGCGCCGAAAAGATGATATCAATCGGCTTGTGGTGATCGCGTAGGCCGACATTGGCCACGTAATAGCCTGTGCTGTCCGCCGTCAGGACCTGTGAGACGGGGAGGATTTCTGGTTCATCGTAGCCACCGTTTCAAGATGCCGCTGGCCCGCTTCACGCCGGTGGATATCTCATGGGAGAAGCGCTCGGCTTGCCCCACCACACGGCTCGTCGAGTTCAACAGCCGCGGTAGCCTTGCTTGAGCCTCTCGTGATTGAGCGGTCCTTTGGCACGCGCGGTTCGCGAGATATCGAGCAGGCGCAGTTTTACGCTTCGCGTTCGGTCGCGCCGTTTGGTTCCGGCCGCGACGACGATCAAACAACCCGCGCTCGCGCCGTCTCCGCAACCCCGGCCAGCTCCGACGCCGCGAGCGCTACCATCAAGACGCGCCGATCAAAGGGGTCCCCTTTGGGGTCTGACTCACATCTGATGATTTTGTCTGCCGAGTTTGCGGTTCTCCAACGGGGGAATCAGCCATGCGAGTCGGTATTCGAATCTCGTCGCTTGTGCCGAGTGGGTTGGTTATCGAGAGCGTAAGTGAGTCATCTGACTCGATTATTTTAGCCGTCCGATCCGAGGGCGATGCAGCCGGGTGCCCACTGTGCGGGGCGAGATCGCGCCGAAGCCATAGCCGATATGACAGACGAGTCGCGGATTTGCCGTGTTCCGGGAAGGAAATACGGCTCCGCGTGATCACGCGGCGCTTCGTTTGCGAGGTGCCTCAGTGTCGGCGACGGATTTTCGCTGAACGGTTCGGGGACGATATTCTCCCGACCCGGTCGCGCCGGACGGCACGGCTGGAATGTATCGTCCACCATCTGGGGCTGGCACTCGGCGGCAGACCAGCGGCGAGCTTCGCTAAACGGCTGATGCTGCCGGTCAGCAACGATACGTTGCTTCGGGTTGTCAGGCGACGAACCCGCCCGCGAACGGAGCCTCTGATCGTCGCCGGCATTGACGACTGGGCTTTTCGCAAGAACCATCGCTACGGAACAATCGTGTGCGATCTGGAGAGGCGGCGGATCGTAACCCTGCTTCCAGATCGCGAGATTGCAACGGTGCGGGCTTGGCTTTCCGACCATCCGGAGATCAGGGTCGTATCGCGCGACCGTGGCGGCGGCTACGGTGAGGCCGCGGCAAAGGCGCTGCCCGACGCCGTCCAGGTCGCCGACCGTTGGCACCTGATGGAGAACGCAAGCGCGGCCTTCCTCAACGCGGTGCGCCGTTCCATGCGGGTAATCCGCGCCGCAATCGGTGCGACGACGATCAATCCAAAACTGCTCACTTGCGCGGAAAGGCTGCAGTATGAAGGATATCTCCGGCGCAAGCAGACGAATGCCGCCATCATGGAGCTCGTCAGAGACGCTGTGCCACTCAAGGAGATTGTCCGTCGAACAGGACACAGCCGTAAACTCGTTCGCCAAGTCAGTCGCGGCGAGAGTACAGATGTCTTCCGGACCCGGCAAAGCACGCTCGATGCCCACTTGCCCTTTCTGGATGCGCAATGGAGCGAGGGCTGCCGTAACGGCGCAGAGCTCTGGCGTCGTTTGCAAGGGCAAGGCTTCCGAGGCTCCTTGCGTGTAGTCAGTGAGTGGACGACACGGCGACGACGGGCCGAGAAGGCGACCAATCAACAACTGCAAAACGTTCCATCCGCGAGAACAATCTCACGATTGATGACCACGGCGCGCGACAATCTCAGCAAAGCAGATACGATCACCATCGCCGCCATCGAGGCGCGCGTTCCCACACTCGTCGAAGCCCGCATGCTCGTCGAAAGCTTTCAGGCCATGGTACGCAAGAAGCTCTTCGCTGATCTCGATCCGTGGATCGCCACCGCCAGCTTGAGCCTGATCGCCTCTTTTGCGAGTGGCATCATCAGGGACAAAGCCGCCGTCCGTGCCGCCATCACCGAGCCTTGGTCCAATGGCCAGACAGAAGGGCAGATCACTAAACTAAAGCTCGTAAAACGCCAGATGTATGGACGGGCGAAGATCGACCTCCTGCAAGCCCGCTTGAAAGGCGCCATCTAGTACCCACTTTTCTTGGAACGTGAGTCGTGATTCAAGGTCGGGATGATACCCGAAGCAAGAGAAGTCCACCTTTCGAGGAAAGATCGCAAGGTGCTTGAGGCGTGCTGTCGCTCACCGGTGACGTTGCAGCGCGATTTGAAGCGGGCGCGGATAGTTCTGTTGGCGGCGGATGGGCGCAGCACCCGGTCGATCGCCAAGGAAGTTGGGGTCCAGCCGCGGATTGTCAGCCTTTGGCGGCATCGCTATGCCGACCATGGCCTTGAAGGGCTGCAAGACAAGCCGCGGCCTGGCAAGCAGCCGATCTATACGAAGACGACCGACAAGCGGATTCTGAAGCTGCTGGATAAGCCGCCACCGCAAGGGTTTGCGCGCTGGACCGGCCCCCTGCTGGCCGAGGCGCTGGGCGATGTCGATGTCCAATATGTCTGGCGGTTCCTGCGCAGCCACAAGATTGACCTGGTGGCTCGCAAGTCCTGGTGCGAGAGCAACGACCCGAACTTTACGGCCAAAGCCGCCGATGTTGTCGGCCTCTATGTCGCGCCGCCGGCGAAGGCCATTGTGCTGTGCGTGGACGAGAAGCCCTCGATCCAGGCTTTGGAGCGAGCGCAGGGTTATCTGAAGTTGCCCAATGGCCGCGCCTTGACCGGCCAAAGCCACGATTACAAGCGGCATGGCACCACAACATTGTTTGCGGCGCTCGAAGTCGCCACCGGAAAGATCATCGCGACCCATTCAAAACGCCGGCGCCGCGTCGAGTTTCTCGATTTCATGAACAGCGTCACCGCGGCTTTTCCGAACCGCAAGCTTCACGTCATCCTCGACAACCTCAACACCCATAAAAAGAACGAGGACTGGCTCAAGGCCCACCCCAACGTGCAATTTCATTTCACGCCGACAAGTGCGTCATGGCTCAATCAGGTCGAAGTATGGTTTTCCATCTTGCAGGGGCAGTCGCTCAGCGGCACCTCCTTCACGAGCCTCAAGCAGCTTCAGGAACACATCGATGCCTACGTCAACGCATACAACGACAGAGCCGAGCCCTTCGTCTGGACCAAGAAAAAGGTCCGTCAACGCCGTTTCAAAGGCCGCCGTATCACTCAGCTCTGATTCCGGGTACTAGTGTCTGCCATATCGCGTGCCTTACGGGCGAGCTTGTCATATCGCGTGGCGATGCGCCGGAAGTCCTTGAGCCTGCAAAAGCAGCGTTCGATGACATTTCGTCCTTTGTAGGCGCGTTTGTTGAAGCGATGGATGACGACACGGTTAGATTTATTGGGGATTACGGGCTTGGCGCCACGACGAATGATTTCGCCGCGAAGCTTGTCGCCATCATACCCTTTGTCGGCGAGGAGCACGCTCATGGGTGGCGCGAGCGCCAGGACATCGGGAGCCGCAGCGATATCGGCATCCTGGCCTGGAGTCAGATGCAGGACGACCGGCCGGCAGAGCGGATCGCTCAGCGCATGGATTTTTGTCGTGCGGCCTCCGCGCGAGCGGCCGATTGCTTGATTGTGCTCCCCCCTTTTCCGCCGGAGGCACACCGGTGAGCTTTAATCGAGGTCGAGTCGAGCGACAGTACGACGCCGTCTTCGCCAGGCTTGGCCAGCGCTTCGAAGATTGCGCACCATCGTCCTCGCTTGGCCCAGCGATTGAAGCGATTGTAGATCGTCGTGTAAGGGCCGTATTCACGTGGACAATCACGCCATCGTGCACCGATTGCAGCATGTGAATGATGCCGCTGACGATGCGTCGGTCGTCGTCCCGATCCGCCCCGTCAGTCCCCTCGGCAGATGCGGTTCGATACGCGCCCATTGCCTGTCGTTCAGCCAAAACAAACCAGCGCGCATTCTCTCGCCCCCGAATCAACACGTAGGCAAGAGAATCACGTGGCGCTATTTAGGTACAGACCCTAGTGTCTGCCATATCGCGTGCCTTGGAAAGGAAGCGCAGCAAGGTTAATTCAGATCATCTCGTCGCGCGGGTTAGGATAGAGGGAGTAACTCCGTTGGCTTGGCGGATTCGCCGGGACACGGATCTGCTGAAGGCGGAAGCGGACGACAGAGCCTCGGTCATTGGGACCTGCTGGGTTGAGAAGCTGGAGATCGTCTGCCGTCCGGCCGAGCGTTGGGAGGAGCCATCCGAGGATCCGCTCTTCGAGCTCCGCCGCGTGATCGAGGAGGACATACTCACCTCCGGCGCCTTCCAGAACGAACTCGTCGGCATGGCTCAGGAGATAAGAGCGCAGCTCCCGCCGGAAAGCCGCGACGCCTTCGGCGCCGACGAGGCGTCGTTCAGGGAGGCGCTCACGCGCCTGGTGCGTGACGGAGCGGAAAGCGTGATGGCGCGCCTTGAGCCTACCGGCGAGGGCGGCTGAGTCATGCGCCTGCGCCGCCTCGACCTCACCCGGTACGGGAAATTCACCGACCACAGCATCGATTTCGGCGAACGGCCCATCGATCAGCCGGACCTGCATGTCATCTACGGACCGAACGAAGCCGGCAAATCGACCGCCTTTACCGCGTTTCTCGACTTGTTGTTCGGAATCGCGACGCAGAGTCCGTTCGATTTCCTCCACCCCTATTCCACCATGCGGATTGGCGGAGCGCTGGAGTTCGGCGGTGAAACGCGGGAGTTCGCGCGCATCAAGCGGCCGCAGAACAGCCTGCTCGACGCCGATGATCGCCCTATCCCGGAAAGCGCAATTCGCGGCGAACTCGGCGGCATCGAGCGTGACGCCTATCGCACCATGTTCTCGCTCGACGACGAGACACTCGAGAAGGGCGGCGAAAGCATTCTGGCAAGTAAGGGCGATATCGGACAATTGCTGTTTTCTGCGAGTGCAGGCCTTTCTCATCTCAGCCAAAAGCTCATCGATCTCAAGGCCGAGGCAGATGGCTTCTACAAATTTCGGGCGCGCAGCGGCGCACTCGTGGATCTCAAGACGCGGCTTGCGGAGTTAAAGGCAGAGCGGGAGAAATTCGACACTCTGGCCTCGGATCACGCCCGGCTCGTTGAAAGCCTGGATCGGTCCAAGAAGCACTATGATGAGGCCGTCACCGAACGCACCCGCACTCGTGGACGCATCGACGAGGGTACCGTCAAGTTAACGAATTGGAGCGGCGGAGGGGGTAGACGAGCGGCATGCGGACTGCCAAGGCCCCTCTTTATCGCCGCCATAGCTTCTCGCCGGAAGTCATCAGCTATGCCGTTTGGTTGTATTTCCGGTTTCCCTTAAGCTTGCGCATAGTGGAGGAAATGCTGGCGGCGCGTGGCATTGGCGTGACCTATGAAACCGTGCGCCAGTGGGGACGGAAATTCGGCAAGCCGTTTCTCCGATCGGATCCGCCAGCGCGCTCCCGCTCGCGGTGACAAATGGCATCTGGACGAGGTCGTTATCTCGATCGCGGGCGAACAACATTGGCTCTGGCGCGCTGTCGACCAGAATGGCTTCGTTCTCGACGTCTTGATCCAGCGCCGAAGAGACTCGCGCGCTGCGCAGCGGCTCATGAAGAAGCTCTTGAAATCCGCCGGCACGCCGCCGCGCGTGATGATCACGGACAAACTCCGTTCGTACGGCGCTGCAAGGGCGAAGATGGGCTTTCACGTCGAACATGGCCAGCACAAAGCTCTCAACAATCGGGCCGATAATTCTCATCAGCCGACGCCGCGACGCGAGCGGATCATGAAGCGTTTCAAATCGTCCCGTCAGGCTCAACGGTTTCTGGCAGTTCACGATCAGGTCGCGAACCTTTTCCACATCCCCTATCCCGGAGCTGTCACCGCCGACTTCCGTCGTGCTTCGCGCGAGCGAGCCTTTGCGACTTGGCGCCAGATCTCCATGACAAGCGCTATCGCCGACTCTCGACCTCTGAGAATCCCCTCCTTCGGCTCGGCGGTCGATTAAGTTGACGATGCCGGTTCTCGTCTTCGTTGCGCCACGCGTCGATTGTCTCGGGCTGCCTAGCTAGTACCCGGAATCAGAGCTGAGTGATACGGCGGCCTTTGAAGCGGCGTGACGGACCTTTTTCTTGGTCCAGACGAAGGGCTCGGCTCTGTCGTTGTATGCGTTGACGTAGGCATCGATGTGTTCCTGAAGCTGCTTGAGGCTCGTGAAGGAGGTGCCGCTGAGCGACTGCCCCTGCAAGATGGAAAACCATACCTCGACCTGATTGAGCCAGGACGCACTTGTCGGCGTGAAATGAAATTGCACGTTGGGGTGGGCCTTAAGCCAGTCCTCGTTCTTCTTGTGGGTGTTGAGGTTGTCGAGGATGACGTGAAGCTGGCGGTTCGGAAAGGCCGCGGTGAGGCTGTCCATGAAATCGAGAAACTCGACGCGGCGACGGCGTTTTGAATGCGTTGCGATGATCTTTCCGGTGGCGACTTCGAGCGCCGCAAACAATGTTGTGGTGCCATGCCGCTTGTAATCGTGGCTCTGGCCGGTCAAGGCGCGGCCACTGGGCAACGTCAGATAACCTTGCGCTCGCTCCAAAGCCTGGATCGAAGGCTTCTCGTCCACGCATAGCACATAGCCTTCGCCGGCGGGGCGACGTAAAGGCCAACGACATCGGCGGCTTTGGCCGTAAAGGCTTTGGCCGTAAAGTTCGGGTCGTTGCCTTCGCACCAGGACTTGCGAGCTGCGAGGTCAATCTTGTGGCTGCGCAGGAACCGCCAGACATATTGGACGTCAACATCGTCCAGCGCCTCGGCCAGCAGAGGACCGGTCCAGCGCGCAAACCCGTGCGGCGGCGGCTTATCCAACAGCTTCAGAATCCGCTTGTCGGTCGTCTTCGTATAGATCGGCTGCTTGCCCGGCCGCGGCTTGTCTTGCAGCCCTTCAAGGCCATGGTCGGCATAGCGATGCCGCCAAAGGCTGACAATCCGCGGCTGGACCCCGACTTCCTTGGCGATCGACCGGGTACTGCGCCCATCCGCCGCCAACAGAACTATCCGCGCCCGCATCAAATCGCGCTGCAACGTCACCGGAGAGCGATAACACGCCTCAAGCACCTTGCGATCTTTCCTCGAAAGGTGGACTTCTCTTGCTTCGGGTATCATCCCGACCTTGAATCACGACTCACGATCTAAGAAAAGTGGGTACTAGCGCCGCGATTTTTGTGGCCGGATGGAGCGCGAAGTGGATCGATTGCCGGCCACGGCGGAACGATCCGGACCCGGATTGAGGAAGGCGTCCGTCCTTGGTCCAGCGGCGGCGCTCGTGCGACGTAACCCCAAGGATTTCTTCAACGACACGCGGATGCAGCCGTTCCTGTCGAAAGGCATCCAGCGCAGCATCGACCGCGGCAAGAAGATCGGAAAGCTCGTCGATGGCGTGCGGCGCGATGGTGTGCAGATCGCTTCGCCCTGGGTCGACGTCTTGACCGGCGGCGCCGAAGCAAACCGGCCACACGCCGCCGCGCCTCGATCGCTCTTCGCCGCGATCCGAGGGTCAGCTCTGCCGTGGGCCCGAACGTCAATGAGACGCCGTTTGAAGAATGCAAAACTGCGAGATAGCGGCTTCGGGTTGGAATCGCTCGACGTCATTGTAACAAAGGCTTCCGGAGACGTTCACAGTCTCCGCGGCACATTGCTGCGGTCAACTCACAGCGTAGGGCGCAAAGGCGCTGCGGTTTTCGTCGACTTGCAGGGCACGTCCGGCTGAGGGGAATGCCCGCTGCGGCAGGCAGGTCGTTCGCAGATCCGGCAGCCGCGTCCGATCGGAGTCGCCGCCGCGGGGTTACTGAGGTCCATGCCGTCCGAATAGACCAATCGACCGGCGTGGTGGAGGTCGCACCCGAGTGCGATAGCAAAGGTCTTTCGCGGAGGTTCAGCCGAGCCCCGCGGTCCGCAAAAGAGCATTTTCTGCCGCATGGATAGCGAGGCCTTCGCCCCGGAAAAGCCAGACCTCCTCACTCCGCCAGCCGTTCGGGTTGCTGGTTCTTGTGCTTCGGCCGCCTTGGGTGCGAGCGCTTCGCACTACCGGAAGAGCTATCCCGCCGCCGCTCGCGGTTTGCCGCTCCGTTAGCATCGGAAAGGAATTTCTCTCCAGCGAATGTCTTTCCGGACACGGAGCCTCCCGTGACCATCCGTAATCGCCCGGGGAGAAGAAGGGCCTCTTCGGTGCTAATGCTGGCGGGCAGAGCCGGTCTGCCCATTTCAGTACCGACAAGCATATTTTGATCCGGTGGGCCGCAGAGCAATCTGCGGCCCTTCCGTTTGTGGGTAGCGAGGGCTTCGCCGTGATCTAACGGCTGACGCTTGGCCGGCGTCGGGTTCCGGTTATTCGCCGATCGCGAACCGCGAACATACTGGGCGGAGCGGAAGGAGTTTTCCGAAAGTGGCGATCAATCACACCAAATACCCTAATCGACATCATTGGTCTTTTCGAGGCTTTTCGGCCTTGTGCACGCGCTACCCTGCCCTGCAGTCCATTGCGGGTCTCACCTGCTTTCGAGAAGCTGACGAGGCCGCGGTCCCGTAGCTGAGCGGCATTCGCACCGCCCAGCCTGTTCGTTCGCTAAACGTGGTCGGCCTGCCGCTATCGCAGACCGTGCCTTCGCCCGATCGTTCTCTTGCATGCCGAATCAGGCCCACGCCCGCATGACGCTGTAATTGATAAGCGGAGTCGATCAGCTTCTCTTTATAGCTCGCACGGAGACCGCCCTCCGTGGTATTATCGGGAACTCCGGCTCTGCCAGCTTCAACATCGAGCGGGACATCCCCCAACTCGTTGGCTTCCGCGAGAAAATGCCAGCAACGCAAGAAGGCCGCACTTTGCCGGCGCGGCCTTCTCGAAAACCTTCTGATCCAGCTATTCATTATTCAGCGGCGTCGGACATGGCGCCCATCATCGTTGCGGATGCGACCACGCAAAGCTCACCGCCTTGGGGTCCTTAGTGAAGATCAGGCGCGGACCATTCCAGCCGAAGGATACGCTTGTCAAGCGGGCATCTGGTGAGCACACGCTCAACGTGCGTCGCTCAGGTGAGATGCGGAGCCTTTTCGGCCTCGTCACCGCCCCAGCCGGCGTCCGCGATCGATGTGTCGATCAGCTCGCCGCGCAACAGCGCGAGCGGCGATTTGTAGTACAGCGCGACGTTGTGGAGGGGATCCGTCAGGACTTTGAAGACCCATACCAGCCCGGTCTGGCCGTCACGGGTGACGAAGAGCTGGATCATCCGAAAGAGGCCGCCGCCAATGCCTATAACGAGCCATACCGTGCCGACTTGCCGGATGAAGTCAAGCCGCCCGACAGGCGGATCGAACATGCCAAACGCCGGGAAGACGTAGAGTGCGAACGGCGCCAGGCCCCAGATTATCAAGAGCACAATCTTGCGCGTCTGGTTGTAGCCTACCTTGACCGCCTCCTTGTACTCGTTGCTGACTTTGTTCACGTTATCGTAGCCGTTCGGCTCGAAGAAGAAATGTCCGGTCTGCCGCGTCAGCATCGCAAGCCAGCCAACGAGGCCGGCCATTGCCGGGTCCTTGAACAAGAGCGCATAGCAACCGAGGAAGATGAAAGCGCTGATCAAATGCAGCGTCTGATTAACTCTGCTCCGGTGATAGTAACGGTAGTCATCCCACCGCAGGCTTCGCAGCATGTCTGACAAAGGGCTCATGATCAATCCTCGGTCATTTGACGATGTCGAAGCCATAAGCCGAGTCCGTGACAGATGCGTGAATGCATTATGATGTCGCATTGCAGCTTAATGAGGTGGCAAAGCCGAGCGCCAGGCGCACGCGAAAAGTCGGATGTTCGCGTTTCGGCTTGATATTGGTGACCAGGGCAGCCCAGTCGACCACGATCTCCTTTAACCGAATCAGACCCCTTGCAGACGGGGCGGGGCCATACGTTTTTTGAGCAGACGGTTTTCCAGGGTCAGATCGGCTACGGCCCAGGGCGGCGGCCTCCCGGCGGAGATCCTTCACCTCGCCGGAGGTCGCAGCTCGCGCCGTATCGCCCGCCAGGAGGCGCTTGCTGGCCTCGAGGAACTCCTTGGACCAGCCGTAATACATCGAGGCGGCAATGCCCTCGCGCCGACAGAGCTCGGAGAGGCACCGTCAAGTTAACGAATTGGAGCGGCCGAGGGGTAGACGACGGGCATGCCCACCGCCCGGGACCCTCTTTATCGTCGCCATCGCTTCCCACCGGAAGTGATCAGCTATGCCGTTTGGTTGTATTTCGGGTTTCCCTTAAGCTTGCGCATGGTCGAGGAAATGCTGGCGGCGCGTGGCATTGGCGTGACCTATGAAACCGTGCGCCAGTGGGGACGGAGATTCGGCAAGGCGTTCTCCGATCGGATTCGCCAGCGCGCTCCCGCTCGCGGTGGCAAATGGCATCTGGGCGAGGTCGTTATCTCGATCACGGGCGAACAACATTGGCTCTGCCGCGCGGTCGACCAGAATGGCTCAGTTCTCGACGTCTTGATCCAGCGCCGAAGAGACTCGCGCGCTGCGCAGCGGCTCATGAAGAAGCTCTTGAAATCCGCCGGCACGCCGCCGCGCGTGATGATCACGGATAAGCTCCGTTCGTACGGCGCTGCGAGGGCGACGATGGGCTTTCACGTCGAACATCGCCAGCACAAAGCTCTCAACAATCGGGCCGAGAATTCTCATCAACCGACGCGGCGCCGCGAGCGGATCATGAAGCGTTTCAAATCGTCCCATCAGGCTCAACGGTTTCTGTCAGTTCACGATCAGGTCGCGAACCTTTTCCACATCCCCTATCCCGGAGCCGTCACCGCCGACTTTCCGTCGTGCTTCGCGCGAGCGAGCCTTTGCGACTTGGCGAGAGATCTCCACGACAAGCGCTTCGCCGAATCCCTTCGGCTCAGAGGTTGATTAAGTTGACGATGCCGAAGGCGGAGGGTTTCCCCCGTCACAGTCTGTTCGGAAGTGAGCTGTCCGATCCCCAGCTCCTTAGTCATTATCCTGGTCATCGTCATGTCCCGGCAAGGGATCCGGAAACTCCCCGGGCCAGCACTTTGTCCTTGCTGACCTGATTGTTCCTTGGTCGAGGACGCGCCTGGCTTAAACAAGAAGATGTTCGGCTCATCATCCGATGCCAGCCATAAGGTCACGCCGGCACGAGAAGCCTCTGGCGCCTCGGTTTCACTTCGATCCTGACTTCGACATCCCGGTTGAGCTTCACAAGCATGGCGATGAGGCGATCGAGCGTGAAGCGATCGAGATTAGCCTTGCGTACACGCGAGAAATCGGCCGCCGCAAAACCGGTGAGATCATGCGCCTTCCGCACGCTGATCTCCTGCTTGTCCAGGACGCCAATGATCTTCGCCGCAAGAATGGCCTTGGCTTGATGAATATCCGCGTCGGGATAGCCAAAGTCACGGAAGACATTGCCGCTGCCGCGCACCAATTCAACGCCGTTCTTTTTCATCGCAAAGCCTCCTTCAGTCGTTTGATGCGTTCCTTGATCCGGTCCACGTCCATCTGCGGTGTCTTGATCCCGCTCTTGGATTTCTTCTGGAACGCATCTACCACCCATAAGTCATCGCCGATCTGGACCGCGTAGATCGCCCTGAAAGCGTCGCCACGGTGCTTTAAGGCAATCTCGAACACGCCCGAGCCCACGCCCTTGAATGGCTTGGCGATGTCGGCCTTTCCGCCACGCGCAGCAACCGTCAAGGCTGTCAGCATGTCGAGCTGGACCTCGCGCGGGAATTCCTCAAAGTCTTTCCTCGCGGCTTTTAGCCACGAGATCGTGCGTACCAGTTCCGGCATATGGGGAATGTTGTCATATTTGACAACGTAAGTCAAGGAATCCTGATCCCTTTTACTGCTGAGCGTGTCCCTGCCAAAGGTTTTCCGCCGAGTACAATTCTCCGCTCGTCATTGACGCAGTCATTCCAAAGATATTGCCGTCCTGAAGTTCGCCTTTTCTTTCCGATGATCCGCTTTGGGCAAAGTTCGCCGAGATCTGGCGAGGTGGACCGTCGCACGCGCCTTCATGGCGAACTGCCGGAGATCGGCACGCCCGGTGGTGACCGCTCGTTACGCGGTCACTGCAATTGTTCAAGAGTTCGTCTCGGGGCGATCAAGCCACGTCGCTGTCTTCGTCGGTCCGCCTCGAGTTGGTCGGCCTCGTCCGACGCCAGCACAGGAAACTCTCCCGCCAGCATTTTGTCCTTGCTGAGCAGGCCGGCCTCCTCGAGCATCTCCATGTCCGGAAGATCGCGCAGCGTCTGCAGGCCGAAGTGCGACAGGAACGCTTTTGTCGTCACGTAGGTGTAGGGGGCCCCTAGCCCGTCCTATTCGTGAGAGTGCGGCTTTTTGGCCCGATTGATGCGGCCGCACATCTTGTCTGACGAGGCGCACAGGATTGCCTTCGGCTTTTCACCGCCTGACCACCTGTACTTTGCAACGCGCTTGAGGGATAGGTTGGGCGAACGGGGGGCGGACGCCCCGCCGGTCAAGGACTGAGCGGCAGCAGCGCGCCGGGCAAGCCGCGGATCAGGTCGGCTTCGGGACATGCCGCGGCGAACGCAAGGCGAATGCGGCTCGTGGTCTCGACCACACGGGCAGCGAGTTTCAAGAGCCGAAGACGCAGCCTCGCGAACTCGGCAGTGGCCAATTCCCGGGCTTTGGGAATGGCGTCGCGCACGGTCAGCATCAGCCAATAAGCGGCCGTATGGAGCACGAGACGGACCTGGTTGGCGAGCGCCGAACGGCAGCTGGTGCGGTCGGAGGCGAGCTGTGTCTTATGCAGCTTGATCAGATTCTCGGCTTGGCCGCGCGCGCAATACAGGCTGTCGTAGATCCACTCGGCCGAGCCGACATCGAGGCTGGTGACGACGAAACGGATGTCGAGGCCGAGCATCGTCGCCTCAATACGGGCGACAGTGCGCCGTTCGCGATCCCAGGACTTTGCCTTGTGGCGGGTCTCGGTATAGCCACGCAGAACCGGCAGGTTCTCGATGGCGCGTCGGGTGCGGATGTCGTCGGCGACCTCGTCGACTTTTCTGGCGAGAGGCTTGGTGCCGGACAGACCGAAGATGTAGTCGATGCCGTTGGTCTCGCACCACGCCATGGCCTCCGGCCGGGCATAGTGCCCGTCGCCACGGAACGTAATTTGCGTGTTGTGCCATCGCGTGCGGATATGCCGTACCAGGCGGCGCAGATGGGCACGCACCTCGACGCCGCCCGGCGTCTTGCCGGGCCGCAGCACGACCGCCACGGGCCGGCTCTTCTCCGTGTCGTAGACGTGGATCGGCAGAAAGCAGCGTTCATCATAATGAGCGTTGAACAGCGAGAGCTGCTGACGGCCGTGGACGACGTCGCAGGTATCATCGATGTCGAGCGTGACGGATGCCGGCTCGTGGGGGTAGCTATCCATCCATGCGTCGACCAAAATGTAGGTCAGTCGGATCACGTCGCGCAGGCGCGGAGCATTCTCCAGCCGCGACAGCGTCGGCTGGGAACACAAATCCCGGCCCGTGTCCGGTAGGCGACCGCAGGCCAGCTTGAATGCCGGATCGGACCGCAGATGATCGAGGTCGTCGGCGTCCTCGTAGCCGCAGCAGATCGCGAACATGCGCGCGCGGAACATATCGACCAGGCTGTGCACGACCCGCGTCGGATCGCGCCGATCCGGGAACGCCCGGGCCAGATTGTCGGCCAAACCGAGACGCCGCTCGGCCATCGCCAGAAGCATCACGCCCCCGTTCGAGGTCAGGCGCCCACCATCGAAGGCAGCTGTGACTTTCTTGGCGTGAACGGCTGGAAACGAGAAGGGCGGAATCGTATCATCGGTCATGGCGGGCGTGGCGTTCGCGGTTGAAGGTGATGGGGTGGCTTCGCAACCGAATCCTACGCCGCATCAGCGCTTTACACCACGCTCGCCAGCCCTCAGGCGCACTCTTACGAATAAGACGGGTTAAGTTGAAGAAAGATTGAGTGACTCCCGATCATTTCTGTGCCGAAACGCGGAGTCGCGGTCGTGCCGCGTCCAAAGAGAGCTGGCCCCGGTTGTTTGGACAGCGCCCTGCTGGATTTAAGTGGATTCCTGCCGGGTTATGCTGAACGAGGGGCTTTACGGTTTTGTCGTTGCGTCGGGAGGGCGTAGCCCGACCAGAGCGACGACAAAACCGTCGGCGACGGTCATGCGGCCATCACCATAGCTTGCGTGCCGAAGTAAGCCTCGTCGGGCGTGCGCCCGTCAAGGCTCGAGTGAGGGCGTCCCTGATTGTAGAAGGCCAGATACTTGGCAATTGACGCTCGCGCCTCGGACACGCTGTCGTAGGCGCGGAGATAAACTTCTTCGTATTTGACCGTGCGCCAGAGCCGCTCGACAAACACGTTGTCGCGCCAGGCGCCCTTGCCGTCCATGCTGATGGCGATCTTCGCGTCCAGCAGCACATCGGTGAACTCGAGGCTGGTGAACTGGCTGCCCTGATCCGTGTTGAAAATCTCGGGCCTGCCGTGCTTCGCCAACGCCTCCTGGACCGCTTCGACGCAGAAGGCCGCCTCCATTGTGATCGAGACGCGATGGGCCAGGACCCGTCGGCTGAACACATCGACGACCGCCGCGAGATAGACGAAGCCACGCCGCATCGGAATGTAGGTGATGTCCATTGCCCACGCATGGTCGGGCCGCTCGATCTTCAATCCGCGCAACAGGTACGGGTAGATCTTGTGACCCGGAGCCGGCTTGCTCGTGTTCGGGCGACGATAGACCGCCTCGATCCCCATGCGCTTCATCAGCGTCGCGATGTGGCGGCGACCGGCGTATACGCCCTCCCGCCGCAGCAACGATCGCAGCATACGCGCTCCCGCGAAGGGATAATCGAGATGCAGCTCATCGAGCCGACGCATCAAGGCAAGGTCCTCGGCCGAAACTGGCCGAGGTTCATAGTAGACCGTGCTGCGAGCCAGCTTCAGGACCTTCGCCTGGCGCACGATAGAAAGATCATGATCGCGGTCGATCATCGCTTTGCGCTCAGCAGGCCCGCCTTGGTGAGCGCGCCGGACAAAAAATCGTTTTCCAACGCCAGCTTGCGGATTTCACGGATCGTGAGCATCGATTTCGCGCGATCGTGAGCACTGAATTCAGACGATCGTGAGCAGCCCGCTACGGCCGATGGGAGATAGAGTCAGTGTTCTGGTTGGCCGTCAAGGGTGATGGTTTTGGCGCTGCGTTTTCGCATGCTTTCTCCGGTGAGCTGGAGGCGGTGGGCGTTGTGGACGAGGCGATCGAGAATGGCGTCGGCGACCGTGGGGTCCCCAATGGCTCCATGCCAGGTGTCCACGGGGAGCTGACTTGTGACGATGGTGGATGCGCGGCCATGGCGGTCCTCGAGGATTTCGAGCAGATCGCGGCGTTCCGCGGCGGTGAGCACCGATAGTCCCCAATCATCCAAAATCAGAAGCTGAGCGCGGCCGAGGCTTTTGAGGAGCCGGGCGTAGCGTCCGTCTCCGCGCGCGAGCGCGAGCGCCTCGAACAGCCTTGGAACGCGATGATAGAGGACTGATCGGTTGTCGCGGCAGGCCTTGTGGCCGAGCGCGCAGGCTAACCAACTTTTGCCCAGGCCGGTTGCCCCGGTGACGAGCAAATTCTCGTGGCGATCGATCCAGCGACCTTCGACGAGTTTGGCGAAAACGGCGCGGTCGATGCCCCGCGGGGTGCGCAGATCGACGTCCTCGACGCAAGCAGTCTGGCGCAGTGCGGCGATCTTGAGGCGCGTGGTGAGCCGCCTGGTGTCGCGTTCGGCGGCTTCGCGGTCGACCAACAGGCCGATGCGATCTTCGAACGGCAGGGCTTCGAGATCGGGCGATCGGCGCTGCTCCTCGAAGGCCTTGGCCATTCCGGTCAGGCCAAGCTCGATCAGCCGTTCGTGGGTTGGGTGGTTAAGCATGCCGGGTCTCTCCTTGCTTCAGTGGAAGTAGTCGCGTCCGCGGATGTTGCCGTGGCGCAGGGGCTGGTGCTCGAAAGATTCGTCGAAGAACGTGCGATCGAGGCCGTTCTGGAGGATCGATCTAATCGAGGCGACGGAGCGCGCCTTGATGAGGATGCCCCTCTGGCAGGCTGCGTCGAGGCGTTCGGCGCCGTAGCTTTTGACGAGCGCCAGAATGCCAAGGCAGGTTCGAAAGCCTTGTTCTGGATGGGGGCGGGCGTCGATCACGGCCTGGAAAAACGCTGCTGTCGAAGGACCGATCCGCTCGCCGGCGGCGATCACCGCGGCGGGGGTCCATTTGCCGTAGCGGCGATGGGCGCTGGGCATGTGGTCGGCGATGGTGGTGTGTCCGCGTCGGTTGGGCGCGCGGGCATGGCTGGCGATCCGCTGGCCCTTGTGGAAGATCTCGACCGTCCGATCGTCGATACGGGCATCGACCAGCTCGCCAATCAGACGATACGGCGCGGAGTACCAATGGCCGTCGACCTCGACATGATAATCGGGAGCGAGGCGGCAGCGCTTCCAGCGTGCGAAGGCATAAGGCTGATCTGGCAGCGGGGTTAGCTTGGGTTTGTCGAGTTCGGCAAACAGTTCGGCGCGGCTTGAGCCGAAGCCACGCATTTGACGAGCATTGAGTTCGTCGACGAGTGTCTTGATGGCGGCGTTGAGCTCGGCCCGGGAAAAGAAGCGCTGATTGCGCAGCCGGGCCAGAATCCAGCGCTGGGCGATTTGCACCGCGACCTCGACCTTCGCCTTGTCTTTTGGGCGCCGCGGCCGTGCGGCGAGAATGGCCGTGCCGTAATGGCTCGCCATCTCGGCATAAGTGCGATTGAGGCCGGGATCGTAGCGGTCGGGGTTGCTGACGGCGGCTTTGAGGTTGTCGCAGACCACGAACGTCGGCGTTCCGCTCAAAAACGTGAACAAGTTGACGTGGGCCCGGATCCAGTCGGCCAAGCTCTCGCTGGGGCAGGCCTCGGCGTAGGTGTAGTTCGAAGCGCCCATCGCCGCGACGAACAGCTTCATCGGCTGCACTTCCCCGGTCAGGGGATCGACGATGTCGATGGTGTCGCCGGCGAAATCCACGAACACCTTCTCGCCGCCCAGATGAATCTGCCGCATCGAAGGTCGGACCCGCCCCTTCCAGGCCTCGTAGGTAGTGCAGAACCACGTGTACCCGAAACCGTCGGGATTAACGGCGCGATACTCCTCCCAGAGCAGGCGACGGGTTACGTTGCGCCGGCGGAGCTCTTTATCGATGTAGCTCCAGTCGGGCACCGGCCGCTGCGGGCTCTGAGACGCTGGTCGTGGGGCCGGGAAAAGCAAAAGCTCCAGGTCTTCATCGGTCATTCCCTCCGGAAGCGGCCAGCTCAACCCAGCAGAGCGGGCGCGGCTCAGGTAGCTGTGCACAACGCCGTTGCTGACGCCCACGCTCCGCGCGATGGCCCGCTCTGGCAGGCCTTGAAAATGTTTTAACCGAAGGACTTCCTTGATCCGGCGCATCGACAATCTCTGGGTAGGCATTGGACTTCCTCGTTAACCACGAGGTCATCCCTAAGCCGGTTGAGTTGTCGGCCGAAGCGCTGCAAGGCTCCGAAAGCCTTGCTCACGATCCCGCGAAATCGTTGCTCACGATCGTCTGAAATCTCTGCTCACGATCCCCTGAAATCCGCGCTCACGATCCCGCGAAACGCGCAGCCAGCTCGCCGATCTTGGCATGTAACGCCTTCAAATCGACCGGCGTCTCGGCCGATGTCTTGTCATGCCCAAACACGCCGGCGGCGCCTTCCAGGAGCTGGTTTTTCCAGATCGTGATCTGGTTCGGATGAACATCAAACAGTTGCGCCAGCTCCGCCAGTGTCTTGTCGCCTTTGACCGCAGCCAAAGCAACCTTCGCCTTGAATGCCGGAGAATGCGTCCGGCGGCTCTTCTTCGTCATCTTCGCTCCTGATTCGCAGCAAGAATCCTCGCCGCTGTCAGGCAGAAAATCCACTCAAGCTACTGTCCGAATTTGCGGGGCCAGCTCTATACCGACGAAGGCAGGGCTCGATGCTGCTAAAGAATTCCAGCACCTGTGATCGCCGCAAGGCGCGCCGGGCAGCGACGTGCCCGCCTTCGGTGATGGCGTGGACTTGAAAGACCGACTTGGCCAGATCTAGTCCGATTGTGATAATCTTCTCCATGGGAACGGTTCCTTCTCTCGTGTGGCGATTGGCGTCACCACAGTAGACCTCCTCAAGGCCGGTTCGAAGGGCCGTTCCACACCATCAGTTTTGGTGCAGCTACGTTTATTCTGCGCCGATTAGTCCGGCTTGAAGCAGATCGATTTTGCCACGGCCGTACATTTGGCGTCTGTGAGCTGCACACCTGAAGGTCAGCCTGGCGAATGCGCCTTCGGCGCCCGCGACGAGTTTCATCTCGCCGCCATTGTGCAGAACCTCAACACAATGGTGCTGCGTCTACTCGGTCCGCCACCAAGAGGAGCCCCTGCGGTGTTCGCCGTCAGGGCCTGCGAGACAAACTGAGGGATTTTGCGGAGGGATATGGCGCGACAATCCTGATTGCCGCTGCCATGCGCCGTTCCGCCGCGTAACCGAGTAAGATACCTGCTTAGATGATTCTGTAGATGCGAGGCTAGCGTGGACCGACACAATTATGACCCAACCAACGTAACAGCTTCGTCGCAGGTGCAGCACGACCTGTTGCAGGAGCAGCAGGCGGGCCAAGCCGGGCAAGAGGCCTTTGAGCAGCAATTGCACGAGGCGCGCCAGGCCGATACCGCGATGCCGGACCGGGGGAACACTCCCAATGTGTCTAGCGACGGCCAGCAGTCCCCGGACGAACCGATAGGTGCACTCGCCGGGAGCAACCTTCTGCCAAGCGAGAAGGTTCTCATCAAAGATGGGCATGACACAGCTGAGTTGAGACCAACGAACAGGCCGAGGACCCCAGACTATCCGCAAGCCGTTGCCATTGAGCGGCAGCTGAGCGAGGTCGCCAATTCAGTTGGAGGTGGTGGAGCAATGCCTGGCGCCTCGGCCCCGCAGCCGGCTCAGTTAACTCTGGTTTCAATAGCGGGCACAAAAAGGAAACAGCCTCTTTATTCCAAGGATGCTCTCGTTGTTTTGGGGTTTAGGGAGGCCCTCATCGAGGGCAAGCTCGCCGAATCCTTCGTCCAGAGGATTGTAGGTCCTCTTCTTAGCTTTGGCCGCTGGCTCTGCGTAAATAACAAGACGGGCATTGTTGCTCGGCTAGACAACAATTCGCTGACCGATGGCGGTGATGTGTTCCAGCACAACGGAAACAGTGATCTCATATTGGCACTAGACCATCTCCGGACCTGGCGGTCGACGGGGCGCGTTCCCCGTCCAGCTCCCGTGCGCAAGCGCCAAAAAGCATCCACCGTCTATCCCCATGTGTCTGGGTGCGACCGGGAGCTTATCAGGGAGGTGGCTCAGGGCGTTATTGCAAGTCGGAAGCTGAAAGACGCGGTGGCTAACGGTTATACGCGCAATCTTAACAGGTTGGCGAATGATCTCGGGGAGCGCGGTCTATCGCTTGACGGGAGTAGCGACGCTTTCTTGCTCGCCCATGCTAAAGAAATCTTCAAGGGTGATAAACTTATGCGGGCCGCGGTGGGGGCGCTTAGAGAACATCGTGCCCCCAACGCTCCGGGCGCTTCATCTATTGGTGGGCGCCCACCGCTTCCTCCTGCCGATGGTGACGAAGGGCTCATTAAGGGCGCCATAAGCCACGCCCTTGAGAGCAACAAGTTGAGTTCGACTACCGCCCAGAGTTACGATTGGGCGCTTCGCAAATTCTCCCGAGAGCTAGGGCTTGACGGCGATTCGCTTTCTGCACTCGATCACGTAGCCCTACGTGTCAACGCGGACAGATTGTTTCGCAACGTCGGGTGGAAAATGGTCTTGGACGGCGGGCTGAAAGCGCTTCGTGAGTATCGTCAGGCGAAGGCTTCAGGCCCCTCGGTGGAGGGGGCTTCGGGCGCAGGCGGCTCTCAGCAGGGCGCAGGTGAGGCTACCCAGTCGCCGATGGTAGACGTCGATCCCGAGGAGCTTCGGCAGCTGTTGGATGATGAGGCCGACGAGCCGCCGATCATGGCTGACGATCCAGAGCTTCTGCCACCGGAACAAGAGCTTCCGGAGGAGATTCAGGGACCGCGGGATCATCAATCCGGCCCCTTGTCGGCTCTCGAGCCAAGCGTGCGCGACGACCATGCGCCGGAGCCCGCAGAGTCCTTTCCTGACTTGAGCGGACACCGCGACCTCCAACAGGCCGCGCACGAGCTGATGGGGGCGCTTGAGTGGAGCAACTTCCTGCCAAGCGAGGAGGTTCTCATTAACGATGAGCATGGCACAGCGGAACTGAGACCAGCGAAGAGGCCCAGGACTCTAGATAATCCGCAAGAGGTCGCAATTCAGGGGATGCTGATCGGAAACGGCAATTCAGGCGGCCGCGTGCTGATGCAGGCCCCCATCCACCAGGTGGGCGCACGGCCATGGGACGCCGCCGCGCAGCACAGTGCTCCGCAGGAAGCTGTCAGTTCGCCAGTGGTCATTCCAGCGGAAAATTACGATCAGGATCTGCTTTGGGGGGGCGCGGACGAGGCCGCCTCACCGCCGTCTCGCGAGACAAGCGCGAGCCATCCCCAGGCACCGGATTCCAGAGAGGCCGTCCATCCCCTTAACTGGCCGCACAATCACCAAGGCGCCTTGGACGAGATGACCGGGCGCAATCTCCTGCCGAGCCGGCAGGAGGGCCGGATTGAGGCAATGGTTCATCCGAATCCGTTCGAGTTGCGTGACGACCTCGTCCCGACGCCTGACTTTCGGCCGCTGTTTGCCGGGACAGTACCGGGTCATCACCAGGGCGATCGACAGCCCGGTTCGCCGCAGGGGCTTTCTCCGGTGCCAGCCTCCTCGGACGATGAAGCTTTGGCGTGCGAGGAGTTGTCGCGGCGGCAGATGCAAGAACCGGCCTCACCATCAACCGGCAGGGCTCCGTCAGACATCTACGGCGGTCTTGAATCATTGGTTGATCTGACTACGTTCACGCCGTCCGACTTGCGCGACGATGCTCACTTTGCGCCAGCGCCCTCTGCCAGGGCTCGCTCAGACAACTATGGTGCTCTTGATCCATTCATTGATCTGACTGCGCCCACACTGTCCCCATTGCGCGACGATGCTGTTTCTGTGCCGGTGTTTCCGAGCACATCCGCCGATGCTCAGATCGTGGCGTTGAATCCGACAGCCTCGTCCCGCGGGCTGGTGCTCGACGACGAGCAATGGCTGGGCGACGAGCATATCCTCAGGGATTACCAGCTTCTGGAGCAGGATTTGCTGAGGCACCCTCTGGATATCCCCACCCTGGATATCGCCGCCCGGACGCGGTTGGTGGATCCTACTGTGGCCCATAATCTGCTGCGCTCTCCCAACGATACCGTCGTGGAACTCGCATTGCAGCGCATCGTCTATGATGACAACGGTAATGATACAGCCGACTTCCTGTTCCTGCCAGTGAACGACGCCGATCCTACAGATCCTCGTTGCCAAGGGAATCATTGGTCGCTGCTGTTCGTTGATCGTCGCGACCGGAACTCGCCGATTGCCTATCACTACGATTCCTTCTGGGGATTCAACGAGACGTCTGCAGACCATCTGGCAGGAAGGCTGGGCCTCCCCGGCGACTCGGTGCAAGCCGGCATGGCCCAGCAGCAGAACGGCTGGGATTGCGGCGTCTTTGTCGTGGACGGCACGCGAGCGCTGGTTAGGGGGTTGGTGGCAGGCCAGCGAGGCCTGCAGAACCTTAGCAACCTCAGCGTCAGTCGGCCGGCACTGCAAACCCGACTGAGGGGCTGATAAGGGGTCAACTGCTCCTAACAAACAGATGCTCGGCGCGGTAGCTCCCGGTGAGCGCCTTCGCGATCGTCTCGGCACTGGAGTGGCAACTGTAGTGGCGCAAGCACGCCAGCGCCTCGGGATCGCGCTCGCCGGCAAGGATCGCGCGTATGATACGCAGGCCGGTCGCGCCGGTGATGTCGGCGACGACGTGGTGGAGCTGAAGATTCATCTCCGTCAAGGCCTTCTGCATATGCTGGATGTGTGAGGCCGCGTACTCCAGCAGACGCTCGCGCTGACGCACGTAGGCTCGCAGCTCGGCAATCTGCCCTTTGGGCCGAAAGCTGGCCCGCAGCAACCCGAATGAATGGAGCCGCTGCAGCCATTGCGCATCGCTGACATCGGTCTTGCGCCCCGGCACGTGCTTGGCATCGCGCGCGTTGACAAGAAACACGTTAAATCCCCGGGCATCGAGAAGCTCGAAGAGAGCTGGCCCCGCAAATTCGGACAGTAGCTTGAGTGGATTTTCTGCCTGACAGCGGCGAGGATTCTTGCTGCGAATCAGGAGCGAAGATGACGAAGAAGAGCCGCCGGACGCATTCTCCGGCATTCAAGGCGAAGGTTGCTTTGGCTGCGGTCAAAGGCGACAAGACACTGGCGGAGCTGGCGCAACTGTTTGATGTTCATCCGAACCAGATCACGATCTGGAAAAACCAGCTCCTGGAAGGCGCCGCCGGCGTGTTTGGGCATGACAAGACATCGGCCGAGACGCCGGTCGATTTGAAGGCGTTACATGCCAAGATCGGCGAGCTGGCGTTGGAAAACGATTTTTTGTCCGGCGCGCTCACCAAGGCGGGCCTGCTGAGCGCAAAGCGATGATCGACCGCGATCATGATCTTTCTATCGTGCGCCAGGCGAAGGTCCTGAAGCTGGCTCGCAGCACGGTCTACTATGAACCTCGGCCAGTTTCGGCCGAGGACCTTGCCTTGATGCGTCGGCTCGATGAGCTGCATCTCGATTATCCCTTCGCGGGAGCGCGTATGCTGCGATCGTTGCTGCGGCGGGAGGGCGTATACGCCGGTCGCCGCCACATCGCGACGCTGATGAAGCGCATGGGGATCGAGGCGGTCTATCGTCGCCCGAACACGAGCAAGCCGGCTCCGGGTCACAAGATCTACCCGTACCTGTTGCGCGGATTGAAGATCGAGCGGCCCGACCATGCGTGGGCAATGGACATCACCTACATTCCGATGCGGCGTGGCTTCGTCTATCTCGCGGCGGTCGTCGATGTGTTCAGCCGACGGGTCCTGGCCCATCGCGTCTCGATCACAATGGAGGCGGCCTTCTGCGTCGAAGCGGTCCGGGAGGCGTTGGCGAAGCACGGCAGGCCCGAGATTTTCAACACGGATCAGGGCAGCCAGTTCACCAGCCTCGAGTTCACCGATGTGCTGCTGGACGCGAAGATCGCCATCAGCATGGACGGCAAGGGCGCCTGGCGCGACAACGTGTTTGTCGAGCGGCTCTGGCGCACGGTCAAATACGAAGAAGTTTATCTCCGCGCCTACGACAGCGTGTCCGAGGCGCTAGCGTCAATTGCCAAGTATCTGGCCTTCTACAATCAGGGACGCCCTCACTCGAGCCTTGACGGGCGCACGCCCGACGAGGCTTACTTCGGCACGCAAGCTATGGTGATGGCCGCATGACCGTCGCCGACGGTTTTGTCGTCGCTCTGGTCGGGCTACGCCCTCCCGACGCAACGACAAAACCGTAAAGCCCCGCGTTCAGCATAACCCGGCAGGAATCCACTTAAATCCAGCGGGGCGCTGTCCAAACAACCGGGGCCAGCTCTAAGATCGGAATCCAGTAGACGCTGGTCGATTCCATGACGACAGTCTCGACGCCGCATTCAGTAAACCAGTCGACTAGCCGATGCAGATCAGCCGTGAAGGTACCGAAGCTGCGGACTGGCTCCGGTGCGCGATCTGCCCTCACGGCTGCCATGTGCATAGTCGCTCCGACGTCGATGGCAGCCGCGTCCGGGTGCACCATCTGCATCTTACCTCCGTTCTTCGACTTCGATCTTTTGGGGTTCATCTCTAATCCTCCTGCTGACGGCGGCGGAAGGGCTGGGCTGCGCTATTCGTCAGATTCCTAAACGGGATCGCCGGATGGCGTCACCACTCTCAAGTGCGCGACAACCCATGGACCAGGTTTTTTAACGGGGTCGCGTGCCACCAAAATCGTATCGGCCGCTCCCTCCCGGTCGGCAATCTAGCGCCGGTCCGTTTCTATCCCACAGGGGGAGCGCAGCGCCGCGCATAGTTTTTTAGAAGGAGCGCTCACCAAGGCGGGATTGCTGAGCGCAAAGCGATGATCGACCGTGAGCACGAGCTGTCGATCACCAGGCAGGCGGAGGCTTTGAACATCAGCCGCGGCAGCGTGTACTACCTGCCGCGGCCGGTGCCGGACATCGACCCGAAACGGTCTTCGGCCATGCCGGACAGCGGCTCAACTTACTGCTATAAGCGTTGAGCTTCCTAAGATGCTGTCAAAACGGGCAACTTGCCTGAGCGCAGCCGAGACCTGCGGTCAATTGCCCAACGACGTTATCTGAATGCCGCACTGTCTGACATTTACCGTATTCCTCCGGCGGCGGCCGTCTTGTGAAGTTCGAGCGTCTTTCTGAGGATGTGACCTTATGTATGGTCCGGCCGTGTGTTGCGAGAAGATTCGTCGAATTGGCGGCGGCGGTCTTGCATCTATCCACCCGGAGGCACGTGTCTGGGCTACCTACCGAGCCCCTGCAGCACCAGCCGGTTCAGCCTTGCTGCAAAGGCCGTCGCGTGCTCCGGCAGTTCGCCGTCCAGGATCTGCGCCTGTTCGAGCAGAAGCAGGCTGAGGTCGTCGACGGCCTTGGAGCCGGCCTCTGCCCTGATAATCGCCGCCACCACCGGATGGCGCAGGTTGATCTCGAGGATCGGCTTGGTGCGCATGCCGCGGTTCTGCTGCGACAGAATGCGCTCCAGTTCGCGACTCGGGCCGTCAGTGCCTGCGACGAGGCAGGAGGCGGAGCTGGTGAGGCGCGTGGAAGCCTTGACGTCACTGACGCGCTCGCCGAGCGCGGCCTTGATCAAGGCGATGGTGGCCGCTTCATCGGCGGCCGGCTCGTCCTCCTTCGCCTCGTCCGTTTCGTCGACGCGCGGGATCAGGTCGAGATTGAGGTCGCCCTGGCTCAAGGACTTCAGCGGCTTGCCCTCGAACTCCGATGGCATCGAGGTCCAGAACGCGTCGACGGGATCGGACAGCAACAGCACCTCGATGCCGCGCGCGGTGGCGGCCTCCAGCCGCGGATTGGATTTCAGTCGCTCGATGCTGTCACCGACGAGATAATAGATCTCGGTCTGGTTCGGCTTGAAATCGGCGATAATCTGCTTGAGCGAGCGCTTCTCGCCTGACGTGGTAGTGAAGCGCGACAGCGCCAGCAGCTTTTCGCGACGCTCGAAATCCTCGTAGATGCCTTCTTTCAGCACCGCGCCAAAAGCATCCCAGATCTTGGCAAAATTCTCCGGGTCCTTCTCGGCGAGGCTTTCGAGCTCGGACACGACGCGGGTCGCCACGGCTTTGCGGATCTGCGCGAACTGCGGATTGTTCTGGAGCATCTCGCGGGAGATGTTGAGCGGGAGATCCTCGCTGTCGACGACGCCCCGGATGAAGCGGAGGTAACCCGGCAGCAGATCGGCATCATCGGTGATGAAGACGCGGCGGACGTAGAGTTTGACGCGGCCCTTGCGATTATCGTCGACGGTGCGAACAGCAGCACGGCGTAGGAGTGGCGGCCCTCGGCGCGGTAGTGCAGCGTGATCGCGGGATCGCCGAAGGCGGAAGCGATCTGCTGATAGGCCTTTTTGTAGTCGTCTGCCGTCAGCTCGGATTTCGAGCGCTGCCACAGCGCGCTTGCCGAATTGATCTGGCGCGGCTCGCCCTCACCGGGCACAAGCTCGATGGGAAACAGGATGCTGTCGGAATAGGCACCGACGATGCGCTCGATCTCGTAGGTCTCGAGATACTTCTTCGCGTCGTCCTTCAGGTGCAGGACGATCTCGGTGCCGCGCGCCACGCGCGCTGCGTCCTCGTCGCTGGCGCGGGCGATCTCGAATCCGGAGCCGCCGGAGGACGTCCAGGTCCAGACGTCACTCTCGCCGGCGCGGCGGCTGATCACGACGATCTTCTCGGCGACCATGAAGGCAGAATAGAAGCCAACACCGAACTGGCCGATCAGGCCGAGGCCGTCCTTGGCCTCCTTCAGCTTCGACACGAACGCCTTGGTGCCGGAGCGGGCGATGGTACCGAGATGGTCGACCAGCTCCTGCCGCTCCATGCCGATGCCGTTGTCGGCGATCGTCAGCGTATTCGCCGGCTTATTCGGAATGATACGGACCTTCAGCGCCTCGCCCTTGCCAAGTAATGAAGGGATCGCGATAGCCTCATAGCGGAGCCTGTCGCAGGCATCCGACGCGTTCGAAAGAAGCTCGCGCAGGAAGATGTCGGTCTCCGAATAGACGGAGTGCACCATCAGGTGCAACAGCTCGGACACCTCGGCTTGAAAGGGCTGCGTATGCACAGCCGTATCTGACGTCGTCATGCATTCACCGGATCACAATTGGGTAAGGGGAAACCCGGATATAGCGCAGAAATACGATGGATCAAGAGTCGTGATGGGACTGTTGACCTTTCCCGCCTGTGGCTGGAGGTCGGCCGAGGCCCACTGAAGGGCGCAAGCGGGAGGCTCCGCGCGGCCACAACGAGCCGTCGACCACAGAAGTTCCGACGTGGCCCTTGAGGAAATGTCCCTGAAAGTCCGTGGTCCCCGTTCCCGCGACCGAGTGCTTCGGAATAACCGTCGCCTGCGAAGCTATGAGGCGTGGCGACCATGAGGCCATCGCCACGAACGCACGATCCGCAATCGATACGCTGTCCTATCCGCGCCGTCACCGAGCTCACGATCCTGGCGACCGACCATCCCTGGCTGCTGTCGATCATCGCCGGCGCCTGCGCCTCGGCCGGCGCCAACATCGTCGACGCGCAGATCTACACCACGACCGACGGCCGCGCGCTCGACACCATCTCGATCTCGCGCGAATACGACCGTGACGATGACGAAGGCCGCCGCGCGACGCGGATCGGCGAGATGATCGAGCAGGTGCTGGAAGGCAAGCTCAGGCTGCCCGAGGCGGTGGCCAAGCGCGCGGTGCGCAGCAAGGCGCGGCCGTTCGTCGTCGAGCCCGAAGTGACCGTCAACAACCAGTGGTCCGACCGCTACACCGTGATCGAGGTCTCCGGCCTCGACCGCCCCGGCCTGCTCTACCAGCTGACGACCGCGATCTCGAAGCTCAACCTCAACATCGCCTCGGCGCACGTCGCGACCTTCGGCGAGCGCGCCCGCGACGTGTTCTATGTCACCGACCTGCTCGGCGCCCAGATCACCGCGCCGACCCGGCAGGCCGCGATCAAGAGCGCGCTACTGCATCTGTTGTCGAGCGAGGACCAGGCGGCGAAGCCGGCAGCATGACGCTCCGCCCGCTCTAGCCGAACAGTCGCATCAGCAACGCCTTGCCGACCGGCGCCGCGCGCACGCTGCGGAAGGCGCGGACATATTCACCGGCATAGAATGCGCGGACGACATTGATCCGCGTCGCAACCGCGTCCTCGAAACGGACGCCGAAGCCGTCGCGGGAGCGGCGGACAACGGTCGCGCTCACGCTCTGGCCGTAGACATTGCACTTGATCGAGGCGCCGATTGCGGGCGGGGCCGGATCGATGAAGCGCGCGCCCGAAATCGAGATGTCGGCCATCCGCACCAGCCGCGGTTCGGCGCCTTCGTGAACCAGGATCGGCTCGTCGCGCTCGAAACGCTCGGCCTTGCGGCGCCGCGGCTGCTCGATGCAGATGAAGCACACGATCGCGAGCACAACGCAATTGTACAGGCTCCAGGCCAGCGCCAGCCCGCCATAGGCGATGCTGTCGCCGCGCGGGTGCAGGATGAAGGCGTAGGCGATCCCCACCAGCGTGATCAGCAAGGCACCGCCATAGAGCCGCAGCAGCGGCCACTCGATGAAGCGGAGGTTGCGGTCGCCGCCCTTGGCGGTCACCTTGAATTTGTGGCCCTGCGGCTTGACGAGGCCGGTCACGACCGCCTTCAGGACCGCCGGCGCCGCGATGTATTGCGAGACGTCGGTCATGATCGCAAGCGAGCGGCCACGCGATATCCAGGCCATCGTGAAGGCGTACCAGACATAGAACGGCAGGAAGTACGTCAGCAGCTCGAACAGGTCAGCATGGACCGCCTTGATGCCGAACAGCAGAAAGAGCCAGGGCACAACCAGGCCGAAAACCTTGGTGCCGTAGACCGCCGCCCAGCTCATGAAGGCATCGACCAGCGACAGCCGGTCCATGAAGGCGAGCCTGGATTGCCGCGAGAACGGCCCGCTGCGGCCCCTGAAGATCTGCATGAAGCCGAGGCACCAGCGCCCGCGCTGGGTGATGTATTCTTTCAATCCCTCCGGCGCGAGGCCGATGGTCAGGCGCTCGTTCAGATAGACCGTGCGCAGACCCCTCTCCTTCAGCCGCAGCGTGACGAGATAGTCTTCCGTCACCGAATCGGTGGGGAAGCCGCCGATCTGCATCAGGCCGGAGAAACGGATCAGCGATGAGGTGCCGCAGCAGAACGCGGTGCCCCAGGCATCCTTGGCCGGCATCAGGATATCGAAGAAGAAGCGCTGCTCGTCGGGCCAGACGTCGGTCGCGGCGAGATTGGTCTGGATCGGATCCGGATTGATGAAGTGCTGCGGCGTCTGCACGACGCCGACGGTGCCGTCCTGCATCAGGCTGATCGCCCGGGTCAGGAAGTCCGGCATCGGGACAAAATCCGCATCGAGGATCGAGATGAACTCCGGCCGGTCCGGCAGAGCGGAGACGTGGTGGAGCCCATGATTGATGTTGCCGGCCTTGGCGTGCCGGTTGTCCGGACGGGTCAGGTAATTGCAGCCGAGCTCCTGGGCGAGCCGGCGCAACCAAAGCCGTCGCCCGTCGTCGAGCACCCAGACGCGATAGTTGGGATAGTTGAGTCCCGTCGCGCCGATGATGGTGCGCTCCAGGATCGCCTTCTCCTCATTGTAGGTGCAGATGAAGACGTCGACGAGCGGCGCATCCGTCGGGGCCCTGGATCGGCGAAGGATCGCGTTGACCTCGGGCGAGCGGTCGATGGTCCTGGAGAGGAACAGCAACGACAGGCACACCGCGATCATCGAAGCCGCCTCGGCCGCCACGAAGGGATAGCCGACCACCGCGTCGGCGGTGAGTCCCAGAGGCGGCAAGGTCTGGGTCACCCGCCAGACGAAGTAGTGCAGCAGCAGGACGAACGACATGCCGGTCATCATGATGCGGGCCAGCGTGTGCTCGCGCCGGAGCAGCGGCAGGATCGCAAGGCAGGCGCCGAAGGCAACCAGGCCGGGCGCGAATGCCGCCATCATGGCTTTGCCGCATCCGTGTTGAACACCACCCGTCCGGTGCGGCCGACCGCGCATTCCTTGCCCGTGCTGTTGAGCGCCGGCATCGAGACCGTCACCCGGTAGGGCTCCTTGTTCAGCGCATCCGGATTGATCGCAAGGTTCGCGGGCGCGCCCGATGCGCCGGTGAGATTGACGATCTCACCCTGGATCGTCGCGCTGCCGTCATTCGGCTCGAAGATCGCTTGCTCGCCGAGCCGGAGGCGGTTGTAGACTCCTTCGGTGACATTGGCGGTGACCACGGCGCCGCTGCAATCGAGCAGCTTGAGCAAGGGCTGACCGGCCCGGACATCCTCGCCGGGCGACGTCATCATCTCCCAGATGCGTCCGGCGACCGGCGCCTTAATGTCGGCTTCCGCCCGGTTGACGTAGTGGAACTGTTCGACTGCAATCTCGTGCGTGAGCCAGTCGATCTCGGCGTCGGCATGCGCCAGATCGGCGCGCAGATCGCTGGCGCGCTGGCGCATCTCCTCTTCGCGTTGCGCGGAGCTCGGCCGATCATTGTAGCTGTCGCCGAGATAAGTGCCGCTCCCGACAGCGGTGAGCTCAACCTTGGCGGCGTCGAGCCGGCGGCGGGCGCCGATCTCGGTCTGCTGGGCGATCGCCTGCTC
>NZ_JBMGPZ010000006.1:0-152793 GCF_049739505.1 Bradyrhizobium sp. USDA 241 | reverse complement strand
GTGGTAGTGAAGCGCGACAGCGCCAGCAGCTTTTCGCGACGCTCGAAATCCTCGTAGATGCCTTCTTTCAGCACCGCGCCAAAAGCATCCCAGATCTTGGCAAAATTCTCCGGGTCCTTCTCGGCGAGGCTTTCGAGCTCGGACACGACGCGGGTCGCCACGGCTTTGCGGATCTGCGCGAACTGCGGATTGTTCTGGAGCATCTCGCGGGAGATGTTGAGCGGGAGATCCTCGCTGTCGACGACGCCCCGGATGAAGCGGAGGTAACCCGGCAGCAGATCGGCATCATCGGTGATGAAGACGCGGCGGACGTAGAGTTTGACGCGGCCCTTGCGATTATCGTCGACGGTGCGAACAGCAGCACGGCGTAGGAGTGGCGGCCCTCGGCGCGGTAGTGCAGCGTGATCGCGGGATCGCCGAAGGCGGAAGCGATCTGCTGATAGGCCTTTTTGTAGTCGTCTGCCGTCAGCTCGGATTTCGAGCGCTGCCACAGCGCGCTTGCCGAATTGATCTGGCGCGGCTCGCCCTCACCGGGCACAAGCTCGATGGGAAACAGGATGCTGTCGGAATAGGCACCGACGATGCGCTCGATCTCGTAGGTCTCGAGATACTTCTTCGCGTCGTCCTTCAGGTGCAGGACGATCTCGGTGCCGCGCGCCACGCGCGCTGCGTCCTCGTCGCTGGCGCGGGCGATCTCGAATCCGGAGCCGCCGGAGGACGTCCAGGTCCAGACGTCACTCTCGCCGGCGCGGCGGCTGATCACGACGATCTTCTCGGCGACCATGAAGGCAGAATAGAAGCCAACACCGAACTGGCCGATCAGGCCGAGGCCGTCCTTGGCCTCCTTCAGCTTCGACACGAACGCCTTGGTGCCGGAGCGGGCGATGGTACCGAGATGGTCGACCAGCTCCTGCCGCTCCATGCCGATGCCGTTGTCGGCGATCGTCAGCGTATTCGCCGGCTTATTCGGAATGATACGGACCTTCAGCGCCTCGCCCTTGCCAAGTAATGAAGGGATCGCGATAGCCTCATAGCGGAGCCTGTCGCAGGCATCCGACGCGTTCGAAAGAAGCTCGCGCAGGAAGATGTCGGTCTCCGAATAGACGGAGTGCACCATCAGGTGCAACAGCTCGGACACCTCGGCTTGAAAGGGCTGCGTATGCACAGCCGTATCTGACGTCGTCATGCATTCACCGGATCACAATTGGGTAAGGGGAAACCCGGATATAGCGCAGAAATACGATGGATCAAGAGTCGTGATGGGACTGTTGACCTTTCCCGCCTGTGGCTGGAGGTCGGCCGAGGCCCACTGAAGGGCGCAAGCGGGAGGCTCCGCGCGGCCACAACGAGCCGTCGACCACAGAAGTTCCGACGTGGCCCTTGAGGAAATGTCCCTGAAAGTCCGTGGTCCCCGTTCCCGCGACCGAGTGCTTCGGAATAACCGTCGCCTGCGAAGCTATGAGGCGTGGCGACCATGAGGCCATCGCCACGAACGCACGATCCGCAATCGATACGCTGTCCTATCCGCGCCGTCACCGAGCTCACGATCCTGGCGACCGACCATCCCTGGCTGCTGTCGATCATCGCCGGCGCCTGCGCCTCGGCCGGCGCCAACATCGTCGACGCGCAGATCTACACCACGACCGACGGCCGCGCGCTCGACACCATCTCGATCTCGCGCGAATACGACCGTGACGATGACGAAGGCCGCCGCGCGACGCGGATCGGCGAGATGATCGAGCAGGTGCTGGAAGGCAAGCTCAGGCTGCCCGAGGCGGTGGCCAAGCGCGCGGTGCGCAGCAAGGCGCGGCCGTTCGTCGTCGAGCCCGAAGTGACCGTCAACAACCAGTGGTCCGACCGCTACACCGTGATCGAGGTCTCCGGCCTCGACCGCCCCGGCCTGCTCTACCAGCTGACGACCGCGATCTCGAAGCTCAACCTCAACATCGCCTCGGCGCACGTCGCGACCTTCGGCGAGCGCGCCCGCGACGTGTTCTATGTCACCGACCTGCTCGGCGCCCAGATCACCGCGCCGACCCGGCAGGCCGCGATCAAGAGCGCGCTACTGCATCTGTTGTCGAGCGAGGACCAGGCGGCGAAGCCGGCAGCATGACGCTCCGCCCGCTCTAGCCGAACAGTCGCATCAGCAACGCCTTGCCGACCGGCGCCGCGCGCACGCTGCGGAAGGCGCGGACATATTCACCGGCATAGAATGCGCGGACGACATTGATCCGCGTCGCAACCGCGTCCTCGAAACGGACGCCGAAGCCGTCGCGGGAGCGGCGGACAACGGTCGCGCTCACGCTCTGGCCGTAGACATTGCACTTGATCGAGGCGCCGATTGCGGGCGGGGCCGGATCGATGAAGCGCGCGCCCGAAATCGAGATGTCGGCCATCCGCACCAGCCGCGGTTCGGCGCCTTCGTGAACCAGGATCGGCTCGTCGCGCTCGAAACGCTCGGCCTTGCGGCGCCGCGGCTGCTCGATGCAGATGAAGCACACGATCGCGAGCACAACGCAATTGTACAGGCTCCAGGCCAGCGCCAGCCCGCCATAGGCGATGCTGTCGCCGCGCGGGTGCAGGATGAAGGCGTAGGCGATCCCCACCAGCGTGATCAGCAAGGCACCGCCATAGAGCCGCAGCAGCGGCCACTCGATGAAGCGGAGGTTGCGGTCGCCGCCCTTGGCGGTCACCTTGAATTTGTGGCCCTGCGGCTTGACGAGGCCGGTCACGACCGCCTTCAGGACCGCCGGCGCCGCGATGTATTGCGAGACGTCGGTCATGATCGCAAGCGAGCGGCCACGCGATATCCAGGCCATCGTGAAGGCGTACCAGACATAGAACGGCAGGAAGTACGTCAGCAGCTCGAACAGGTCAGCATGGACCGCCTTGATGCCGAACAGCAGAAAGAGCCAGGGCACAACCAGGCCGAAAACCTTGGTGCCGTAGACCGCCGCCCAGCTCATGAAGGCATCGACCAGCGACAGCCGGTCCATGAAGGCGAGCCTGGATTGCCGCGAGAACGGCCCGCTGCGGCCCCTGAAGATCTGCATGAAGCCGAGGCACCAGCGCCCGCGCTGGGTGATGTATTCTTTCAATCCCTCCGGCGCGAGGCCGATGGTCAGGCGCTCGTTCAGATAGACCGTGCGCAGACCCCTCTCCTTCAGCCGCAGCGTGACGAGATAGTCTTCCGTCACCGAATCGGTGGGGAAGCCGCCGATCTGCATCAGGCCGGAGAAACGGATCAGCGATGAGGTGCCGCAGCAGAACGCGGTGCCCCAGGCATCCTTGGCCGGCATCAGGATATCGAAGAAGAAGCGCTGCTCGTCGGGCCAGACGTCGGTCGCGGCGAGATTGGTCTGGATCGGATCCGGATTGATGAAGTGCTGCGGCGTCTGCACGACGCCGACGGTGCCGTCCTGCATCAGGCTGATCGCCCGGGTCAGGAAGTCCGGCATCGGGACAAAATCCGCATCGAGGATCGAGATGAACTCCGGCCGGTCCGGCAGAGCGGAGACGTGGTGGAGCCCATGATTGATGTTGCCGGCCTTGGCGTGCCGGTTGTCCGGACGGGTCAGGTAATTGCAGCCGAGCTCCTGGGCGAGCCGGCGCAACCAAAGCCGTCGCCCGTCGTCGAGCACCCAGACGCGATAGTTGGGATAGTTGAGTCCCGTCGCGCCGATGATGGTGCGCTCCAGGATCGCCTTCTCCTCATTGTAGGTGCAGATGAAGACGTCGACGAGCGGCGCATCCGTCGGGGCCCTGGATCGGCGAAGGATCGCGTTGACCTCGGGCGAGCGGTCGATGGTCCTGGAGAGGAACAGCAACGACAGGCACACCGCGATCATCGAAGCCGCCTCGGCCGCCACGAAGGGATAGCCGACCACCGCGTCGGCGGTGAGTCCCAGAGGCGGCAAGGTCTGGGTCACCCGCCAGACGAAGTAGTGCAGCAGCAGGACGAACGACATGCCGGTCATCATGATGCGGGCCAGCGTGTGCTCGCGCCGGAGCAGCGGCAGGATCGCAAGGCAGGCGCCGAAGGCAACCAGGCCGGGCGCGAATGCCGCCATCATGGCTTTGCCGCATCCGTGTTGAACACCACCCGTCCGGTGCGGCCGACCGCGCATTCCTTGCCCGTGCTGTTGAGCGCCGGCATCGAGACCGTCACCCGGTAGGGCTCCTTGTTCAGCGCATCCGGATTGATCGCAAGGTTCGCGGGCGCGCCCGATGCGCCGGTGAGATTGACGATCTCACCCTGGATCGTCGCGCTGCCGTCATTCGGCTCGAAGATCGCTTGCTCGCCGAGCCGGAGGCGGTTGTAGACTCCTTCGGTGACATTGGCGGTGACCACGGCGCCGCTGCAATCGAGCAGCTTGAGCAAGGGCTGACCGGCCCGGACATCCTCGCCGGGCGACGTCATCATCTCCCAGATGCGTCCGGCGACCGGCGCCTTAATGTCGGCTTCCGCCCGGTTGACGTAGTGGAACTGTTCGACTGCAATCTCGTGCGTGAGCCAGTCGATCTCGGCGTCGGCATGCGCCAGATCGGCGCGCAGATCGCTGGCGCGCTGGCGCATCTCCTCTTCGCGTTGCGCGGAGCTCGGCCGATCATTGTAGCTGTCGCCGAGATAAGTGCCGCTCCCGACAGCGGTGAGCTCAACCTTGGCGGCGTCGAGCCGGCGGCGGGCGCCGATCTCGGTCTGCTGGGCGATCGCCTGCTCGCGCGTCAGGCGGGCCATTTCGACCGTCGAGACGCTGCCCGATTTGATCAGTGACGAGGCCCGCTCGACGGCGGCCACTGCCTCCTCCCGCCGCGCGGCCGCGGCCTCGATCGCCGACTGGATTTCGGCAATGCGCGCCTGGAGCTGGAGGAGGCGACCGTCGCGGAACTGGGCCGCCTGGCGCGCAAGGTCCTGTTGCGCCGTCTCGGCGGCCGCAAGCTTGGCGGCGAAACTCGGGCGCTCATTTTCCATCCGGGACATCTGCCGCCGAAGATCGTCGAGCCGCACGCGATCGCCACGCGCGTTGACGACATGAAGGATCGCGTCGCCCTCATGGACCACGCTGAGTTGCGTCGAGCCTTGCGGCGGCCTCGCGCTCACGGTGCCGTCGATCGGCGAGCGCAACGTCACGATCCTGGCATTGACCACGGCCTCGACGCTCGAAGTCTGCAGCACGGCCTTCAGCGGCAACCATCCGAAGACGGCCACGATCGCAAGGCCAATGCCGACCTTGAGCAGGCGGCGAACCCACCGGCCCGAGCCTGCAGGTGCTTCGGGATGGGGAGCACTATCGCTGACGGGCTCGCTCACCGGCTCGTCGTGCGCCGGCTGCAACCGATCCTGCAAATCGCGCTGCAATCCGCATGCGCCCGCGTCCTTATCCTTGGTGACGGAAACTTTGTGTTCAGGAGAGGGCTTCTGCTGCTGTGCCTGATTCATTGACCGGCCCTTGAATTGTCGGTGCGGGCGGGGTTCAGAAACCGTAATCCTGAACGGCCAATGTGCTTTTGGGGTGCCCCTTCGACATGGGAGCACCGTCCCACCGAACGGGGCCGTTATACGCTGGCCCATTGATGGCCACTGATGCTATCTTGCTTGGGTTTCTGAGGCCCAACCCTATGGTTGCACACAACCTAGACGGTTGCAACAGTCATTTTCTACTCAGGGCGCGACGAAACCGCGCGCTCTCGTAAAGCGGTTGCAAGGCTCGACGTGTGAATCGGCGTGGGGTCCGGACGCCGATCGGCGTCCCAAGCGCGTGATTGACTTCGCGCGTGCGGGGTCAATGTTCGGCCTCGATTCACAGCCCGCCTTCCGGCAAACCTCGGCGACTGGCGTCCTTTCCTCTGCCTGACGCAAAACGAAAGCGATCTGTGCCTCGGTGAACTTCGATGCCTTCATGGAACTCTCCTCGTCCCCAAGGGGATCATAAGTGGAAAATTCCAGCTCCGATTGGCCTAATCTGCGGGGAGCACGTCAGTCTTGGGCCAGAGCGAACTTCAAACTGGATTAAGCCTGAGGGGCAAGGTCATTGCCGATGCTGATCGGATGCACCACGTCGTCTGGGATTTGTCATACGCCGGTGACGAGGGCGGCATCATCTGCCATTTGTCTCGCTCGGAAGAAACAGGCAGAGCGCTTGTCGTCTCCCTCACACCTGTGAGCGTGCCGCGCTCGATGCCACTTGCAGCGGCCGTTCTCGATTATCAGAAGCACCGAGTGAAGAAGCTCAAGAAGCCGGGCCGGAGGTAGCATAGAAATGGCGCACGCGATCATCCGAGGAAAGAATGGTCGCCTATACGAAGTGGATTTTGACGACGCGCCGGTACGCGTCGAAGTTCATGCCAGTGAGGAGACCGTCGAGATTTTTGTGGAGGCAGATTTTGAAGCGCACCCGGAAGAACGGCGACGTTTTGCGATAATCAGCATCCCCCGCCACCTGTTCAGCGAGGCCACGGGTCGGACGGCGCGACGCGCAGCGAAGGATCGTTAATGCCGCTGCCGCGCACTCTGTGGCGCTTCCCCCTTCAGGCCGCAGCCATGCGCTCCCTACCGCGGAGCGGTTTAGTGCAACATTCATTCTGGCAACCTCGGCCCGACATAGTTCAACAGCGATCGGGACATCCCCGAGTGCGCCGTTTCCTGGCACTTGCTCGGGTTGTCTTTTTCGTTCCCGAACAGGCCCGAGTCGCACGATGTAAGGCGACATCTGTCTTCGCTGCTCGTTTGGTCTTTCTGGCAGATATCTTGCCTTTTTGCGACTTGGACTGTTGGGGTCTCTTTGAGACTGTGAAGGCAGGATTTGGGGTATCGAGAGTTTCGGCCATCTCCAGCCCGAATAGAGCGGCGACATCGCCTTCATCAAGCACCTTCGCCGCGCCTGGCGCCGTTGTTAGCGGAGAATCCTGTCCAGCGCTGGCGAGCATTTCAGTTTCATCCACATCACGCAGCACAAAAAGAAGCTGAGGCTTTTCATCTAGCCGGGCGCCGACACCATACAGTGCTGCCGCAACGTGCTTGCACATGTCCGCCCAGTCCGGACAGCTGCAGGACAGCTTGATTTCCGTCGGCGACGGAAACAGGCCGTCACCCTCTCGACAGACCCGGTCCATCACGCCCTTCGCCAAGCGGCCCTGCAGGAGCTCAACTAGCGAATCGACGGTCCCGGCGCAGTCCCGACAGATGGATTTCCAGCGTGCCCGCGTAACCGGTGCAATGACAATCTTGATTTGGTAGAGCTCAGACCCGGCGACCATTGCCGAGATCTCGCCCTTGGCAATTTGCAGGTCGATAACGGAGCCGTTTCGAACATAGGTCCGGCCGCGCGGCAAGCGGTTCTCATAGTCGCTGTAGCGTTCAAGGTTGACGCACCAAGATCTGCCCCAGAAGCTCTTGGTAATTGTGCGGCCCTCGATCCTCACGGGCGCAACCGATCGTCCCTGCTTCTTGAGCTTGGCCAACTTGCGTTCTGCCTGTCGCCGCTTCTCAGCTACTGGCACGTAAGCATGCCACCCGTAGTAGCTCATTCATCCCCTTCCTTCATCGCCGCGCCCAAATCGAGAGTCACGAGTCTAAGCAACTCCTCATCTTTCATCTCAGTCAACAGGATGTCAGCTCCGCCGCTAAGAAAATCCCCAGCCAATTGTTTCTTCGACTCAATCATATGGTCGATCTTTTCCTCCACGGTGCCGCGACAAACGAACTTGTGCACAAGCACGTTCTTGGTCTGTCCGATCCGGAAGGCACGGTCGGTGGCTTGGTTTTCGACAGCCGGATTCCACCACCTGTCGAAATGAATGACATGCGAGGCCGCTGTGAGATTGAGCCCGGTGCCGCCTGCTTTGACCGAGAGCACAAAGAACGGGACGTCTTCGTCTTCCTGAAATTGGCGCACCAGGCCCTTGCGCTTCTTAACCTCTGTCTCACCATGCAGGACGAGGCCGGGCCTTCCGAATACGGAGCCCAGGAACGCCACTAGTGGCGCCGTTGTCTCCTTGAACTGGGTGAAGATAAGTGCCTTCTCCTGCCGGGCGGCAACCACTTCCGCGATGTCGCGCAGACGCACAAGCTTACCGCTATCCTCCTCATTCCACGCACCGTCGCCGAGCCACTGTGATGGATGGTTGCAGATCTGCTTCAAACGCATGAGAAAAGCTAGGACGATGCCTCTCCGCTTTATTCCATCGACATCTTCGAGATGGCCGGCCAGTTCCGCCACTGCTTGCTGATAAAGCGCCGCCTGCTTGCGGCTCAAGGGGCAGAAGGTTTTCACCTCGGTCTTGTCGGGCAGGTCGGCAATGATGCTCTTGTCGGTCTTCAGCCGTCGCAGGACATAGGGGCGCACCAGTTCGCGGAGCGGACCGTAAGGGTTATGTGGCCGGTCGGCGAGGCGTTTGACGAATGCCGAAAACTCCTTCGACGATCCCAACAGGCCAGGATTGATGAAGTCGAAGATCGACCATAGGTCGCCGAGCCGATTCTCGATGGGCGTGCCGGTCAGCGCAATGCGCATTTCTGCCTTGAGCCTCTTGACCGATTTTGTCTGCTTAGCGCCCGGGTTCTTGATGGCCTGTGCTTCATCGAGCACCACAAACCGCCATGATGTAGTTTCTAGCCAAGGCGTACGCGTCAGAAAGCCGTAGCTCGTGATTACGAGATCGACATCTGCGCATCTGTCCGCACTGTAAGTGTTCAGTTTCTCGGACGGCGCAGCCGATGGATGGACCACGACTGTTTTCAAGCTTGGCGCAAATCGGGAAATCTCGGCGGCCCAATTGGCTAACAACGAGGCGGGGGCTACGAGCAGGCACGGTTTCCGTGCCATGTCCTCATTCTTGATCACCAGCAGCAGCGACAACACCTGGATGGTTTTGCCGAGCCCCATATCGTCGGCAAGGCAAGCCCCAAGCTTGAGCTGCGTTAGCAGATAGAGCCATTGCACACCCGACTGCTGATAGGGTCGCAGCGTACCCTGAAAATATTGACCGGGGTCGACCCGCATGAGAGCTGGCCCCGGTTGTTTGGACAGCGCCCCGCTGGATTTAAGTGGATTCCTGCCGGGTTATGCTGAACGCGGGGCTTTACGGTTTTGTCGTTGCGTCGGGAGGGCGTAGCCCGACCAGAGCGACGACAAAACCGTCGGCGACGGTCATGCGGCCATCACCATAGCTTGCGTGCCGAAGTAAGCCTCGTCGGGCGTGCGCCCGTCAAGGCTCGAGTGAGGGCGTCCCTGATTGTAGAAGGCCAGATACTTGGCAATTGACGCTCGCGCCTCGGACACGCTGTCGTAGGCGCGGAGATATACTTCTTCGTATTTGACCGTGCGCCAGAGCCGCTCGACAAACACGTTGTCGCGCCAGGCGCCCTTGCCGTCCATGCTGATGGCGATCTTCGCGTCCAGCAGCACATCGGTGAACTCGAGGCTGGTGAACTGGCTGCCCTGATCCGTGTTGAAAATCTCGGGCCTGCCGTGCTTCGCCAACGCCTCCTGGACCGCTTCGACGCAGAAGGCCGCCTCCATTGTGATCGAGACGCGATGGGCCAGGACCCGTCGGCTGAACACATCGACGACCGCCGCGAGATAGACGAAGCCACGCCGCATCGGAATGTAGGTGATGTCCATTGCCCACGCATAGTCGGGCCGCTCGATCTTCAATCCGCGCAACAGGTACGGGTAGATCTTGTGACCCGGAGCCGGCTTGCTCGTGTTCGGGCGACGATAGACCGCCTCGATCCCCATGCGCTTCATCAGCGTCGCGATGTGGCGGCGACCGGCGTATACGCCCTCCCGCCGCAGCAACGATCGCAGCATACGCGCTCCCGCGAAGGGATAATCGAGATGCAGCTCATCGAGCCGACGCATCAAGGCAAGGTCCTCGGCCGAAACTGGCCGAGGTTCATAGTAGACCGTGCTGCGAGCCAGCTTCAGGACCTTCGCCTGGCGCACGATAGAAAGATCATGACCGCGGTCGATCATCGCTTTGCGCTCAGCAGGCCCGCCTTGGTGAGCGCGCCGGACAAAAAATCGTTTTCCAACGCCAGCTCGCCGATCTTGGCATGTAACGCCTTCAAATCGACCGGCGTCTCGGCCGATGTCTTGTCATGCCCAAACACGCCGGCGGCGCCTTCCAGGAGCTGGTTTTTCCAGATCGTGATCTGGTTCGGATGAACATCAAACAGTTGCGCCAGCTCCGCCAGTGTCTTGTCGCCTTTGACCGCAGCCAAAGCAACCTTCGCCTTGAATGCCGGAGAATGCGTCCGGCGGCTCTTCTTCGTCATCTTCGCTCCTGATTCGCAGCAAGAATCCTCGCCGCTGTCAGGCAGAAAATCCACTCAAGCTACTGTCCGAATTTGCGGGGCCAGCTCTCATGAGCCAATCGGGATGGCGCAAGGTCGCCAGCGTCTCCGCCAGCCAGGGGCCGGCAACGGTCTGGCTCCAATCGATGTCGGCTGGTGCGGCAGTTTTATCTCCGGCAATGCCAGCCCCAGCCAGCAGACGCATCGCCTCACCGAACGAAAGACCCTCGGCGGCGGCACGGCGCTCGATGGCCTCAAATTGCTCGAGTGTGCGATGCAGTCGTTCATGATCGACCTCGACCCACTTGCCACGGATTAAGGTCAATCCATCGGAATGCGCCAGGAGTCGCTTGATCTCGGCCTTCGAGAGGCTTTCGCCCTCGAGCGTCACCTCCATTCGGAAGTCGAGCAGCGCGTCCATCCCCAGCTGTAATGGCGCATTGCCCCCGACCGTTGCTTTCACTTGCGGGCGTGCGGGGTGGTTCATGCGCCAACTCGCCGGCATTCGCACGACCACCCCGGCGCTTTCGATTGCGGGAACATCCTTCAGGAATTGCAGCGCCTGTTGTGGGCTCCAGCGCAGCGGGTGAAAGATATCGCCGGCATTGACCAACGTCTTCAACCAAGGGCTCCTCTCGGCGGCGCGCTGGACGGGCATCAGCAGCGAGAGCAGGCGTTGGCGGTTCCTCGCACCGGAATACTCCTGCAAGGCTTTACCAAGCGGCAGATGCTGGGCCTTGGCCTCAGCAGAGAGTCGGGTGGTGTAGGTCGCAAGAAACGCGAACGGGGCTTCATCGTCCTTCCGGTTCTCCGCGAGGTTGAAATGAACGCGCCCAACCAAATTCCAAGCCGGATGACGGCTCTTGAGGAACTCCTGCAGGGAGAGCTTGGCTTGCACCAACTCGGCATCAAAGGCCGCATCCATACCTTGCCAAAGATTGGCCAGGACAGACGTCGTCAGGTATTCCGCGCCGGTCATCGGCGGAACAGCCGCTGCCATCGTGTCCAACTCGCCATCGGCGGGGATCGGCACAGGCGGCTTGGTACGGCCGTCTCCAACACTAGGAAGCGCGCACAGCGCAGTCATGTAGCGCATTCCAAGCGCTCGCCAATACGACAACACCGGTGGGAGAACCGTCGCGACTTCGTCGGCGCCGAGCCACAACAATCCGTGCCCTGAGCCACGTAAAAATGCTTTCTCCAGCCGCAAGCCCTGATTGAGCTCCAACGCAGGAGCTTGCGCCGTTTGTCGCAGTGTCAGCAAACCATGCGGGGTAAGAACGGGTTCCAGCGTCATCATGACGGTGAGACCTTATGATCCCACCGGAAATGTCCGCGATTTTGGGGGTGAGCCGCGCGCCACATCGAGATGTAATTCGCCATTCTGTCACGAAGTACCGAGCATGGGCGCGGTCAGCAACTCCTTGACCCGCATGAACTGCTGAACGCACTCCGCGACTGCGGCCGGACTCTCCGGCAGAAGATCATCCTCCTCCAAAACATCGACATTCCTTTCGTTTTGCGAACGCTCGATTTGCGCCAACTGTGCGCCGATCTCATCCGGCGCGAACATGCGTCTCACCTCGGAAACAAACCGCGGCAGTTCCCGCGCGAAGTCGGGATGTCTGGAGGCAGTACTGGTAAAACTCATCAACTTCTCACCGACAAGGTAGTCGAAGGCCGCCGTGAGCCCGAATCGCGCCTTGATCGTTTGAGCCGCTTCGCACTGTTCGATCCAAATCTTATGCGCTTTGCCCGCATTCATAGTCGGCCCTCATCTTGTCGGCATCGATGCTATTCTTGACGCCAGCCACTCGTTCAATTTCGACCACCTTCGCCGCCCCGAAACGTTGCGAACCGCGATGGCAACGGCTTTCTTCTGACCGACCAGCACGACCAGCTTCTTGCCCCGGGTGACGCCGGTATAGAGCAGGTTTCGTTGCAGCATGGTGTAGTGCTGCGTCATCACCGGGATCACTACGGCAGGGTATTCCGAACCCTGGCTCTTATGGATAGTTGCTGCGTAAGCCGGCACCAGCGTGTCGAGCTCGCCAAACTCATAAATGACCGAGCGGCCGTCGAAGCTTGCGGTGAGTTCGCTGTCTTCGGAACTGACATCGTCGATATAACCGATGTCACCGTTATAGACCTCCTTGTCGTAATCGTTTTCGATCTGCATCACTTTGTCGCCGGACGCGAACGTCCAACCGAAGCGTTCGACCTTGCGCTCGCCGGCGGGGTTCAGAGCCGCCTGCAGTTCAATGTTTAGCGAGCGCGCACCGACGCCGCCCCGGTTCATTGGACACAGAACCTGAATGTCCCGAATTGGGTCGAGGCCGAAGCGATTGGGGATCCGTGTCTTCACCAACTCGATGATACGCTGTACGGCGGTTTCTGGATCGCCCGCTTGCACGAAGTAGAAATCGCTATCCGTGCCGGGCAGGCTGAGATCGGGGATGGCCCCCTGATTGATGCGATGTGCGCTGATGATGATGCGGCTTTGCGCGGCCTGCCGGAACACCTCGGTGAGACGCACCACCGGCACAGCACCGGATGAGATGACGTCGGCCAGCACTTGGCCTGGCCCAACCGAAGGAAGCTGGTCGATGTCGCCGACGATCAAAAGGGCAGACTTGTCTGGCACGGCCTTGATGAGTGACTGCATCAGCATGACGTCTACCATTGAGGCTTCGTCGACAACAAGCAGGTCGCAGTCGAGCGGATTGTCTTCGCCGCGCTTGAAGCCGCCGCCCTTGGGGTCAACCTCCAGCAGCCGGTGGATCGTCCTAGCCTCAAAACCGGTCGCCTCGGTCATGCGCTTGGCGGCGCGGCCGGTCGGCGCGCATAGCAGGAGCCTCACGCCCTTTGCTGCGAGAATGCGGAGAATACCTTTGACGATGGTGGTCTTGCCGACACCAGGACCGCCGGTCATGACCAACGCTTTGGACATCAATGCGAGCCGGATCGCAGCGACCTGGCTTTCGGCAAGGGTAAGCCCGATCCGTTGCTCGACCCAAGGCAGTGCCTTGTCGGGATTGATCCATGGCCAGGGCAGTGTGCCATTCGCAAGCCGGATCAGTCGCTCGGCAATCGAACGCTCCGCCCGATGCAGGCCCGCCAGAAATACGCATGACGTTTCGCCTACGCTGTCCGCGATGACTGTGCCTGCTGTCCGTTCGAGATCAAGCGCAATGCGCACCAGTTCCACCGGGACCTCAAGCAGCTTCTCGGCAAGCGGCACCAGTTCATCCGTCGGCAAACCGCAGTGCCCTTCGTCCATCGCCTCGGTCAGCCCATAGGAGATCCCGGCCCGAACCCGGATCATTGCGGTCTTTTCGATGCCGAGTTTCATCGCGATTGCGTCGGCAGTCTTGAAGCCGATGCCGCGAATGTCACGCGCGAGGCGGTAGGGGTTCTCGGTCATGACCTGTACGGCGTCCGCACCATAGGTCTTATAGATGCGCACCGCCCGGGCTGTGCCGACGCCATTGCTGTGCAGGAAGACCATGATTTCGCGAACGATCTTCTGTTCAGCCCAGGCGGCCGTGATCCGGTTGGCCCGAACCGGGCCGATGCCCGTTACCTCGCGCAGGCGTTCGGGCTCCGCCTCGATGGTATCGAACACCTTCTCGCCGAAGGCGCGCACCAGCTTCTTGGCATAGACTGGCCCGATGCCGCGGATCATTCCGGAGCCGAGGTATTTCTCGATGCCATCGAGTGATGTCGGTTCCGAGGTCTTTAAGAACTTCGCCCTGTACTGTTGGCCATGGGTGCGGTCATTGACCCATTCGCCCGATGCGGTAATCCACTCGCCAGCGGAGATCACCGCGGCGTGCCCGACTACAGTGACCAGTTCGCGGTGGCCGCGCGCCTTGATCCGCAAAACGCAGTAGCCATTCCCGTCGTTGTGGTATGTGACGCGCTCAACAAGGCCAGCAAGAACTTCCCGACTTGATGGTTCCGGCTGCGGTTTCATGCGGATCGTCGCATCATCTGTTCCGTCGCTGAGAGCACCATTTGCGGACAGCTCTCTTCCCCGAACCCAATTTGCTCAGTTGGATCGTCGTTGGCAAGCCACCACGGCGGTCAACCCCCTTCGGAGCCCACCGGGTTGACATGCATAGCGCGACTGCATGGCCGATCAATGGGCGTCCGGCGATATGTGTCGGTAGCCGCCGAGCGGTGTAAGAATCGAACTGTAAAGGAGACCAGCCAGTCGTGATTTCGCTTTGCGGTTACCGCCGGCCGCGGCAACCTTGGTCTCGACCAGCAGCCGATCAATCGTGGCTGCGCTGACGCCGAGCACCAGTGCTCGATCGGCCTGGTCCGAGCTTGAGCCGGCCATGCCGCTCCAGCGAAGGCAGCAACGTCGGAATCATTACCCTGAGCCGCTTGCCGCAGATCCGATCCGAGGCCTCCCATAGCGCCACCAGTGTGAATCTGCGTGGGGTCCGGACGCCGATCGGCGTCCAAGTGCTTGATTGACTTCGCGCGTGCGGGGTCAATGTTCAGCGTCGATTCACAATCGCCCCCCGGGCAATTACGGGTGCCGCAACGAGCGCCTTGCAGTTGCGCTGCGGAAGAAGCAAAAGGAGACAATCTTAGCATCGGCTTTTTCAATGGCGTTACAAAAGCAAAAGATCACCAAAGACCAGCTTCATGAATTGATCCTAGAACGGTTTGGACTGACCAACTTCTTTCAGGTCAGCGAGGACAGGCAGCTCGGGTTTCGCACAACTGTGGTAGCGGCGCCGGAGGATCTCTGTGAGTTACATTCTCGGCTCGAACGTATTTGCAGTGAGTTGCGGCCAAGATTTGAGTTAGAGTAAGTCACGACCTCAGGCGGGATCTTCGAGGGGCTTTCGGCTGATTGGCGTTGGTCGAAGTATCTATATCTGGGCTCCGGTGTGTGTGTGTGTGTGCGTAAGTTCACAGAAGCATCGCAGACCGGGTGCTAGATATTCTTCGCGAATATTATTGCGGTCGTTCATATTGGTGACGGAGTTTACGGTGAATTACATGGCACCGATACAGGCTAGGTTCCTCGTACGAAGAGGAAGCGTCGACTGGATGGTTTATGATCGGGATCGCAAGGGGGCGGCCCAACTGAAGGATTACAGCTTGGCTGAGAAGCTGACGAAGGAACAAGCCGAGCAGATTAAGCAGCGGCTGGAGACGGCTTGACCGACGTTTGCAACGACTACCGGTGCTCGCACAACGTCCAGATGGACGCGGCGAGATGGCCGGACGAGATGCGGCTATCCGGTCTCCAGCCGCGGTTCACTTGCACAGTCTGAGGCAAGCGCAGCTCAATCATTCGTTCGGTCGATGAGCCGCCAAGGATGGGCACGCGCGGCTGACGGGGGCTACCCTGCCCAAGTTTGGCCGACATGGCCCACATGCTGGTACGAGCCATCTAAGGGGCTATCCGTTGACCTTGGCGGTGTCGTCCGGCAACGTCGTCGCCAAGGCTCTCACGCGCACATTCGGTCAATCGGTGCGAAGTGGTGGCGGTCGGAGTGTGCAGGCTAGCTGAAGCATCATTCCAACGGGCCGCGCCAAACTCGCGAGCGTTTGTAATCTTACAAATGTCACAGCCGCTGGCTAGAAACGTATCGACTGATCAGCACGGGCTCTTTCAATTGGCCATATTGCGATGGCGGCGAGCGAAGAGCACGCTCGCGGAATCCGCGGCGGAGCATCGCAAAGGAGTACAGATGTTCAAGAGACAGGTGTCGGGCCGCAAGCTTAAGTGCGCAACCAAGCGACGTCGAGCGAAGCCGAAGCGGACAGCGCGTCGTCAACTTGACGGAGCGTTCAACTTTGCAACGCGCGTATTGTCGAATTTCGACCCGACCACGGGGGTCGAGGGTGAAATACGGGACCGCATGGTCAGGACGGCGGAAGGGCGCTTCTATTTGATAGAAGGTCCAGACATCAAGCCGGGTGCTCGTGAAGTCGTAACGCCTTATAGGCTCGAAGATGTCTTTGCGTGGTTGCAGGATTGTCCGGAGCAAATCGAGCGGACAGTGATCGTCGGCAACGCCAATTGCAATCTTTTAGAGCGCTGAGTTCTGCTTTGGGCGACAAAGGCGCGGGACGTCAGACGACGCCCTGCGCATTACCGAGTCCCCGAGGGTTTCGTCAGCTTTCCGAAGGCTTATCCGAACAACAAGCTGTTGCAATGAGAATCAATTACGATGACGCCCCCTCCGACGGGCAGAGTCCGGCCAGCAGCGCAATGCGCTGGCCGGCGCTGCTACGACTGCTTACGGCCGCTTTAGCTGCTCAAGGACCAGCCTCTTTCGCTGCTGACGAGAAAGCGAGTGAGCCAGTCAGGCGCCCCCGCGCGCGGCCCCAAGGGCAAACCCACCGGGAAAATATCTCGTCAATGCATGTAAGCAGCGCCGGCTCGCGTAGTTGCTGCGCATGAAGCGCAAGGAGATCACAGAAAACGAGGCGACTGCTCGTCGGTCAATGCATTGTCGAAAACTCCTCGGCAGCGATTCAAGTCACATGATCGTCTTCGTCTCGGTCCGCCTCGAGTTGGTCGGCCTCGTCCGACGCCAGCACAGGAAACTCCCCCGCCAGCATTTTGTCCTTGCTGAGCAGGCCAGCCTCCTCGAGCATCTCCATGTCCGGAAGATCGCGCAGCGTCTCCAGGCCGAAGTGCGACAGGAACGCCTTCGTCGTCACATAGGTGTAGGGCGCGCCGGGCTGGGGGCTACGCGGCCCGGCAGCGATGAACTCCAGTCCGCGCAGACGGGCGATGGTATCGCGGCTGACCTCTTTGCCGAAGAAGGATGACAATTCGGTGCGATTGATCGGCTGGTAGTAGGCGATGCAAGCAAGGATCAGCGCTTCGGTCTGCGACAACGCCTTGCCGTCGCCGGGAGCGCCGATCGCAGCCCGGATCGTTTCGGCGAAGTTTTTCCGGGTGCGGTGCTGCCAGCCGCCAGCGACGGCAACGAGCTCGTAGGGCCGGCCGCGCAGCTCATCACGGATGTCGTCGATCAGAAGGTCAATGCTGCAGTCGCGGCCGACGACGCGCGCCAGAACCTCGCGCGTCACCGGCGCGGGCGAGGCGAAGATCACCGCCTCGACGCGGCCCATCCATTCGCGCCAGCGCAGCTCCGGCGGCAGCTCGGCCAGCTCGATGTCGAGATCCTCTTTTGGCCGCGCGCGCCGCCCCAAATCACCCTCCCAAAATGTCAGAGCCCATACAGTCGGAAGGTGGGGCGGCCGGTCAGCTCGCGCACCGCGCCGAGCGAGACCAGCCGCTCGAATAGCCGCCGTGTGCTGCGGTCACTCGCGGTCCTGCCGGCGCCGGCCGCCTGGGCGTCCTCCATCAGCAGGATCGCCACCATCATGTCGGCATCCTTGGCCCGCAACTTCGGCGCGGAGGCAAGTAGCCGATGGGCGCGCCGCACGAGGTCGGCGTAGAGATCGACGGCAGCAGCAGCGGCGCGCGCATAGGCCAGCGCGCAAGTCCTCGCCCAGGTCTCGTCGGGGCCGCCGGCCTTGCCGGCCGCGCGCAGCTCGGCGCGGCGCAGCTGGCCGGCGAGCAGCGGCACCGCCATCGGCCATTTCAAGCGATGGGCGAGCACAATGTCTGCGAGCCACAAGGCGAGCGGTTCGCTGTCGGGGACGACGCGCAGGCTTATCGCCGCGATCTCGGCAGCGGCCGCGACGGCGCTTCTCTGTCCTGCCGCCAATTTCGCCGCGGCGGTGACGACGTCCTCAAGCGCTTCATTGAAGCGCAGCTCGAACAGCGAGGACAAGGTAAGCATCCAGTCCGTCGGCGCCATGGCGGCCTGCTCGCCGAGATACCGCCAGGCCTTGAGGATGCATCCGCCCGGCCCCGGGTCGTCGGTCTCGCGGCGCAGATACCAGGCGTCACGCAACGCCGCTTCGTCCTCGGTGCGGCCACCCTGGCGAGCGAGGACGGCGGCGTTGGCGAGCGCCAGGCGTTGGCGCCAGAGCTGACCGAGGGGATGCTCGCTGCGGGCGATCGGGTGGACCGCAGCAAGCGCGCCGCCGGCAAAAAACATCGCATCGTCAACCGGTTGGGCGGACGAGCCCTGCCGCGCCCAGCTAGGCACAGGCGGGACGGTCGGCGGGGGCTCGGGGATGATTCGCGCGCGAGAGAGCATGGCTAAGGGTAACAAATGACGGCGCTTGTGACCATTTATTTCGATAAAACCGCCGTGCCTGTCGGCGGATAACAACGACCGATAATGTTGCATTATCGGTCGTTTTGCTCTTTATAGAGAGAATGCCGGGTGTGGCTCGCGTTTCATCGCCGGACGGCCTCCTTTTGGCGTCAGATCGACGAGAATTCGCGTTCATTGCGCGGACCGGGTTCGCGCCCAATTCCCGGACCCCGGCCTGGAGATGGCCTCTCTCGTCGAGCGGAACGCCAAAATTCACGCAAATCGAGCGCGCGGACGAAATCTCGTGCACCATTATGCATCGCTCGGCAGCTTGGTCCGCTGATTCGGCTAGAATCCGCCAATGAAGTCAAAGTTCGATTCGTTCCAGATCAATGATTTGCCGTCCGCCAATGAAACGCGAACGACACCCGGAATCGCCGTCCAGGACCCCGAAGGTCGTGCTCCAGACGCCTCCGCGCTGCCTGAGGGCCCGGCGCCGGCCGTCGATTTTGCCGGCGACGAGGCGGTGCCGGGCGAGATCCGCCGCGGTCTCCCCTCCCCTCTCCTGGCCGCAGAATCCCGCGTGCCGGTCCATCTTGAGCAACTCGCTAATCGCGCCCGTGGCTATGTCGACGCCGCGAGTTCGGCCAACACCCGCCGGGCTTACGCCTCCGACTGGCGGCACTTTGCGGGCTGGTGCCGACGCCAAGGCATCGAGGTCCTTCCACCCTCCCCGCAGACGGTCGGCCTCTACATCACGGCCTGCGCCTCGGGCGCGGCGACGGCTGACCGCAAGGCGAATTCGGTCGCGACGATCGAACGCCGGCTGTCGGCGCTGACCTGGACCTACGCCCAGCGCGGCACGCCGCTCGACCGCGCGGACCGGCATATCGCGACCGTGCTGGCCGGCATTCGTAACACCCATGCCGCCCCTCCCCGGCAGAAGGAAGCCGTTCTGCCGGAGGACGTGATCGCCATGCTGGAGACGCTCGATCGGGGCACGCTCCGCGGCCTGCGGGACCGCGCCATGCTGCTGCTGGGGTTCGCCGGGGGCCTGCGGCGTTCCGAGATCGTCGGCCTCGACCTCCATCGCGACGACACCGAGGACGGCCGTGGCTGGGTCGAGATTCTCGACAAGGGCATGATCGTCACCCTGCGCGGCAAGACCGGCTGGCGCGAGGTTGAGATCGGGCGCGGCTCGTCGGACGCCACCTGCCCTATCGTCGCCCTGCAGATCTGGCTGAAACTGGCCCGGATCGGCCATGGCCCACTGTTCCGCCGTGTGCGGGGTGAAGGCAAGGACGTCGGGCCGGATCGCCTCACCGACCAGCAGGTCGCCCGCCTCGTCAAGCGCGCGGCCCTTGCCGCCGGCGTCCGCGGCGATCTCCCCGAAGGCGAACGGGAGGAGAAATTCGCCGGACATTCCCTCCGTGCCGGCCTCGCCTCCTCGGCCGAGGTCGACGAGCGCTACGTGCAGAAGCAGCTGGGCCATGCCAGCGCCGAGATGACCCGGCGCTATCAGCGGCGCCGCGACCGCTTCCGCGTCAATCTGACCAAGGCGGCAGGCCTTTGATTTCCCTTCCTCTACGGGCCGGTTCCTTCGTCAACGACGGCGACCTTGCAAGAGCCGACCATCTGGCATATACAAACATATACAAACGAAACGAGGAGGCACGACGCATGGTTCGAGCCCATCAACCAGCCGCGAAGGAGGTTCGGCTCTTTCGCAACAACCGCAGTCAGGCGATCCGTATCCCGGCCGAGTTCGAGCTTCCCGGAGAGCGTGCCGTCATCAGCCGCGAAGGCGATCGCCTCGTTATCGAGCCGGTGCGATCGAGCACAGGCTTGCTCAGTTTGCTGGCGAGTTGGTCTCCCCTCAATGAGGAGTTTCCTGACATCGAGGACGCCCCGGTCACGCCCGAGGACATTTTTTGACGCGCTACCTGCTCGACACAAACATTATCAGCGACCTCGTGCGCAATCCTGGCGGCAAGGCCGCGAAACACCTGGAACGCGTCGGTGACGGAAACGTCTGCACCAGCATCGTCGTTGCCGCGGAGTTGCGATATGGCTGCGCAAAAAAGGGATCGGCACCGCTGCTGGAACGGGTCGAATACATCCTGTCGGTGGTTCCCGTCCTTCCGCTGGAAGAGCCAGCCGACGCAGCATACGCAACCATTCGTGCCAATCTCGAACGGGAAGGGCGAACCATTGGCCGCAACGACCTCCTCATCGCCGCACACACCATCTCAATCGGTGCGACCCTGGTGACCGCCAATGTCGGCGAGTTCAGCCGTGTCGACGGCCTGATTGTCGAAAACTGGCTCGACTGAGGCCAAGATATCTCATTCTGCTGGCGTAGATATTCAATTCGTGATATTCAGATATCTCAAAAGGGATATCTCATGCCTCTGTTCATTCGTGATGATGATGTCGACGCCCTTGCGGCGAAGCTGCAGGCGGCCACAAAGGCCAGGACCAAGACCGAGGCTGTGCGTCTCGCGCTCGAGCATGAGCTGCAGCGCGTCCGTGAGAAACAGCCGGCAAGCGAGCGCGCGGCAGCGAGCATTGCCATCGCCAGGACAATGGGGCCGGGTGGCGGCTCCTTCGACATGAAAACCTTCACCGACGACATGTGGGGCGACATCTGATGTATATCGATGCCTCCGCGATCGTGGCCATCCTGGGAGAAGAAAATGACGCCGGGGATCTGCTGGCGCGGCTTGATAGCTCCTCGTCCCAGTTACTGGTGTCGCCGCCGACCGTCTATGAGGCCGTGATCAGCCTCGCCCGGAAGAAGGCGGACGAGAATGGCATGCAGGGTAAGCCAGCGCCTGTGCACTTCATCGAAACCTCACAGTCGGCTGTCGCAACGTTCTTGGAGGATTTCGGGATCAAGGAGATCATGGTTTCAGCCGATATCGGCCGAAAGGCTGTGGATGCCGCCAAACGCTACGGGAAGGTGGTCGGCCACAAGGCGGACCTGAATTTCGGCGACTGCTTCGCCTATGCCGGCGCCAAGGCCTATCACGTGCCCCTGCTCTACAAGGGCAATGATTTCGCCGAAACGGATCTGGCGTAGCGCCGCGGCTTCCGTGGAAGATGAACTCGGCCCTCATCGCGATTTCGGCCTTTGCAGGTTTTTCAGCAGCGCTTCCGACACGCGGAGGCCGGTCCCGGCGCCAACCGAGCCTTCGGATCGAGGTTCGCCGGCATTCCCCGCCGTCTTCTGCGCGTCGAGTTTCGCCCGCAGCAGCGCCATGACCATCGGCCAGGTCGAGAATTTACCGTCCCTCGCCCTGTCGGTCAGGCTGCGGAGATACCCTCCGGCGCTGTTGATCTGATCCGCCCGCTGGTAGATCGCAGCCAGCGTGATCGCCGCATGCTGTTCACCCATGGCCTCACGCGCTTCGCGCCAGGCGCTGGGACTGATCCCCAGCATCGGCCGAGCAATCTCCGCCGCTGCCAGGAAGTCGCGCCAGTGCCGGATTTCGCCGCCTCGCGCCAATTCCAGCAGGTTCGGGCAGGCATCGAGCACGATTCCCAAGGGCAGCTCACGCTTCGGCAAGCTCTGAACGTTGTCGGGTTCCTCGACGGCGCCGCTCGCTTCTTTTCTTTTTGCAGGACTATATTCAGATTCAAAATTAGGGTCTGGATTTGAATTCTGTATGTGACGACCAGAATGGGACTCATTGGCGTCCGGATTCTGTGATTTCGTGAATGTTTCCAGGGCCTCACGTATCTCTGTGTAGAGGCCGTGCAGGTCCACGCAGATGTCATCCAGGACCTGCCTGGGCGCCGATCGTGGCAGCCGACCGATAATCGTCTGGTAGTCCTGCTGAACCTTGCCCCAGTTGCCGGGAACCCCCTCCTCAATGCCGGCGTCAATCAGCTTGACGATGTCCCGCCGCAGCAGCGTGAGACGCTCCTTTGCGACACGGAAGGCTTTCTTCTCGGCCCGGACAGCCTCAGCCAGGTCCTTGAATTCCTCGGCTCTCGCCACGATCGGAGAGAGGTCGAAGCCGTAGGCCTGTTCGATCTCCCCGTCCCTGCCCTTTCTGGCGAAGCGCTTGCCGTTCGGGCTGTCGCGCCGGACGACTAAACCGCAGTCGACCAGCACAGCGATGTGACGCCGCAGCGTCGTCGCCGGCATGCCGTTGGCCCGCGCCATGAGCTGCACGTTTGAGGGCCAGACCACGATCTCGGCACCCCCCGTGAGCGCCGTCTCCGGATGAAAGGTCAGGAGCGCGTTGAGAATCGTCAGCGATCGATCCGTCGCGCCGAGAAGTTCCCTCGCCTCCCGGATATTCTGGAAGACCTGCCACTTGTGCACGATCGCTTCGGGCTTCGCAGTCCGTGCAGCCATCTGATTTGAGATTTGGCCGAGCGTCATCGGCCGCCGCCCGAAGGGCGTCGTTGTAATGTGCGTCTGCATTTTTCCTTCACCTATGTGTCAGGCAAAGAAAATCCGCTCGCCAAAACGGCGCTAAGCTCAGCGCGAGCTCTTGACTGCGATTCGGGGAAGTGCGATTCTCAAAGTCGCCAAACTAGTGAGAAAGGGCTTCCGGAATCCGTTTCGGGGGCCTTTTTTCTTTGCGGTTTGCGTGGTGCCAGGCGATGCATATGCGCCTCGCCGTCATCACGACGAATTCACTCCTTCTTAGTTGGCGCCTCCTCTTCCTTTGCGGCCGCGAATTCCGCGTAAAGTTGGTCCAACCGAGACGAAACCCACGTCGCAAACTCCGGCACTACTTTCTCGTCGAACACCAACGCGGTCTTGCCCGCTGAGCGTTCGACGCGCCCTGCTCGTTTGCCTGCCTGCGTAACCCATACATCGGATCGCTTGGCTGTACTTTTCGGCTGCTTGTCGACGGCCTTCCACACAGCCTGAAACCGACTATCGCTGTCGAGACCGACGACTTCGGGAGCGTTCAGGAGGCTCTCGATTGCGGTGACGACCTTCCCGTCGTCCAGCTTCTCGGCGAGGCCGAGCCACCGGGCCCTGCCGGCTTTTGGAGCCGGCCCGATGCGCAAGACGAACTGCTCGGGGATACGACGCGCAATCGCAATATACCGGCTAAGATCCGCTTTGTCGGTTGAAAGGGCCGCGATGATCGTTGCGCGATCATAACCGGCATCCTCGAGGCGCTTTGCGAAAAACGCCTTCTCGATGAACGACAGATCGGCGCGATCAAGATTCTCGCGCCCTTGGGCGATGACGAGATCGGCGTCAGACAGACTTCGAACGATCGCCTTGACCGATTGACCCAGCCGGACCGCAGCGCGAAGCCGTCGACGGCCATAAGCAATCTGGAAGCGCTCAATTTTCTCGGGATGCGGGCGAACAAGGATCGGCACCTGCTGCCCGTATTCGGAGATACTGGAAACCAGCGCCTCAAAACCCGGATCGACGTCGATGGCAATTCGATCGGCAATCCTGGACCCGTCAATTTGCCCGGGATCGAGTGCGATAACTGTCTCGCCGGCGGCTATTTGCTGTTGCAGCCGCTCGGCAGCTCTAGCCCCCTCGGTCATTTCCTGGAGCGAAGAGCCCATTGCAGCGATCGCGCCTGTGCGGACCCGATCGGTATGCTTCACCTGTGGCGTCGACGCAGCTTCGGGCTTTTTCAGAAAGAGGGAATTGATCGCATCCTTCCGGCTCATACGCGACCTCCTGCCTTGCGCAAAAGGCCACGCCCCGGGTGTTGGGAGCTCCCAACAGCAAGAAGCCAACGGGCCAAATGATCCTTATTCGGGGGAAGGGCAGTGATCGCGTTGGGAGCTCCCAACAACCCGATGGTGGAACCGGATCCCGGCGCACCAAAAGAGCTTGAGGCGGTGGTCATGCTCGCCCCCACGCGGCCTTGATGAGCCCTTCAATCTCTCCATTCACGGCCTGAAGTGACTCCATGGCGCGATCATATGTCGACCGCGTCAGGCTTTCTCGACCGATCTCGTAGAGTGTCTGCTTCGTCAGTCCCGCATCCGAAACCGCGGCGGATTTGACCATCGTATTGGTCAGAACAAAGTCATCAAACATGTTGCGCAAGAGCGCCGCCACCTTGGTCTGCGGGGCGTCCTGCGGCTCAAAGCGAGTCAGCAAATAGCGGACAAAATCGTACTTGAGCTCACCGCCGGCGTCTCGAACCACGCCAAGAAGATCGCGCGTCATCAGGAGAAACTGACTCATGGAAGCGATATCGAGCATCTGGGGATGCACGGTTACGACCATGGCCGTCGCCGCGCAAAGTCCACTCAGCGTCAGGAAGCCAAGCTGAGGGGGGCAATCGATGACGACGATGTCATACTGATCCGCGACATCATCGATAGCCTTGGCAACGCGCGTAAAAAACAGGCCATCGCGCATTTGACCACCAGAGGTGAGGGCCTTCGGCGTCGTATGCTCGAACTCCATCAGCTCCAGATTACCGGGGACAAGATCTAGCCCATCGAAATAGGTCGTGCGAATGACCTCCTTCAACGACTTCTTGTGGTCGTCGTATCGGATCGCCGCATACAGGGTCTGGTTGGCGAGAACTTCCGTCTCGGGAAGCACGCCCAAAAGAGCAGAGAGGCTTGCCTGGGGATCGAGGTCGACCGCCAGAACCCTATACCCTTGGAGGGCCAGATACTGAGCGAGGTGCGCTGATGTCGTTGTCTTGCCAGAACCGCCTTTGAAGTTGGTCACGGCGACCACCTGCAGGTGTTCACCCGGGCGGCGATGGGGAACCACGTCGATCCTATCGCGGCCGCGAAGCGACTCGGCGAGTAGTTGGCGTATCTCATTGATCTGCGCCAACGTATAAAGGCGCCGCCCATTACTCGCGAGATCGGGTTGAGGGCCCTCGCCGGCTAGGGTCATCTTTCTCAAGGTCGAGTCGGAGATGGAAATTAACCGCGCTGCTTCCCCAGAAGTAAACTTGCGAAGCACCTTTTTTGAGGTGGGGGGAAAGAGCGCCTCACTCATAGCCTGAAGCTGCGAGCTGAGGAGATCGGCTTGAGCTCCGATAATCTCGTCGACCGAAGGAATCAGCTTTCGCGCGTGCTCGGCAGCAGGGCTCACGTTGGAATCTCTCATCACGGAAAATCAGGCGAATGCCCGATCTATCCGTGACGGTACCATCGAAGCATGCCCCTGCAAGAGGGTAATGGTTAACGAGGTGTTAACAGTCTCTCACGAATCGGACCTCTCTCAAGGTAATTCATCAACAACTTCAACACTATGGCTAAGCTGGACATTTATGAACGGCCGACGCTGCACTCATACTTTTATTAGGGTCCGGAGCCCGTTTTTCCGTGTTCCACGACCGTTTCCGGAGCCATTTTGCCCCGACTCACCCCCGCGAGCCCGAATCGCACTCATAATTTCATTAGTCGCGCCGGCCCGGCGATGGTGGCTTTTACCCCTCCGAACCCGACAGATTCGGAGCAACATGTCAATCGGCGTTTGACTGGGACCCCCTATCGGCCTCCAAAAGGGACCCCTTTGATCGGCGTGCTCTGCTGGTAGCGCTCGGGTCGTCGGAGCTGGTCGGGGTTGCGGAGACGGCGCGAGCGCGGGTTGTTTGAACATCGTCGCGGCTTTTGAATCGCCAGCTGTCGTTGCCGGTCTCGACGATGTCGCAGTGATGGGTCAATCGGTCGAGTAGCGCGGTGGTCATTTTGGCATCGCCGAACACGCTCGGCCATTCGCCGAACGCAAGATTTGTGGTGACAATGACTGAGGTGCGCTCGTAGAGCCGACTGATGAGATGGAACAAGAGCTGACCGCCGGATTGCGCGAACGGCAGATAGCCCAGCTCGTCGAGGACGATGAAGTCCATGCGGGTCAGATGCTCGGCGAGCCGTCCCTGCCGACCGTTGCGGGTTTCGGTCTCGAGCCGGTTGACGAGGTCGACGACGTTGTAGAAGCGTCCTCTAGCGCCATTGCGGATGCAACTTCTGGCGACGGCAATGGCCAGGTGTGTTTTGCCTGTACCGGTGCCGCCAACCAGCACGACGTTGCGTTGTTGGGCGATGAAGCCGCCGTCAGCGAGATCATTGACGAGAGTCTGATTGATCGGCGTGCCGTCGAACTGGAAGTCGGCGATGTCCTTGGCGAGCGGCAGCTTGGCAATGGTGAGCTGGTATTTGATCGACCTGGCTTGCTTCTCGTTGATCTCGGCGTTGAGCAGGTCGCCGACAATGCGCTGAGGTTCGTGCTGGCGCTTAACGGCAGTTGCCATGATCTCGTCGAAGGCAGCCTTCATGCCGTAGAGCTTGAGTTCGCCCATGAGGTCGAAGATTTGGGTTCGTTCCATCAGATGGTCCTCCGGAGGTTGTCGTAGCGGGCACAATCGGCGATCGGTGCATGACGGAGCGTCAGTGCGGCCGGCGTCATGATGTTGGCCGGTGGGGCGGGTTCACGTTGACGGGCCAGGATATTGAGAACGACATCGGCGGAATGAACGCCATGAGCGAGGGTGTCAGTAACTCGGTGTAAGATGGTTTCTGTGAGTTTACCTTTGACAGGAGACTCACATGGCTACGGATTTTTCACCTGAGATTTTGGACCAGCTTCTTGCCGGGGGCAGCCTCAAGCCAGAAGACTTAGCCGGCGAAGACGGGCTTTTCAGACGACTGAAGAAGGCGCTTCTGGAGCGCGCACTGGGTGCGGAGCTGACCCACCACCTTGGCTATGAGAAGGGCGACCCGGCGGGCCGCGGGTCGGGCAACAGCCGCAACGGCACAAGCAGCAAAGCGCTGTTGACGGACGACGGCGAGATCGAGATCGAGGTGCCGCGCGACCGCGCCGGCACGTTCGAACCGGTGATCGTCGCGAAGGGCCAGACCCGCTTCGACGGCTTCGACGAGAAGATCATCAGTCTCTACGGGCGGGGCATGACGGTACGGGAGATCCAGGGCCATCTGGCCGAGCTCTACGGCACCGAGGTGTCCCCCGATCTGATCAGCAAGGTCACCGACGCGATTCTCGACGAGGTCCGCGAATGGCAGAGCCGGCCGCTGGAAGCGATCTATCCGGTGGTCTTCTTCGACGCGCTCAGGGTCAAGATTCGCGATGAGGGGATGGTCAAGAACAAGGCAGTCTACGTCGTGCTGGGCATCACTGCATCGGGCGAGAAAGACGTGCTCGGGCTTTGGATCGAGCAAACCGAAGGCGCCAAATTCTGGCTCAAGGTCATGAACGATCTGAGGAACCGCGGCGTCGCCGACATCCTGATCGCCGTCGTCGACGGTCTGAAGGGCTTTCCCGAGGCGATCAACAGCGTCTTTCCCAAGGCGATGGTCCAGACCTGCATCGTGCATTTGATCCGCAACAGCCTATCCTTCGTGTCCTGGAAGGATCGCAAGGCGATCCTTCCCTCGATCAAGGCGATCTATCATGCCGAGAATGCCGACGCCGCTCTGCTCAGGCTCGAGGACTTCGAAGCCGAGTGGGGCAAGCGCTATCCCGCGATCGGGGCGGCCTGGCGCCGGGCGTGGGAGCACGTCATTCCGTTCTTCGCCTTCGCGCCGGAGATACGCAAAATGATCTATACCACCAACACGGTCGAGGCGCTGAACCGTTCGCTGCGCAAGATCATCAAAACACGCGGCAGCTTCCCCAACGACGAGGCGGCGATGAAGCTGCTTTACCTCGCCATCAGAAATGCCGGCATCCATTGGCGACGACCGGTTGCATGGACGGCCGCAATGGGCCAGTTTGCCATCCAGTTCGGCGAGCGCTTTGCAGGCTCAGCGGACTGACCCTATGGGGTCAGTCCGCTGACCCCGCAAACCCCTCACAGAGACGCTCTTACACAAAACTTCTGACACTCCCCCATGAGCGACCGCCTCGGCGCAGGCGGCTTCCACCGCGGGCAATCCGTCTGTCAGCACCGCATTGAGGATGTCGACCATCTGTCGATTGCCATCGTCGGCACCGGCGAGTTTGCGCCGTACACGCTCAATCGCTGCGGGCAGCACCCAGTCCTTGAAGGGAGCGCCATTACGCAAGGCACCGGGCTTGCGCACCAGCACGGGCACATAGTGCCAAGGGTCGTAGACCGTCTCGCCGCGACCGAATGATCGCGGGTGCTCGGCAACGATACGTCCATCCTGACGGATCACGATGCGATCGGCATAGGCTTGAACCTCGACCGGTCGTCCGACTGCGCTGGCTGCGACCGAGTACTTGTTGTTGTCGAAGCGCACCAGGCAGGTCTTCGAGACCGATGCCGTCACCGCATGGAAGCCGTCGAAGCGGCCGGCATAGGGAACGAGTTTGGGGCGTTCGGCTTCGAACACGTCCCAGATCGTCTGATCGGTCAGCTCCGGATGGCGATGAGCCTTGGCGTAGGCGATGCATTTGTCGAGCAGCCAGGCGTTTAACTCGTCGAGGGTTTTGAACCGCAGCCGCGGCGTGAAGAAGCGTTCCCGGACCAGCCCGACCTGGTTCTCGACTTGCCCCTTCTCCCAGCCCGACGCTGGCGTACAGGCGACCGGATCGACCAGATAGTGGCTGCACATCTGCAGGAAGCGGCGATTGTAGAGACGGCCTTTACCGACAAAGATCGTCTCCACCGCGGTCTTCATGTTGTCGTAGATGCCGCGGGTGCAGGTGCCTTTGAACAAGGCGAATGCCCGGTCGTGGGCGTCGAACACCATCTCCTGCGTCTCCCGCGGATAGGCCCGCACGAACAGCATGCGGCTGTGACAGAGCCGGACATGAGCAGCCTTCACCATCACCGTGGTGCCGCTCAGCAGGACGACCTCGTGGCTCCAGTCGAACTGGTAAGCTTCGCCGGGTGCAAAGCTCAGCGGCACATAAGCCGACGCTGTCGAGGTGCCGCGTTCCTTGCTCCACCGTCGTGCGTATCGACGAACCGCATCATAGCCGCCGGCATAACCCAGGCCGCGAAGCTCCTCGAATAGCCGGATCAGCGTCAGCCGTTCCCGCGCCGCCTTGCTCTCATTCCCTGCCAGCAACCGATCAAGCTCGGCACTCCAGGCACCCATCTTCGGGAGCGGCTGCGTCTCGCGCTCGTACCGGAACTCCGTCGCTTGAGAACGAATGACCTTGCGAACCACCTTCCGCGATACGCCAAGTTCTCGGCAGATCGCCTTGATCGGACGACCATCAACAAAGTAGGCGCGACGGATCTTACCAATCGTCTCCACCACCAGCATCCCAACCTCGGCTTCCATGACTCGATGGAAGCCACTGTGGACCCTTATCCCGGGGTCCCGATTGGATGCCGATCACCCCGAAAACGGGGTCCTTATTCCATGCCGAAACACAGGCGAGTTCATCGTAGACGTCGAGCGGCGCCAGCTTGACGGCGACACGCGGGATCGAGGCCGCCTCGGGCCGGAAGCGGTCGCGCAGCGCGGCAAGATCGGGTAACTGCCCGGCGTCCAGATTCATCGCGATCGCCTCGGCGAGTTCTGCTTCGCAGGCGCGCTCGTGAGCCAGCGCCAGAAGCTCGACCGTCACCTTGCAGGCGCGCCGGTCATCACCATGCTCCCGCAAGGTCTCGAACAGACGTTTGTAAGCTGCACGCGGGAAGAGTTGGTCGCGATAAACGAGATTGAGGAGCGCCATCGGCTTGCGCCGCAGGGCATGGATGACGTGCCGGTAATCCACGACATGACCGCCGTGGCTCTCGGACACAGGCCGACCGCGCCGCAGCGTTACGACCGGTGTGACGCCAAGGAAGCATTCGAGCCGGTCGTCGAAGATGCGCACACGCAGGCGATGGCCGATCAATCTTGAAGGCACGGTGTAGAACACGCGCCGCAGGATGAAGCCGCCTGACGACGTCACCGGGATCACTTTCTCCTCGAAGTCGGTCGTGCGGCCTTTTGGCAGCGGCGCCAATGCCTCCTTCTCGAGCGCGATCGGCTTGGCGAGGTTGGCGTTGCGCCGGCCGACAATCTCGTCGACAAAAGCCCGGTACGCATCGAGACTGGCGAAGTCGCGCGTCCCCCGCAGCAACAGCGCATCTTCCAGTGCCCGCTTGAGATGGCCGTGCGCGCTCTCGATCGAGCCGTTCTCATGTGCGATGCCCGCATTGTTGCGCGTTGGCGCCATGCCATAGTGGCCCATCAGCCCGGCGTAGCGCTGCGTCAGATCCTCCCGTGCGTCGGCGGCCAGATTGCGGAACGCTGCCGACAGGCTGTCGCTGCGATGCTCCCGCGGCACGCCGCCAAGCGCCCACAGCGCGTTCTGCAAGCCCTCTGCCAGGGCGACGAAGCTTTCGCCGCCGAGCACGACATGGGCATGCTCGAAGCCGGAGAACGCCAACCGGAAGTGATAGAGCCGGTGATCGAGCGGCTCACCCGCGATGGTAATACCGAGCGCGCTCACGTCGGTGAAGTCGGACAGACCCAGGCGGCCGGGCTCGTGCTGCTGGCGGAAGATCACGTCCTGTTCGGGGCCGTTGAGCGCCCGCCAGGCGTTGATGCGCCGCTCCAGCGTGCGGCGGATGTTCGGGTTCAGGTCATGATGCCGTCGGCGCAACTCGTCCAGCACGCCGATCACGCGGATGCCGGGCGCAGCCTTCAGGATCGGAACGATCTCGGCCTCCCAATACTGCGCGAGCGGATCGGACCGGCGCCGGCCCCTCGGCGTCTTCTTCTGCGATGGCGGGCGACAATCGCCCTCGATTCGATACGCGCTTGCCTTCGAGAACCCCGCCTTGGCCGCGGCGGCTTCGGGGGACAGTGTCTGTCGGTAGGTCATGTACAGCCTCATCTGGTGGTCGGTGATGTGGAAGCCAGGCAAGGCATCGATTCCCTCTTGTCGAGACGAATCAACAGCTTGCACCAGCCGCACCCGGCCGCCAGACGGGTCCGCAAACGCGCGACGCCGATGGGGACGGTCCTCCGGTCGGGCTACGCCCTCCCTTCGGTCCGCCCCCATCGGCGCAGTCTCACCTTGATTGTCGCTGGAGTCTCACCCTGATCGCCGCCGCGCAAACGATGCTGGTGCCATAAAGTGAGCAACGTACTCGACAAGGTCGCCAAATCCGTGCAGGGCCCCATGAAGAACGACCTGCGGAACATCTATCTGGCCCCACACCGGGCCGAAGCTGAAACCGCGATCGACGTCTTCGTCGAGAAATACCACGTCAAATACGGACGTGCGGTGGAGTGCCTGATCAAGGATCGCCATGCGCTGCTCGCCTTCTTCGACTTCCCTGCTGAGCACTGGATCCACCTACGCAGCTCGAACCCGATCGAGAGCGTCTTCGCCACGGTGCGCCACCGAACGGTGCGGACCAAGGGATCGCTGTCGCAACAAACTGCGAAGCTGATGGTGTTCAAGCTCATCGACGCCGCATCGAAGACCTGGCGGCGATTGAAGAGCACGAACCAGTTGCCGAAAGTCATCGCCGGTGTAAAGTTCATCGACGGAATCGAAGTCATTCCGAACACTGAAAGCCACGCCGCCTGATCAGGCCGCGTCACCCAAAATCAGCCATAGCTCAATCAGACGCACTGCGTGACCCAGCTTGCCAATCTCACGAGCCCAGTGATGGGCGCTGGCGCAGGCTTCCATCGCTACCAGGCACGCAGGCTGCTGAGCAAAGAAAGCCAGCACATTATCACGACGCAGCTGTTTGCGGAAAACAACAACGCCGCCAGCGTCTGCGCCATGTGCCTGAAAAACATGTTTCGCCAAGTCTAGTCCAATCGTGCTAACTTCGTTCACGGACGCTTCCTCTTTCTGACGGTTCAACACCCTTCACTTTGGCACATCGATGCCGTCGAGGGGCGTCCACCCCATCACAGCAACTGCAGCAGACAGAGTCTCTGGCTGCGTGATAGAAAGGGATCAGGAGCGATCCGTTTCCAACTAAACAAACCGGTTCAACCGGTCCCGCTCCGCGGGTCCATTTTAGCGCAACCCCGACCAGCTCCGCCGATCGCATGTTGCTCCACCCGCGCCTCGTGGCGTAAAATAAGTCGAGACTCTAATTGCCGCTGGATGAAAGTTCGGGGGCAGGTCAGCATCAATCAACGCCTGTACGGCCGCTCAAACGGGTACGCCCATATCCTCTGCAGCTGCCGTGACGACTTTGAGTGGTTCCTCGAGCTCTTTTTGGTCGAATGCGTCGCGCAGCTCACGAGGCGCCCGCGTCAGCATCCAAGCGTCAGCCTTCCGGCGACCGCCAGCTGACCAGTCCGGCCCTCGCCGGCGAACGCGATGTCCCACCGCCAGTTACACCATGCTCAGGGACACGATCTGGCATTGATGAGCTGTTTAAGGTCGTTGATAGGCGTCGAGCCAGAACTTGGCGGTTTTCCGGGACACTCATCATAGTCACATGGTCGCCTGGAATTGGCACGGCATGAATGGTCTCCGCACTCAAAATCCGGTCCCAACCCCGCAAAGGCGAACTTGCTTCTGGACCTAGCGAAGTTTTTCGAGAACGTGTCCGACGGCTAAGAGGTCGGTTCGCGTAGAATTGGTGTATCTCAACCGGAAGGGACGGAACTTGATACAAGGCCAGCGCCCGTTGGAACTGCGTGGCCCTTTCATACGTCAGAATGTCATTGCGGAGATCACGATCCAGAGGGATCGCCCCAATTCTCTGAGCCTTTTCAAGCAGTCGGGAAATTGAATTTTGTCCAGCGAAGCGGTCGAGGATTTCGAACTTCTCGTCATCTAATTCGAGAGATTCCAGCAGTACTTCTTGTATCATTTGGGTGGGTGATGTCCTTGATGCATTTGCAAATAAAACAACGTCAATTAGGCCGATGAAGGAAACAGCTTCGTTGAGCTTTAGTAGCTGCTGCGCAATTGCATAAGCCAAGATTCCTCCTGATGAGTATCCAGAGAACCGATATGGACCTCGCGGCTGGATCTCGCGAATCGCCATGCTAGCTTGCGAGGCGATCTCTTGAACAGTTGGAAATTGAGCTGCACTGAATTGCGGCCATGGCAAACCGTAGACAGGACAGTCGACATCCATTTCTTGCGCCAAACTGGCTATATAGGAGCAATCGCCCAAACCTGTGGGAACAAAGAACAGCGGCGGCTGCGATCCGGTTTCTCGAACACAAATCAGTCCCGACCTGCTGGGCTGAGATTCCAAATGAACGTTCGATGCAAGTTCCTTTAGAGCGGGGGCTTGGAAGAGGTCGGCGGCGCTGAACTTGATCCCGAGATCGACTGCGCGACTGAGCAACTGCACCGCCAGCAGCGAGTGTCCGCCGAGTTCGAAGAAATTGTCGTGGCGCCCGACCCGCTCGAGCCCCAGAAGCTCGGCCCAGATCTCGGCCAGCGCCGTCTCGATCTCGCCCCGCGGCGGCTCGTACGTCCGACGCGCATACGCATCATCTTCCGGCGCCGGCAGCGCCTTGCGATCGAGCTTGCCGTTCACCGTCAGCGGCAGCCCCGATAGCCGCACGAACGCCGAGGGCACCATGTAGTCCGGCAGCCGCGCACTCACATGCGCGCGCAAGGCGCCGGCCAACGTGCTTCCATCTTCCTCGTCCGAGCCGGCCTCGGGCGCGCACACCAGATAGGCCACAAGATGCTTGTCGCCGGCGCCATCCTGTTGCGCCACCACCACCGCCTCGCGCACCAACGGGTGCTCGCAAAGCCGCGCCGCAATCTCCCCGGGCTCGATCCGGAAGCCGCGGATCTTCACCTGCTCGTCGTTGCGGCCCAGGAACTCCAGATTGCCGTCCGGCAAGTACCGCGCAAGATCCCCGGTCCGGTACAGCCGGTCGCCCTCCACAAAGGGGCTGGCGATGAACCGCTCCGCCGTCAGCGCGGGCCGGTTCAGATAGCCCCGCGCAACTCCCGCCCCGCCAATGTAAAGCTCCCCCACCGCCCCAAACGGAACCGGCGCACCATGACCGTCCAGCAGATACACTCGCGTGTTGGCAATCGGACGGCCGATCGGGACAGCTGCGCCATCAAAATCATCCGGGCAACTCCAGGTCGTCGCGCAGACTGTTGCTTCGGTAGGTCCATAGGCGTTCACAATAGATGCTGCAGGCAGGCCTCGGATAAGTTCGGCCCTCGGGAGCTCTCCAGCAAGAATGAGAAGTTGCGGCGCCAAATATTCCAGATTCTGGCTTCCCTGAAGCAATGCTGGAGGCAACGTCGCATGCGTGATGGCTTCGTTTCGCAGATAATCCGATAGCTCTTTAGTCGATTGACGGAGCTCATCCGCAAGCAAATGCAATGCGGCTCCTGAGCCAAATGCCATGACAATTTCCGACGCACTGGCATCAAAACCAAAGGAGGCGAACTGCACCACTCGGCTGTTCGAACAAACGCCAAAAAGCACGATCTGAGCCAACCCCAGATTGACCAATCCCCGATGCTCGACCATGACGCCCTTTGGGGTGCCTGTTGAGCCTGAGGTGTAGATCACATAGGCGAGATGGCGTGAGCTCAGGCCGAGGGCACGCGGGTCGGGGTTCGAGGCCGGCAGCTCGGCCCAGGCCGGTGTCGCCGTCTCGAGATCGACCACCGTCACATCCCCCAGCGCATCGCAGCCAAGCGCCGATCGTCCCGCCGCATCGGCCAGCAGCAGCTGCGGCGCGGCATCGTCGAGCACCTGGCGCAGCCGCGCCGACGGATAGGCCGGATCCAGCGGCAGGTAGGCGCCACCCGCCTTGAGGATCGCCAACAGCCCCACCACCATCGCCGGGCTGCGTTCCAGGCAGATCGCCACCGGCTGGTCCGGCCTGACCCCGAGCCCGATCAGGTGATGCGCCAGCCGGTTGGCCCGCGCATTGAGCTCGCCGTAGCTCAGGCGCTCGTCCTCGAAGACCACCGCCACCGCCTCCGGCGCCTTGCGCACCTGCTCCTCGAACAGCTCATGGATGCACTGCTGCTCAGGATACGGCGCCGCCGTCCGGTTCAGCTCCTCCAACAGATACGCGCGCTCAGCAGGTGGCAGGATATCCAGTTCGCGGACCGGCGTGTTCGGCGCATGCGCCAGCGCCTCGGCCAGTTGCTCGAGCGCCCGCTGCATGTAGCCGCAGACCCGCTCCGCAGAGATGCCCTCCACCACCTGCGCCGTCAGCCCGAGCGCCTCGCCAAAATCCTCCACCGCCAAGGTCAGCGGATAGTTGGTGCGTTCCTCCCCGCCCAGCCATTCCACGCCGGACAGCTCATCATCCGGTCCGGCGCCGGAGATTGCCGCCGGCGTGTTGTGGCGGTAGTTCAACAGCGCGCTGAACAGCGGCGCCGGCGCCGCAACGCCGCTGCAGCGTTGCGCCAGCGCCAGCGAGGCATGCTCGTGCGCCAAGAGCTCGGCCAGCCGGGCGTGCGTGGTCCGCACGCTCGCCTCGACCCCGGTCCCATCAAGATCAAGCCGCAGCGGCAGGGTGTTGATGAACAGGCCCATGGTACGGTCGCTACCAACGCCCCCATGCATGCGGCCGAACAGCAACGTGCCGAACACCACCTGCTCGCGGCCGCTGCTGCGCGCCACCACCTGCCCCCAGGCCAGATGGCATAGGCTCGCCAGGCTCACCCCAAGCCGCCGCGCCTGGCTGCGCAGCCGCGTGTGCAGCGCCTGCGGCAGCATCCGATGCGCTTCATTAACCCCGCCGCCGTCGCCGCGCACCTCGCTTAAGCCGAACGGCGTGGTCGGCTCATCGATGTCCGCCAGCATCGTCCGAAAGAACTCTTCATGCGCTTTGGCGTCCCCGCCGAGATGCGCCTGCGCCACCAGGTTGCGGAACGGCTGCGGGACTGCCAGCTCACGCTCACGTCCCTCCAGCACAGCCCGGACCTCGGCATGCATCACCTCCAACGTGGTATGATCCCCGATCAGATGATGCTGCAGCTCCAAAAGCAGCCAGCGCGCGCTGTCGGGCTCGCGCGCAATCACAAACCGCAACAGCGGCGCCCGGCCAAGATCGATGCGGTGCCGGCGCGGATCAAACCGTCTCCTGAGCTGCGCGTGGCCAGGACCGCCAGAGCCCAGCTCAACCTCGGTCACATCCAGCGGCGCCTTCCGCCACACCACCTGGGCCGGGCGCGACAGGCCCTCCCAGACATACGACGTACGCAGAATGTCGTGCCGATCCACCAGCCGCTGAACCGCGGCGAGATAGCGATCCAGCAGCCCACGCTCGGCAAACGCCATCTGCGAGACCAGCAGATACGGATCGCCCTTCGTCGCCAACAGATGATGGAACAGGATGCCGTCCTGCAGCGGCGACAACGCATAAATGTCCTGGATGTTGCCGATGCCACCGGGCACCGTGGCGACGATCCGGTCGATCTCTTCCTGCGCCAACTCGATCAGTGGCAGCATCTGCGGCGTAATCGAGCTGCTCTCTGCCGTGATCAGGTTGGCCGGGACCGCCACCTCGTGATGACACCCCAAGGCTTGCGGCCAGATCGGCCAGCACCGGCCTGGCGAACAGGGTGCGCACCTCCACCCCCAGCGACAGCCGCCGCAGACGCTCCATCAGTTGTACCGCCAGCAGCGAGTGGCCGCCCAGTTCGAAGAAGTGGTCGTGGCGCCCGACCCGCTCGAGCCCCAGAAGCTCGGCCCAGATCTCGGCCAGCGCCGTCTCGATCTCGCCCCGCGGCGGCTCGTACGTCCGACGCGCATACGCATCATCTTCCGGCGCCGGCAGCGCCTTGCGATCGAGCTTGCCGTTCACCGTCAGCGGCAGCCCCGATAGCCGCACGAACGCCGAGGGCACCATGTAGTCCGGCAGCCGCGCACTCACATGCGCGCGCAAGGCGCCGGCCAACGTGCTTCCATCTTCCTCGTCCGAGCCGGCCTCGGGCGCGCACACCAGATAGGCCACAAGATGCTTGTCGCCGGCGCCATCCTGTTGCGCCACCACCACCGCCTCGCGCACCAACGGGTGCTCGCAAAGCCGCGCCGCAATCTCCCCGGGCTCGATCCGGAAGCCGCGGATCTTCACCTGCTCGTCGTTGCGGCCCAGGAACTCCAGATTGCCGTCCGGCAAGTACCGCGCAAGATCCCCGGTCCGGTACAGCCGGTCGCCCTCCACAAAGGGGCTGGCGATGAACCGCTCCGCCGTCAGCGCGGGCCGGTTCAGATAGCCCCGCGCAACTCCCGCCCCGCCAATGTAAAGCTCCCCCACCGCCCCAAACGGAACCGGCGCACCATGACCGTCCAGCAGATACACTCGCGTGTTGGCAATCGGACGGCCGATCGGGACAGCTGCGCCATCAAAATCATCCGGGCAACTCCAGGTCGTCGCGCAGACTGTTGCTTCGGTAGGTCCATAGGCGTTCACAATAGATGCTGCAGGCAGGCCTCGGATAAGTTCGGCCCTCGGGAGCTCTCCAGCAAGAATGAGAAGTTGCGGCGCCAAATATTCCAGATTCTGGCTTCCCTGAAGCAATGCTGGAGGCAACGTCGCATGCGTGATGGCTTCGTTTCGCAGATAATCCGATAGCTCTTTAGTCGATTGACGGAGCTCATCCGCAAGCAAATGCAATGCGGCTCCTGAGCCAAATGCCATGACAATTTCCGACGCACTGGCATCAAAACCAAAGGAGGCGAACTGCACCACTCGGCTGTTCGAACAAACGCCAAAAAGCACGATCTGAGCCAACCCCAGATTGACCAATCCCCGATGCTCGACCATGACGCCCTTTGGGGTGCCTGTTGAGCCTGAGGTGTAGATCACATAGGCGAGATGGCGTGAGCTCAGGCCGAGGGCACGCGGGTCGGGGTTCGAGGCCGGCAGCTCGGCCCAGGCCGGTGTCGCCGTCTCGAGATCGACCACCGTCACATCCCCCAGCGCATCGCAGCCAAGCGCCGATCGTCCCGCCGCATCGGCCAGCAGCAGCTGCGGCGCGGCATCGTCGAGCACCTGGCGCAGCCGCGCCGACGGATAGGCCGGATCCAGCGGCAGGTAGGCGCCACCCGCCTTGAGGATCGCCAACAGCCCCACCACCATCGCCGGGCTGCGTTCCAGGCAGATCGCCACCGGCTGGTCCGGCCTGACCCCGAGCCCGATCAGGTGATGCGCCAGCCGGTTGGCCCGCGCATTGAGCTCGCCGTAGCTCAGGCGCTCGTCCTCGAAGACCACCGCCACCGCCTCCGGCGCCTTGCGCACCTGCTCCTCGAACAGCTCATGGATGCACTGCTGCTCAGGATACGGCGCCGCCGTCCGGTTCAGCTCCTCCAACAGATACGCGCGCTCAGCAGGTGGCAGGATATCCAGTTCGCGGACCGGCGTGTTCGGCGCATGCGCCAGCGCCTCGGCCAGTTGCTCGAGCGCCCGCTGCATGTAGCCGCAGACCCGCTCCGCAGAGATGCCCTCCACCACCTGCGCCGTCAGCCCGAGCGCCTCGCCAAAATCCTCCACCGCCAAGGTCAGCGGATAGTTGGTGCGTTCCTCCCCGCCCAGCCATTCCACGCCGGACAGCTCATCATCCGGTCCGGCGCCGGAGATTGCCGCCGGCGTGTTGTGGCGGTAGTTCAACAGCGCGCTGAACAGCGGCGCCGGCGCCGCAACGCCGCTGCAGCGTTGCGCCAGCGCCAGCGAGGCATGCTCGTGCGCCAAGAGCTCGGCCAGCCGGGCGTGCGTGGTCCGCACGCTCGCCTCGACCCCGGTCCCATCAAGATCAAGCCGCAGCGGCAGGGTGTTGATGAACAGGCCCATGGTACGGTCGCTACCAACGCCCCCATGCATGCGGCCGAACAGCAACGTGCCGAACACCACCTGCTCGCGGCCGCTGCTGCGCGCCACCACCTGCCCCCAGGCCAGATGGCATAGGCTCGCCAGGCTCACCCCAAGCCGCCGCGCCTGGCTGCGCAGCCGCGTGTGCAGCGCCTGCGGCAGCATCCGATGCGCTTCATTAACCCCGCCGCCGTCGCCGCGCACCTCGCTTAAGCCGAACGGCGTGGTCGGCTCATCGATGTCCGCCAGCATCGTCCGAAAGAACTCTTCATGCGCTTTGGCGTCCCCGCCGAGATGCGCCTGCGCCACCAGGTTGCGGAACGGCTGCGGGACTGCCAGCTCACGCTCACGTCCCTCCAGCACAGCCCGGACCTCGGCATGCATCACCTCCAACGTGGTATGATCCCCGATCAGATGATGCTGCAGCTCCAAAAGCAGCCAGCGCGCGCTGTCGGGCTCGCGCGCAATCACAAACCGCAACAGCGGCGCCCGGCCAAGATCGATGCGGTGCCGGCGCGGATCAAACCGTCTCCTGAGCTGCGCGTGGCCAGGACCGCCAGAGCCCAGCTCAACCTCGGTCACATCCAGCGGCGCCTTCCGCCACACCACCTGGGCCGGGCGCGACAGGCCCTCCCAGACATACGACGTACGCAGAATGTCGTGCCGATCCACCAGCCGCTGAACCGCGGCGAGATAGCGATCCAGCAGCCCACGCTCGGCAAACGCCATCTGCGAGACCAGCAGATACGGATCGCCCTTCGTCGCCAACAGATGATGGAACAGGATGCCGTCCTGCAGCGGCGACAACGCATAAATGTCCTGGATGTTGCCGATGCCACCGGGCACCGTGGCGACGATCCGGTCGATCTCTTCCTGCGCCAACTCGATCAGTGGCAGCATCTGCGGCGTAATCGAGCTGCTCTCTGCCGTGATCAGGTTGGCCGGGACCGCCACCTCGTGATGACACCCAAGGCTTGCGGCCAGATCGGCCAGCACCGGCCTGGCGAACAGGGTGCGCACCTCCACCCCCAGCGACAGCCGCCGCAGACGCTCCATCAGTTGTACCGCCAGCAGCGAGTGGCCGCCCAGTTCGAAGAAGTGGTCGTGGCGCCCGACCCGCTCGAGCCCCAGAAGCTCGGCCCAGATCTCGGCCAGCGCCGTCTCGATCTCGCCCCGCGGCGGCTCGTACGTCCGACGCGCATACGCATCATCTTCCGGCGCCGGCAGCGCCTTGCGATCCAGCTTGCCGTTCGGCGTCACGGGCAGCACCGCGAGCCGCACAAACGCAGCCGGCACCATGTGCTCCGGCAAGCGCACACTGACATGCGCCCGCAAGGTGCCGGCAAGATCAACTTCCGCAGCTTCGGCCGCATGCTCCGCCGCCGCAACCACATAGGCCACAAGATGCTTGTCGCCGGCGCCATCCTGTTGCGCCACCACCACCGCCTCGCGCACCAACGGGTGCTCGCAAAGCCGCGCCGCAATCTCCCCGGGCTCGATCCGGAAGCCGCGGATCTTCACCTGCTCGTCGTTGCGGCCCAGGAACTCCAGATTGCCGTCCGGCAAGTACCGCGCAAGATCCCCGGTCCGGTACAGCCGGTCGCCCTCCACAAAGGGGCTGGCGATGAACCGCTCCGCCGTCAGCGCGGGCCGGTTCAGATAGCCCCGCGCAACCCCCGCCCCGCCAATGTAAAGCTCCCCCACCGCCCCAAACGGAACCGGCTGGCCAAATCGATCCAACACGTACAACCGAAGATCGGGGATGCGCCCTCCAATCGGACTACCCGAGTTGGAAGTGTCAGACTGATCAAGCGGCCGATAGGTGACATGCACGGTCGTTTCCGTAATCCCGTACATGTTGATCAGTTTGGGGGCGCAATCGGAATGCCTTGCATACCACGGCTGCAGAATCGGTGGCTCCAGAGCCTCCCCACCAAAAACCACATATCGAATGCGGCTTCGAACACTGCTCTGAGACTTCACCTCCATGAGAGCTTTAAAGGCCGAGGGGGTCTGGTTCAGAACTGTGACGCCGGATTTGCAGATGAGATCATGGAAGTCAGAAGCAGAGCGAACCATATGGCTCGGCACGAGAACCAAACGCCCACCATAGCGCAGTGCGCCCCACAACTCCCAAACTGAGAAGTCGAACGAGAAGGAATGGAACAGGCACCATACGTCGTGTTCGTTGAAGCCATACCAGCTTTCGGTAGCCTCGAATAAACGAACTATCTGGGCATGCTCGACCATGACGCCCTTTGGGGTGCCTGTTGAGCCTGAGGTGTAGATCACATAGGCGAGATGGCGTGAGCTCAGGCCGAGGGCACGCGGGTCGGGGTTCGAGGCCGGCAGCTCGGCCCAGGCCGGTGTCGCCGTCTCGAGATCGACCACCGTCACATCCCCCAGCGCATCGCAGCCAAGCGCCGATCGTCCCGCCGCATCGGCCAGCAGCAGCTGCGGCGCGGCATCGTCGAGCACCTGGCGCAGCCGCGCCGACGGATAGGCCGGATCCAGCGGCAGGTAGGCGCCACCCGCCTTGAGGATCGCCAACAGCCCCACCACCATCGCCGGGCTGCGTTCCAGGCAGATCGCCACCGGCTGGTCCGGCCTGACCCCGAGCCCGATCAGGTGATGCGCCAGCCGGTTGGCCCGCGCATTGAGCTCGCCGTAGCTCAGGCGCTCGTCCTCGAAGACCACCGCCACCGCCTCCGGCGCCTTGCGCACCTGCTCCTCGAACAGCTCATGGATGCACTGCTGCTCAGGATACGGCGCCGCCGTCCGGTTCAGCTCCTCCAACAGATACGCGCGCTCAGCAGGTGGCAGGATATCCAGTTCGCGGACCGGCGTGTTCGGCGCATGCGCCAGCGCCTCGGCCAGTTGCTCGAGCGCCCGCTGCATGTAGCCGCAGACCCGCTCCGCAGAGATGCCCTCCACCACCTGCGCCGTCAGCCCGAGCGCCTCGCCAAAATCCTCCACCGCCAAGGTCAGCGGATAGTTGGTGCGTTCCTCCCCGCCCAGCCATTCCACGCCGGACAGCTCATCATCCGGTCCGGCGCCGGAGATTGCCGCCGGCGTGTTGTGGCGGTAGTTCAACAGCGCGCTGAACAGCGGCGCCGGCGCCGCAACGCCGCTGCAGCGTTGCGCCAGCGCCAGCGAGGCATGCTCGTGCGCCAAGAGCTCGGCCAGCCGGGCGTGCGTGGTCCGCACGCTCGCCTCGACCCCGGTCCCATCAAGATCAAGCCGCAGCGGCAGGGTGTTGATGAACAGGCCCATGGTACGGTCGCTACCAACGCCCCCATGCATGCGGCCGAACAGCAACGTGCCGAACACCACCTGCTCGCGGCCGCTGCTGCGCGCCACCACCTGCCCCCAGGCCAGATGGCATAGGCTCGCCAGGCTCACCCCAAGCCGCCGCGCCTGGCTGCGCAGCCGCGTGTGCAGCGCCTGCGGCAGCATCCGATGCGCTTCATTAACCCCGCCGCCGTCGCCGCGCACCTCGCTTAAGCCGAACGGCGTGGTCGGCTCATCGATGTCCGCCAGCATCGTCCGAAAGAACTCTTCATGCGCTTTGGCGTCCCCGCCGAGATGCGCCTGCGCCACCAGGTTGCGGAACGGCTGCGGGACTGCCAGCTCACGCTCACGTCCCTCCAGCACAGCCCGGACCTCGGCATGCATCACCTCCAACGTGGTATGATCCCCGATCAGATGATGCTGCAGCTCCAAAAGCAGCCAGCGCGCGCTGTCGGGCTCGCGCGCAATCACAAACCGCAACAGCGGCGCCCGGCCAAGATCGATGCGGTGCCGGCGCGGATCAAACCGTCTCCTGAGCTGCGCGTGGCCAGGACCGCCAGAGCCCAGCTCAACCTCGGTCACATCCAGCGGCGCCTTCCGCCACACCACCTGGGCCGGGCGCGACAGGCCCTCCCAGACATACGACGTACGCAGAATGTCGTGCCGATCCACCAGCCGCTGAACCGCGGCGAGATAGCGATCCAGCAGCCCACGCTCGGCAAACGCCATCTGCGAGACCAGCAGATACGGATCGCCCTTCGTCGCCAACAGATGATGGAACAGGATGCCGTCCTGCAGCGGCGACAACGCATAAATGTCCTGGATGTTGCCGATGCCACCGGGCACCGTGGCGACGATCCGGTCGATCTCTTCCTGCGCCAACTCGATCAGTGGCAGCATCTGCGGCGTAATCGAGCTGCTCTCTGCCGTGATCAGGTTGGCCGGGACCGCCACCTCGTGATGACACCCAAGGCTTGCGGCCAGATCGGCCAGCACCGGCCTGGCGAACAGGGTGCGCACCTCCACCCCCAGCGACAGCCGCCGCAGACGCTCCATCAGTTGTACCGCCAGCAGCGAGTGGCCGCCCAGTTCGAAGAAGTGGTCGTGGCGCCCGACCCGCTCGAGCCCCAGAAGCTCGGCCCAGATCTCGGCCAGCGCCGTCTCGATCTCGCCCCGCGGCGGCTCGTACGTCCGACGCGCATACGCATCATCTTCCGGCGCCGGCAGCGCCTTGCGATCGAGCTTGCCGTTCACCGTCAGCGGCAGCCCCGATAGCCGCACGAACGCCGAGGGCACCATGTAGTCCGGCAGCCGCGCACTCACATGCGCGCGCAAGGCGCCGGCCAACGTGCTTCCATCTTCCTCGTCCGAGCCGGCCTCGGGCGCGCACACCAGATAGGCCACAAGATGCTTGTCGCCGGCGCCATCCTGTTGCGCCACCACCACCGCCTCGCGCACCAACGGGTGCTCGCAAAGCCGCGCCGCAATCTCCCCGGGCTCGATCCGGAAGCCGCGGATCTTCACCTGCTCGTCGTTGCGGCCCAGGAACTCCAGATTGCCGTCCGGCAAGTACCGCGCAAGATCCCCGGTCCGGTACAGCCGGTCGCCCTCCACAAAGGGGCTGGCGATGAACCGCTCCGCCGTCAGCGCGGGCCGGTTCAGATAGCCCCGCGCAACTCCCGCCCCGCCAATGTAAAGCTCCCCCACCGCCCCAAACGGAACCGGCGCACCATGACCGTCCAGCAGATACACTCGCGTGTTGGCAATCGGACGGCCGATCGGGACAGCTGCGCCATCAAAATCATCCGGGCAACTCCAGGTCGTCGCGCAGACTGTTGCTTCGGTAGGTCCATAGGCGTTCACAATAGATGCTGCAGGCAGGCCTCGGATAAGTTCGGCCCTCGGGAGCTCTCCAGCAAGAATGAGAAGTTGCGGCGCCAAATATTCCAGATTCTGGCTTCCCTGAAGCAATGCTGGAGGCAACGTCGCATGCGTGATGGCTTCGTTTCGCAGATAATCCGATAGCTCTTTAGTCGATTGACGGAGCTCATCCGCAAGCAAATGCAATGCGGCTCCTGAGCCAAATGCCATGACAATTTCCCACGCACTGGCATCAAAACCAAAGGAGGCGAACTGCACCACTCGGCTGTTCGAACAAACGCCAAAAAGCACGATCTGAGCCAACCCCAGATTGACCAATCCCCGATGCTCGACCATGACGCCCTTTGGGGTGCCTGTTGAGCCTGAGGTGTAGATCACATAGGCGAGATGGCGTGAGCTCAGGCCGAGGGCACGCGGGTCGGGGTTCGAGGCCGGCAGCTCGGCCCAGGCCGGTGTCGCCGTCTCGAGATCGACCACCGTCACATCCCCCAGCGCATCGCAGCCAAGCGCCGATCGTCCCGCCGCATCGGCCAGCAGCAGCTGCGGCGCGGCATCGTCGAGCACCTGGCGCAGCCGCGCCGACGGATAGGCCGGATCCAGCGGCAGGTAGGCGCCACCCGCCTTGAGGATCGCCAACAGCCCCACCACCATCGCCGGGCTGCGTTCCAGGCAGATCGCCACCGGCTGGTCCGGCCTGACCCCGAGCCCGATCAGGTGATGCGCCAGCCGGTTGGCCCGCGCATTGAGCTCGCCGTAGCTCAGGCGCTCGTCCTCGAAGACCACCGCCACCGCCTCCGGCGCCTTGCGCACCTGCTCCTCGAACAGCTCATGGATGCACTGCTGCTCAGGATACGGCGCCGCCGTCCGGTTCAGCTCCTCCAACAGATACGCGCGCTCAGCAGTCGACAGCAGATCAATCCGCCCCACCGCTTGTTGCGCATCGGCCATCACAGCAAACAACAAATTTTGCAAATGCTCCGTCAGGCGGTCAGAGCTGGCCCCGCAAATTCGGACAGTAGCTTGAGTGGATTTTCTGCCTGACAGCGGCGAGGATTCTTGCTGCGAATCAGGAGCGAAGATGACGAAGAAGAGCCGCCGGACGCATTCTCCGGCATTCAAGGCGAAGGTTGCTTTGGCTGCGGTCAAAGGCGACAAGACACTGGCGGAGCTGGCGCAACTGTTTGATGTTCATCCGAACCAGATCACGATCTGGAAAAACCAGCTCCTGGAAGGCGCCGCCGGCGTGTTTGGGCATGACAAGACATCGGCCGAGACGCCGGTCGATTTGAAGGCGTTACATGCCAAGATCGGCGAGCTGGCGTTGGAAAACGATTTTTTGTCCGGCGCGCTCACCAAGGCGGGCCTGCTGAGCGCAAAGCGATGATCGACCGCGATCATGATCTTTCTATCGTGCGCCAGGCGAAGGTCCTGAAGCTGGCTCGCAGCACGGTCTACTATGAACCTCGGCCAGTTTCGGCCGAGGACCTTGCCTTGATGCGTCGGCTCGATGAGCTGCATCTCGATTATCCCTTCGCGGGAGCGCGTATGCTGCGATCGTTGCTGCGGCGGGAGGGCGTATACGCCGGTCGCCGCCACATCGCGACGCTGATGAAGCGCATGGGGATCGAGGCGGTCTATCGTCGCCCGAACACGAGCAAGCCGGCTCCGGGTCACAAGATCTACCCGTACCTGTTGCGCGGATTGAAGATCGAGCGGCCCGACCATGCGTGGGCAATGGACATCACCTACATTCCGATGCGGCGTGGCTTCGTCTATCTCGCGGCGGTCGTCGATGTGTTCAGCCGACGGGTCCTGGCCCATCGCGTCTCGATCACAATGGAGGCGGCCTTCTGCGTCGAAGCGGTCCAGGAGGCGTTGGCGAAGCACGGCAGGCCCGAGATTTTCAACACGGATCAGGGCAGCCAGTTCACCAGCCTCGAGTTCACCGATGTGCTGCTGGACGCGAAGATCGCCATCAGCATGGACGGCAAGGGCGCCTGGCGCGACAACGTGTTTGTCGAGCGGCTCTGGCGCACGGTCAAATACGAAGAAGTATATCTCCGCGCCTACGACAGCGTGTCCGAGGCGCGAGCGTCAATTGCCAAGTATCTGGCCTTCTACAATCAGGGACGCCCTCACTCGAGCCTTGACGGGCGCACGCCCGACGAGGCTTACTTCGGCACGCAAGCTATGGTGATGGCCGCATGACCGTCGCCGACGGTTTTGTCGTCGCTCTGGTCGGGCTACGCCCTCCCGACGCAACGACAAAACCGTAAAGCCCCGCGTTCAGCATAACCCGGCAGGAATCCACTTAAATCCAGCGGGGCGCTGTCCAAACAACCGGGGCCAGCTCTGTCGACCTGCCTTGGAGCCAAGCGACCTGCATCAAAGTGCCATCGGAAGCTGCCATCCAGAGCGCAAACCTCAAACGTCAAGAGATCGCCGGATAGGACCGTTTCAGAAGTCGGGCTCGAAGCTAGATCATCCGCAGCGCAACAGCTGTTTTCCGTAACAGTAACGCCCATCGGCCAAGGTCGGCGCGACCGTAGCGCCCCCATACCCCGCAACGTCGGGCAGCGCACGATAAGATCCCGCGCAAAGCTATCGTTCTCCCTCAGCTGAGCGCATTCGAAGGCGATTGCCCTGTGCACCTCTGCAAAATCACGATCAAGATCAATGGTAACTTGCATGGGCACGACAGAGGCAACAAGCATCTCCATCGACGATTTCAACCCGGCTCGCGATCCGCTCGGCGCGGGAGTCCATCCCAATTGAAGCTCTGATTCACCAGTGATGCGGGCGAGATATATCAGCCAAGCACTCAGCAAGTGTTCAGTGCGATCAACTGCCGACAACTCGGCCAAAGCAATTGGAATGAGTCGGGAACTCGACTGCCATCTGGGCGAAGCCATAGCCTCTGAAGACGACAGAAAAGGAAGCTGCGACATTTTGAACTGCTGAAGCCGCTGTCGCCAAAAATCCTCCCGAGGCGCCAGCATTTCGTGCGCAACGGTTATGCTCCGCGCCTCGTCATCGCTCAAGATCGGGAGGCGATCGCCTACATAAAGATCGCAGCGCCGCGCGAGTGTCTGCGCGTCCAAAACTTCAGCACCTAAACTGCCAAAGAAGACATAAACGTCATTTGTACCCGTCGCCACCCGCCAATGGCCGGGGTCGACTTCAACCAGGGAGCCCGCTGAAAAGCCCGAGCGGCCAGACGACACCTCCAAGCACCTGACTGCGACAACGTCATCGCCCACAAGAGCCTTAGACAGACATAACGGATTGAAATGATACAGCCCGAAATCTAAGGCGCGTGTCGTCGCTGACAGATCTTGCGCGGAGCGACCCCATCGCAGACAGCCTGCCGCATCTGGACGTCGACGTCTCGGAAAGTAACTTCTGTCCGCCAGCGCCTGCGGCCAGCTACTTAACGCCCCATTCGCTAGACCGGTTAAAAGCTCGCGGAAGCTCTCGACTGCAGCCTCATAACATTTGAGGTTCAGAGTTAACGCCGTGTCGATGGGCGCAATCAAGACTTGGCGCTGAACAACCAGGTCCCCCGTATCAACACCATCATCGATACGATGCCACGTGATGGCATATTCGGTCTCTTGGGCCAGCAGCGCCCAAGACGTCGCATGAACTCCAGCATACCGCGGTAATGGACCGTCATGATAGTTGAAAGCGCCTCGTCGTACGAGACTCATCACATCCGGTGGCAATACGAATGGGTTGGCGACGGAAAACACCCACTCCACTGACTCGGTGTTGAGCACTATCGAGAGCTCTTCAACGCTCGCGACACACAAGATATTAGCGCGAGCAGCCCAATCGCGGAATATGGCGTCGACACACAGCGCCACGCGGATGACGTGCCCCATCTCCATTGCTAGCTGAGCGCACCCAATGGCTAACGTACCGCCACCAACAAAGACCGTAGAACCGATTGGTGACACTAGGGGTCTCTGCTCATCCAAATCGCCTGCTTCGCTGCTCAACAATGCCAACCCACATGGGTCATGGAGCTATCGCTGAAAGTTGGTGACGGCGGGAATCGGGAAGGCGGCATATCGTGGGGGTGCTTGACGCCTCCACTTCTCCACCGAAGGAGCGATATGCCGTGTCCAACGATAACGTCACCAAGCTGATTCAGCCAGGAGTGTTCGACGACCAACTCACCGAAATCTTGCGTAACGGGGCCCGCGCTCTGTTGGCGCAGGCGGTCGAGGCCGAGGTCGCGGACTTTCTCGGCAAGCATGCCGATGTGAAGACCGAGGACGGCCAGCAGCGTGTGGTCCGCCACGGTCACCTGCCGGAGCGCGAGGTGATGACCGGGATCGGTCCAGTCTCCGTCCGCCAGCCGCGTGTGCGCGATCGCGAGGCCGCCGCCGATCCCGACCGTATCCGGTTCTCGCCATCGGTCGTGCCGCCCTACATGCGGCGGTCGAAGTCGATCGAGACGCTGCTGCCGATCCTCTATTTGAAGGGGATCTCGACCGGCGACTTCTCCGAGGCGCTGGCGGCGCTGCTCGGCAAGGATGCTGCCGGGTTGTCGGCATCCGCCGTTGGTCGCCTGAAGGACGGCTGGCTCGACGAGTACGCCGCGTGGCAAAAGCGCGATCTTTCGGCCAGGCGCTATGTCTACATCTGGGCCGATGGCATCCATCTCGAAGCTCGCCTCGAGGACGAGAAGCAGTGCATCCTGGTGCTGATCGGCGCGACGCCGGAAGGCCGCAAGGAACTGGTCGGCTTCACCGATGGCGCCCGCGAGAGCGCGCACGATTGGCGCGATCTGCTGCTCGATCTGAAGCGGCGTGGGCTCGACGTGTCGCCGCGGCTCGTCATTGCCGACGGCGCGCTCGGGTTCTGGAAGGCCGCCGGTGAGGTCTGGCCGACAACACGCGAGCAGCGCTGCTGGGTGCACAAGACCACCAACGTGCTCGCCAAGCTGCCAAAGAGCCAGCAGCCGAAAGCCAAACGCGCGCTGCAGGAGATTTGGATGGCGGAGTCCAAGGCCACCGCCGAGCTGGCATTCGACGCCTTCATCGAGAGCTACACACCCAAATACGAAAAGGCGGCCGACTGCCTCGGCAAGGATCGGGACACGCTGCTGGCTTTCTACGACTTCCCCGCCGAGCACTGGAAACACCTGCGGACGACCAATCCCATTGAAAGCACCTTCGCCACCGTGCGCCACCGCACGATCCGATCGAAGGGTTGCCTGTCCAACAGGACGGCGCTCGCGATGGTCTTCAAACTGGCCGAGGCCGCGCAGAAAAGTTGGCGTCGACTCGATGGTCACAACCAGTTGCCAAAACTCGTGCTCGGTGTGACATTCAACGACGGGATTGAGGTCATCGCCAAGCACGGCTGACCGTGAGCCCAAAACCGCCGCCGCCTGACCGGCCCGGCCGTCACCAAAATTTGGCGATAGCTCTGGGTCATGACGATCGCGCTTCACATCCATGATAAAGCCTTATCTCTGCCACTAGCGTGGCACCCCACTTCAACGGCAGGTCGATTGACCGGCCAAGCCCCCACAATCCGCACAGGATCTGCGACGACTAGCGATTAAACTTGGCGGCATGTGATACGCCCGACCGCTTGGCCACCAACTCTGAACATGACTAGAGATACGCCAGCGCATCAGCTAATTGCCTATCTAAGCCAACACTGACATCCTTCCATCGCCGTCAGCTCCTGAGAAAACTAGGTCCGCACCCACTGCTGGCGTCGGATCGCCCCGCTTCAGCTGTAGATTGACGCTCGCCAGCTCGATCTGCCACGAATGGCTCGCGGCACCTCTCACCTGGAACGTGGCGCGCAGCACCTCCTCCTTGGCACCGTTGTGGCCAAGTCATCGCCAGAACTCCAAGCGACATGAGCATGTGAGAGACCTCGCGACGGGTGCGCGCCATGGAAGCGGCAGCATCAGCATGCCATGGACATGGATAAATCGAACAGGGTTGATCTGAACTCTTGGCGGAGTGCAGACCATTGTGATGTGACGCCCACCGTCGCAGCAATCGCCGTGCCAAAGACGTTCTGCAAGCTCTTTCCTAAAGAAAGATCTCGTCGTTTCGCGCCGAACGCGGAAATACTGCTGTCCAATTGTCGATCTTAGGACATTGACGGCTTGAACCGGACGAGCCGGGGATGTCCCGGGTTCTGTTGAATTTCTGAAGAGGTCGGCGTTGCCCACCTTGAGCCGGTAGGCTCGGGGTGCTGATTCCACAAAGGAGAGCAACGCCATGACGAGAGATATCACACCGGCTGGTTGGCCGGCGACCGGGGCTGTGGACGAGGCGTTTGCGGAAGTGCGGGCGAGCTTCGATCGGTTCTGCCTGGCGGCAGGGATCGAGGCGCTCGGCATGATGATGGAGGCGGATGTTGTGGCGGCCTGCGGACCGCGCCACGGTCGCGATGCGGCGCGGCGGGCGCACCGTTGGGGCCGAACGCGGGGACGGATTGGTTTCCACGGCGGCAAGATCGAAGTCGAGCGCCCGCGGGTTCGGGGCGTGGACGGCCGCGAGGTCACGATCCCGAGCTGGGAAACGGCGGCGCAGGAGGACTGGCTCGGTCGCTGGGCGATGAACCTGATGCTGATCAATGTGTCGACGCGCCGGTTCGGCCGCGCTGTCCGGCTGCCCGAGGGTGACGTGCCGGCACCGCCCCGATCGGGGGTTTCGAAGTCGGCGGCCTCGCGGAGGTTCGTAGCGCTGTCGGCGGCGCGGCTGGCCGATTTCATGGCTGCCGATCTGTCCGCGCTCGACCTTCTGGTGGTCCAAATCGACGGGCTGCATCTCGGCGACGATCTCGTGCTGGTCGCCGCGATCGGAGTTGACGGCGAAGGCAACAAGCATCCGTTGGCGCTGGTGGAAGATGCTCGTCCGCCGCGATCCCCAGGAGCGTTGTCGTCTCCTTCGAACTGATCAGCTTTCTTCTACCCACCCGCAATCTCCCGCTGCCCTACAGGGACTCATCTCCAATGGGCAAGTGGTTCAGAACTAGTACCCACTTTTCTTGGAACGTGAGTCGTGATTCAAGGTCGGGATGATACCCGAAGCAAGAGAAGTCCACCTTTCGAGGAAAGATCGCAAGGTGCTTGAGGCGTGCTGTCGCTCACCGGTGACGTTGCAGCGCGATTTGAAGCGGGCGCGGATAGTTCTGTTGGCGGCGGATGGGCGCAGCACCCGGTCGATCGCCAAGGAAGTTGGGGTCCAGCCGCGGATTGTCAGCCTTTGGCGGCATCGCTATGCCGACCATGGCCTTGAAGGGCTGCAAGACAAGCCGCGGCCTGGCAAGCAGCCGATCTATACGAAGACGACCGACAAGCGGATTCTGAAGCTGCTGGATAAGCCGCCACCGCAAGGGTTTGCGCGCTGGACCGGCCCCCTGCTGGCCGAGGCGCTGGGCGATGTCGATGTCCAATATGTCTGGCGGTTCCTGCGCAGCCACAAGATTGACCTGGTGGCTCGAGTCCTGGTGCGAGAGCAACGACCCGAACTTTACGGCCAAAGCCGCCGATGTTGTCGGCCTCTATGTCGCGCCGCCGGCGAAGGCCATTGTGCTGTGCGTGGACGAGAAGCCCTCGATCCAGGCTTTGGAGCGAGCGCAGGGTTATCTGAAGTTGCCCAATGGCCGCGCCTTAACCGGCCAAAGCCACGATTACAAGCGGCATGGCACCACAACATTGTTTGCGGCGCTCGAAGTCGCCACCGGAAAGATCATCGCGACCCATTCAAAACGCCGGCGCCGCGTCGAGTTTCTCGATTTCATGAACAGCGTCACCGCGACTTTTCCGAACCGCAAGCTTCACGTCATCCTCGACAACCTCAACACCCATAAAAAGAACGAGGACTGGCTCAAGGCCCACCCCAACGTGCAATTTCATTTCACGCCGACAAGTGCGTCATGGCTCAATCAGGTCGAAGTATGGTTTTCCATCTTGCAGGGGCAGTCGCTCAGCGGCACCTCCTTCACGAGCCTCAAGCAGCTTCAGGAACACATCGATGCCTACGTCAACGCATACAACGACAGAGCCGAGCCCTTCGTCTGGACCAAGAAAAAGGTCCGTCAACGCCGTTTCAAAGGCCGCCGTATCACTCAGCTCTGATTCCGGGTACTAGCCGCAAGGATGCAACCGGCCAGCCGGTTCTTCTACAGATCTCTCACGAGTGTTCGCACTTCGTTCGATCTTAGCGTGTCTGGAGGAACAGCTCTTGTTCCGACCCCGGGTTAGCTTGGGTTTGTCGAGTTCGGCAAACAGTTCGGCGCGGCTTGAGCCGAAGCCACGCATTTGACGAGCATTGAGTTCGTCGACGAGTGTCTTGATGGCGGCGTTGAGCTCGGCCCGGGAAAAGAAGCGCTGATTGCGCAGCCGGGCCAGAATCCAGCGCTGGGCGATTTGCACCGCGACCTCGACCTTCGCCTTGTCTTTTGGGCGCCGCGGCCGTGCGGCGAGAATGGCCGTGCCGTAATGGCTCGCCATCTCGGCATAAGTGCGATTGAGGCCGGGATCGTAGCGGTCGGGGTTGCTGACGGCGGCTTTGAGGTTGTCGCAGACCACGAACGTCGGCGTTCCGCTCAAAAACGTGAACAAGTTGACGTGGGCCCGGATCCAGTCGGCCAAGCTCTCGCTGGGGCAGGCCTCGGCGTAGGTGTAGTTCGAAGCGCCCATCGCCGCGACGAACAGCTTCATCGGCTGCACTTCCCCGGTCAGGGGATCGACGATGTCGATGGTGTCGCCGGCGAAATCCACGAACACCTTCTCGCCGCCCAGATGAATCTGCCGCATCGAAGGTCGGACCCGCCCCTTCCAGGCCTCGTAGGTAGTGCAGAACCACGTGTACCCGAAACCGTCGGGATTAACGGCGCGATACTCCTCCCAGAGCAGGCGACGGGTTACGTTGCGCCGGCGGAGCTCTTTATCGATGTAGCTCCAGTCGGGCACCGGCCGCTGCGGGCTCTGAGACGCTGGTCGTGGGGCCGGGAAAAGCAAAAGCTCCAGGTCTTCATCGGTCATTCCCTCCGGAAGCGGCCAGCTCAACCCAGCAGAGCGGGCGCGGCTCAGGTAGCTGTGCACAACGCCGTTGCTGACGCCCACGCTCCGCGCGATGGCCCGCTCTGGCAGGCCTTGAAAATGTTTTAACCGAAGGACTTCCTTGATCCGGCGCATCGACAATCTCTGGGTAGGCATTGGACTTCCTCGTTAACCACGAGGTCATCCCTAAGCCGGTTGAGTTGTCGGCCGAAGCGCTGCAAGGCTCCGAAAGCCTTGCTCACGATCCCGCGAAATCGTTGCTCACGATCGTCTGAAATCTCTGCTCACGATCCCCTGAAATCCGCGCTCACGATCCCCCGAAACGCGCAACTGGAAGTACGGATCGTGGACCCAGCGCTCGCACACCCCCTCATCGGACAGGCCGTAGATGTGCTTGAGCAGCAGCAATCCGATCATGAATCGGGTCGCGATACCCGGCCTACCGTTGTCGCTGTAGAGCGGCGCGATCTCGCCGTCGATCCAGTCCCAATCGATCCTGCCGGCGAGCAGAACCAGCTCGTGTCGCATGTTGATGATCTGGTCCAGCCGGGACCGGAACAGATTGTTCGAGCCTGTCGTCCTGTGCTTCTTTGGTCGCATCGGTGCCTCCGATGCAGCACAGAATCACGGTTCGCAGCGGCAGGGAAATCCAAAATCGAAATTGCAGGGTTTTGGGCTGTGAAGCCTCAATCCCCTGCAATCTCAAATGCCGCCACAAGCGGAAAACAGACTCCCAATCAAGTGCTTGGAGGCTTGTTCACGGACAACTATTCAATCACGCGATCGATGCTTTTTGCGCTGCCGGTCGTGCTTGAATCGGCGAAACCGAACCTAAAGGCGATCGAGGGCTCAAAGGATCTCGCCGACTCGCCGCAGAATGTAGCCCGATGATCGCCCGCCCCGTGTGGCCTGCGATTGGCTATTTGCGCATACACCGTATTTTATCGGGGTTTCACTAGGCGTGGAAAACTCTAGTACCCGGAATCAGAGCTGAGTGATACGGCGGCCTTTGAAACGGCGTTGACGGACCTTTTTCTTGGTCCAGACGAAGGGCTCGGCTCTGTCGTTGTATGCGTTGACGTAGGCATCGATGTGTTCCTGAAGCTGCTTGAGGCTCGTGAAGGAGGTGCCGCTGAGCGACTGCCCCTGCAAGATGGAAAACCATACTTCGACCTGATTGAGCCATGACGCACTTGTCGGCGTGAAATGAAATTGCACGTTGGGGTGGGCCTTGAGCCAGTCCTCGTTCTTTTTATGGGTGTTGAGGTTGTCGAGGATGACGTGAAGCTTGCGGTTCGGAAAAGCCGCGGTGACGCTGTTCATGAAATCGAGAAACTCGACGCGGCGCCGGCGTTTTGAATGGGTCGCGATGATCTTTCCGGTGGCGACTTCGAGCGCCGCAAACAATGTTGTGGTGCCATGCCGCTTGTAATCGTGGCTTTGGCCGGTCAAGGCGCGGCCATTGGGCAACTTCAGATAACCCTGCGCTCGCTCCAAAGCCTGGATCGAGGGCTTCTCGTCCACGCACAGCACAATGGCCTTCGCCGGCGGCGCGACATAGAGGCCGACAACATCGGCGGCTTTGGCCGTAAAGTTCGGGTCGTTGCTCTCGCACCAGGACTTGCGAGCCACCAGGTCAATCTTGTGGCTGCGCAGGAACCGCCAGACATATTGGACATCGACATCGCCCAGCGCCTCGGCCAGCAGGGGGCCGGTCCAGCGCGCAAACCCTTGCGGTGGCGGCTTATCCAGCAGCTTCAGAATCCGCTTGTCGGTCGTCTTCGTATAGATCGGCTGCTTGCCAGGCCGCGGCTTGTCTTGCAGCCCTTCAAGGCCATGGTCGGCATAGCGATGCCGCCAAAGGCTGACAATCCGCGGCTGGACCCCAACTTCCTTGGCGATCGACCGGGTGCTGCGCCCATCCGCCGCCAACAGAACTATCCGCGCCCGCTTCAAATCGCGCTGCAACGTCACCGGTGAGCGACAGCACGCCTCAAGCACCTTGCGATCTTTCCTCGAAAGGTGGACTTCTCTTGCTTCGGGTATCATCCCGACCTTGAATCACGACTCACGTTCCAAGAAAAGTGGGTACTAGGTTGGGTTCGCCGGGGCTGGCGTTTCATTACGAGTAAGATTGCAACCGGCAAGGGGCCGCAGAGATGCGGCCCCTTTTCTGTGTGCCGAGTATGAACGACAGCTTGGAGGTGGAAGTCCTCTACCCAGCCTGATGGTGGCGAAGGGTTAGCGAAGCGCAAGGGCGTCGTCGCAAGACGGGGTCTGAAGAAAGCGTGGAGCAAATCCGCGACCCGATGGACAAGAACCGGATAACGCCCCGTGGGTCGGTCAAAATCCCCCGGGTATGGTCACTTGAAACTCCCCCACCTGATGATCGCCGTCAGCGCCGCTGAACAGCAGTAGCCGGTCAGGCAGGACGTTTATGTTCGACCCCTTTAGCCAGCAAGGGGCCGGGGAGTTGAACGTCTTGAAGCGACATCTGCAAAGCACCGTACTTACATTACTTGATCGCAACACCAGCCAGCGCGAGATTCACCGGCTGACGGGTGTCGATCGCAAGACGATCCGGCGTTATCAGGCGCTGCGGGCTGGTGCGGAGGCAAATTCCCCCGGGGAAGTGACCACCGGCTCGGTGAGCGCGGACGGCCAAATTCCTCCACCCCGACCACCGGCTTTTGGGACATCGGAAGCGACGGTTACCAGCAGCCTGGCCCGTTCGGCTTGCGAAGCGCATCGGACGTGGATCGAAGAACAGGTCCGGCTGAAGCGGAACGCGCAGGCGATTTACCAGGACCTGGTTGATCAATTTGGCTTTCCGTCCAGCTACCAGAGTGTCAAGCGGTTTGTGCGCCGGTTGCGGCACGCTGATCCTGAGCAGTTTGATCGTCTTGAGTTCCTCCCCGGCGAGGAAGCTCAGGTCGACTATGGCGAGGGCGCGCCGACGGTTGATCCGAAGAACGGGCGGTACCGTCGTCCCCGCCTGTTCGTGATGACGCTACGCTACTCGCGGCGCAGCTTCCGGCGGGTAGTCTGGAAGTCCAGCCAACAAGTCTGGGCGCAGCTCCACGAAGAGGCGTTCCGGTATTTTGGCGGGGTCCCCATGCGCGTTTCGGGGGATCGTGAGCGCGGATTTCAGGGGATCGTGAGCAGAGATTTCAGACGATCGTGAGCAACGATTTCGCGGGATCGTGAGCAAGGCTTTCGGAGCCTTGCAGCGCTTCGGCCGACAACTCAACCGGCTTAGGGATGACCTCGTGGTTAACGAGGAAGTCCAATGCCTACCCAGAGATTGTCGATGCGCCGGATCAAGGAAGTCCTTCGGTTAAAACATTTTCAAGGCCTGCCAGAGCGGGCCATCGCGCGGAGCGTGGGCGTCAGCAACGGCGTTGTGCACAGCTACCTGAGCCGCGCCCGCTCTGCTGGGTTGAGCTGGCCGCTTCCGGAGGGAATGACCGATGAAGACCTGGAGCTTTTGCTTTTCCCGGCCCCACGACCAGCGTCTCAGAGCCCGCAGCGGCCGGTGCCCGACTGGAGCTACATCGATAAAGAGCTCCGCCGGCGCAACGTAACCCGTCGCCTGCTCTGGGAGGAGTATCGCGCCGTTAATCCCGACGGTTTCGGGTACACGTGGTTCTGCACTACCTACGAGGCCTGGAAGGGGCGGGTCCGACCTTCGATGCGGCAGATTCATCTGGGCGGCGAGAAGGTGTTCGTGGATTTCGCCGGCGACACCATCGACATCGTCGATCCCCTGACCGGGGAAGTGCAGCCGATGAAGCTGTTCGTCGCGGCGATGGGCGCTTCGAACTACACCTACGCCGAGGCCTGCCCCAGCGAGAGCTTGGCCGACTGGATCCGGGCCCACGTCAACTTGTTCACGTTTTTGAGCGGAACGCCGACGTTCGTGGTCTGCGACAACCTCAAAGCCGCCGTCAGCAACCCCGACCGCTACGATCCCGGCCTCAATCGCACTTATGCCGAGATGGCGAGCCATTACGGCACGGCCATTCTCGCCGCACGGCCGCGGCGCCCAAAAGACAAGGCGAAGGTCGAGGTCGCGGTGCAAATCGCCCAGCGCTGGATTCTGGCCCGGCTGCGCAATCAGCGCTTCTTTGTCAATCGGCGTTTGACTGGGACCCCCTATCGGCCTCCAAAAGGGACCCCTTTGATCGGCGTGCTCTGCTGGTAGCGCTCGGGTCGTCGGAGCTGGTCGGGGTTGCGGAGACGGCGCGAGCGCGGGTTGTTTGAACATCGTCGCGGCTTTTGAATCGCCAGCTGTCGTTGCCGGTCTCGACGATGTCGCAGTGATGGGTCAATCGGTCGAGTAGCGCGGTGGTCATTTTGGCATCGCCGAACACGCTCGGCCATTCGCCGAACGCAAGATTTGTGGTGACAATGACTGAGGTGCGCTCGTAGAGCCGACTGATGAGATGGAACAAGAGCTGACCGCCGGATTGCGCGAACGGCAGATAGCCCAGCTCGTCGAGGACGATGAAGTCCATGCGGGTCAGATGCTCGGCGAGCCGTCCCTGCCGACCGTTGCGGGTTTCGGTCTCGAGCCGGTTGACGAGGTCGACGACGTTGTAGAAGCGTCCTCTAGCGCCATTGCGGATGCAACTTCTGGCGACGGCAATGGCCAGGTGTGTTTTGCCTGTACCGGTGCCGCCAACCAGCACGACGTTGCGTTGTTGGGCGATGAAGCCGCCGTCAGCGAGATCATTGACGAGAGTCTGATTGATCGGCGTGCCGTCGAACTGGAAGTCGGCGATGTCCTTGGCGAGCGGCAGCTTGGCAATGGTGAGCTGGTATTTGATCGACCTGGCTTGCTTCTCGTTGATCTCGGCGTTGAGCAGGTCGCCGACAATGCGCTGAGGTTCGTGCTGGCGCTTAACGGCAGTTGCCATGATCTCGTCGAAGGCAGCCTTCATGCCGTAGAGCTTGAGTTCGCCCATGAGGTCGAAGATTTGGGTTCGTTCCATCAGATGGTCCTCCGGAGGTTGTCGTAGCGGGCACAATCGGCGATCGGTGCATGACGGAGCGTCAGTGCGGCCGGCGTCATGATGTTGGCCGGTGGGGCGGGTTCACGTTGACGGGCCAGGATATTGAGAACGACATCGGCGGAATGAACGCCATGAGCGACCGCCTCGGCGCAGGCGGCTTCCACCGCGGGCAATCCGTCTGTCAGCACCGCATTGAGGATGTCGACCATCTGTCGATTGCCATCGTCGGCACCGGCGAGTTTGCGCCGTACACGCTCAATCGCTGCGGGCAGCACCCAGTCCTTGAAGGGAGCGCCATTACGCAAGGCACCGGGCTTGCGCACCAGCACGGGCACATAGTGCCAAGGGTCGTAGACCGTCTCGCCGCGACCGAATGATCGCGGGTGCTCGGCAACGATACGTCCATCCTGACGGATCACGATGCGATCGGCATAGGCTTGAACCTCGACCGGTCGTCCGACTGCGCTGGCTGCGACCGAGTACTTGTTGTTGTCGAAGCGCACCAGGCAGGTCTTCGAGACCGATGCCGTCACCGCATGGAAGCCGTCGAAGCGGCCGGCATAGGGAACGAGTTTGGGGCGTTCGGCTTCGAACACGTCCCAGATCGTCTGATCGGTCAGCTCCGGATGGCGATGAGCCTTGGCGTAGGCGATGCATTTGTCGAGCAGCCAGGCGTTTAACTCGTCGAGGGTTTTGAACCGCAGCCGCGGCGTGAAGAAGCGTTCCCGGACCAGCCCGACCTGGTTCTCGACTTGCCCCTTCTCCCAGCCCGACGCTGGCGTACAGGCGACCGGATCGACCAGATAGTGGCTGCACATCTGCAGGAAGCGGCGATTGTAGAGACGGCCTTTACCGACAAAGATCGTCTCCACCGCGGTCTTCATGTTGTCGTAGATGCCGCGGGTGCAGGTGCCTTTGAACAAGGCGAATGCCCGGTCGTGGGCGTCGAACACCATCTCCTGCGTCTCCCGCGGATAGGCCCGCACGAACAGCATGCGGCTGTGACAGAGCCGGACATGAGCAGCCTTCACCATCACCGTGGTGCCGCTCAGCAGGACGACCTCGTGGCTCCAGTCGAACTGGTAAGCTTCGCCGGGTGCAAAGCTCAGCGGCACATAAGCCGACGCTGTCGAGGTGCCGCGTTCCTTGCTCCACCGTCGTGCGTATCGACGAACCGCATCATAGCCGCCGGCATAACCCAGGCCGCGAAGCTCCTCGAATAGCCGGATCAGCGTCAGCCGTTCCCGCGCCGCCTTGCTCTCATTCCCTGCCAGCAACCGATCAAGCTCGGCACTCCAGGCACCCATCTTCGGGAGCGGCTGCGTCTCGCGCTCGTACCGGAACTCCGTCGCTTGAGAACGAATGACCTTGCGAACCACCTTCCGCGATACGCCAAGTTCTCGGCAGATCGCCTTGATCGGACGACCATCAACAAAGTAGGCGCGACGGATCTTACCAATCGTCTCCACCACCAGCATCCCAACCTCGGCTTCCATGACTCGATGGAAGCCACTGTGGACCCTTATCCCGGGGTCCCGATTGGATGCCGATCACCCCGAAAACGGGGTCCTTATTCCATGCCGAAACACAGCCGATCAGCTCCTTCTTGCCTTCCGGCGTGGTGCCAATCAGCACCAGCATGCATTCGCTGTGATCTTCCATGCGGGCCTGCAGGTACACGCCATCGGCCCAGATGTAGACATAGCGACGCGCCGACAGATCGCGTCTCTGCCAGCGTTCGTACTCGACCTGCCAATCGGCCTTCAGGCCGGCGATCACCGAAGGCGACAGGTTCGGCGCATCCTTGCCGAGCAGCGCCGAGAGCGCCTCCTGGAAGTCGCCGGTCGAGATGCCGCGCAAATAGAGGACCGGGATCAAGGCATCCAGGCTCTTCGTCCGCCGCGCCCATAGCGGCAGGATTGCCGAACTGAAGCGGAGGCGGTCGCCTGGCCCGCTCGCTCCGCGGTCGCGGACCTTGGGACGAGCGACCTCCACCGGACCGATGCCGGTCGCAATCTCGCGCACCGGACCGTGCCCATGTCGGACCAGGCGCGCTCGACCGTCGGGCAGCGTCAGATTGGCCGTGCTGGCCAGAAACGCGCCAACCTCGATCTCGATCGCCCTGGCAAGCAGGTCCCGCGCGCCGGCACGAACGATATCGGTCAGTGGATCATCAACCGCGGACGGCTGACGGAAAGCAAGAACATTGGTAGTCTCGGTCATGGCGTATCGCTCTCCTCGAGAGGTTCTGGCAGGCTCGTCACCCGCCTCGATACGCCGCCTTCCTCACACCGTCATCACCCAGATTCCGCCATAGCTCCAAGGCCCACCGCACGCAGTACTGTTGATTGATGGCGCAGAAGTAGCGGAAGAGGTTCCAGCATCGACCGTCACAATCGAGGAGATTCTTTTCGCATGAAGCTTGTCTTGGACGGCCTCCTCAGAAGCGCTGCCACAGTTGGCGCGCCGGCAGAGCGGATTTCCCATCCGAAGGATGGCGCGTCAGCGCCGCAGCCGGAGGCCGAACGCGCCCTCCACAGCGCTGTAGAGAGGCCGAAGGCTGCTGGAAAGCCGCGGTCCACATGTTCGATGCCAATAGTGTCGACCTGCACGCGCGGCGTTCGTGGGGTACAAGGATTAAGGGTGACGGCTCCGTCATTCCAAGAGGAATTCTCCGCATCGATCGCCGGCTGGGTTGGATCTCACCTGCAGCCGAGCTTTGAATGCCGAGCCCGTTGGTTTGAACCAACATGGAGGGGGTGGAACGATTCGCTTTTTCTAGTGCAGGATAGGCTTCGCGCCAGCGATGTATTACATTGCGATTGGGATTGGAGTACATGGCTCTGATCTCGCTTCGCGTCTCCGACGAGTGCAGCGTCGATCTCGGCCTGATCCGCGCCTTCGGCACGGAGCCGTTCAATTTTACGGCGGAGACGGAGCACGCGCCGTTCCAGCGCGGCATAGCGCGGGAATGGGCGTCGCAGCTTGAACCGGTTCGTTAGTTGAAAACTGACTGCACCTGATCCCTTTCTATCACGCTGCCACAGACTCTGTCTGCCACAGCCTTCGCGGCCCGCATCCGTTCGCGCCAGATCGCCATCGGCGTGCGATACCCGTGCGCCTGATGAAGGCGATGATCGTCGTAGAAGGCGATCCAGCTCACAACCCTGCCTTGGCCTCGCGGCCGTCGGTATAGCCCTTGAGATAGATGGCCTCATGCTTGAGCGACCGCCACAGCCGCTCGATGAAGACGTTGTCCATCCGGCGACCGCGACCATCCATGGAGATATTGATCCCGCGCCCGCCAACGCGCCGGTGAAGGCCGCACTGGAGCCTGTCCGACTGGATCGGCATGCATGTCAACCTGTTCAGGTATCTCGGCGCCGTGCCGAAGTTCGTGATCTGCGAGATAATCTCAAGGCCGCCGTTACAGCAGATACGTGCGGTCAGTCGCCGGCAGAATGTCGATGCGGCCGACCGACTGCCTCGCATCGGCCATGACACCACGTAACAAAATTTGCAAATGCTGCGTCATGCGGTCGATCTGCTCCGGCGCGCCATCGACTGGCATCAAAATGCCAGCGGAAGCTCCCATCCAGAGCGCAAACCTCAAAGGTCAGCAAATCGCCGCATAGGGCTGGGCCAGCTCTGTGGCTCGTCATCAGATCGCCAGCGACGCGCCATCGCTGATTCCAAGGAAGTCGGGCGATCAGGTGACGACGAACCGCCAGGACGTCGTTTCCCTCGCCCGGCGCTTGAACCTGACGTTACGTCACGTCGTATGGAGAATGGCCTCTGGGCTTACAATTCGGCGCTGCGCGCGTCGGTCCACACATGCAGCCAGACCAACCTTCAACAACTAAGGGGTTCAAACGATGCTATTCTTCTTTTTGCTGTCGATCGCTTTCGCTGTCTTCGGCACAATTTACACCGTCAGCGCATGGCTCTCCCGCCGCCCGCGCAGCCGCAACTTCGTTCGTCCGACACAAACGCCTAAGCGGAGAGCGTTCTAAACTGACAATCAAGCAAGGTACCTCGTTGCGATACTCTCGATGAGGGAAAATGCCATTGTTGCCTCCTCCTGAACATTCCAGTTCGTGGTCGAGCGGGTGCTGTCGCGTGGGCAGGTCGCGGACTGAGTCTATCACAATAAGCCGGGCAAGGGGACGGCGTTCGGTGCATCATCGCGGGCGGCGGTGACGAGGTCGAAGGCCTCGTCCGCCGTCCAGGCTTCGGCGGGATAGTTGCCATGCGCCTCACCGCAAGCAAGGGGCATATTAAGGGAAATGTTCTTGGCATTTGCGGATCAGCCTAACTTTGGATGATCAGTTTCACGTAACCTGTTACTGAGAGCTGGCCCCGGTTGTTTGGACAGCGCCCCGCTGGATTTAAGTGGATTCCTGCCGGGTTATGCTGAACGCGGGGCTTTACGGTTTTGTCGTTGCGTCGGGAGGGCGTAGCCCGACCAGAGCGACGACAAAACCGTCGGCGACGGTCATGCGGCCATCACCATAGCTTGCGTGCCGAAGTAAGCCTCGTCGGGCGTGCGCCCGTCAAGGCTCGAGTGAGGGCGTCCCTGATTGTAGAAGGCCAGATACTTGGCAATTGACGCTCGCGCCTCGGACACGCTGTCGTAGGCGCGGAGATAAACTTCTTCGTATTTGACCGTGCGCCAGAGCCGCTCGACAAACACGTTGTCGCGCCAGGCGCCCTTGCCGTCCATGCTGATGGCGATCTTCGCGTCCAGCAGCACATCGGTGAACTCGAGGCTGGTGAACTGGCTGCCCTGATCCGTGTTGAAAATCTCGGGCCTGCCGTGCTTCGCCAACGCCTCCTGGACCGCTTCGACGCAGAAGGCCGCCTCCATTGTGATCGAGACGCGATGGGCCAGGACCCGTCGGCTGAACACATCGACGACCGCCGCGAGATAGACGAAGCCACGCCGCATCGGAATGTAGGTGATGTCCATTGCCCACGCATGGTCGGGCCGCTCGATCTTCAATCCGCGCAACAGGTACGGGTAGATCTTGTGACCCGGAGCCGGCTTGCTCGTGTTCGGGCGACGATAGACCGCCTCGATCCCCATGCGCTTCATCAGCGTCGCGATGTGGCGGCGACCGGCGTATACGCCCTCCCGCCGCAGCAACGATCGCAGCATACGCGCTCCCGCGAAGGGATAATCGAGATGCAGCTCATCGAGCCGACGCATCAAGGCAAGGTCCTCGGCCGAAACTGGCCGAGGTTCATAGTAGACCGTGCTGCGAGCCAGCTTCAGGACCTTCGCCTGGCGCACGATAGAAAGATCATGATCGCGGTCGATCATCGCTTTGCGCTCAGCAGGCCCGCCTTGGTGAGCGCGCCGGACAAAAAATCGTTTTCCAACGCCAGCTCGCCGATCTTGGCATGTAACGCCTTCAAATCGACCGGCGTCTCGGCCGATGTCTTGTCATGCCCAAACACGCCGGCGGCGCCTTCCAGGAGCTGGTTTTTCCAGATCGTGATCTGGTTCGGATGAACATCAAACAGTTGCGCCAGCTCCGCCAGTGTCTTGTCGCCTTTGACCGCAGCCAAAGCAACCTTCGCCTTGAATGCCGGAGAATGCGTCCGGCGGCTCTTCTTCGTCATCTTCGCTCCTGATTCGCAGCAAGAATCCTCGCCGCTGTCAGGCAGAAAATCCACTCAAGCTACTGTCCGAATTTGCGGGGCCAGCTCTTAGCTTTGCTCGGCCTGGGCGGCAATCAACATCTCGCGGTCGCGCAGCGACTTGATGTTGTAGGCATAGGCTGGTCCACGGCGGCTCCCTTTCTGTTGTGGATGTCCGGCTTGAAGTTGCATCGCGCGGGTCTTGTTGGCGACCAGCGCCGGGCGCGCCCACAGGTAATCCTCGCCCTTTGTCAGCAAGTGCCAGCAGAGCACAGTGAGCTTCCGAGCCACGGCCACCGCGGCGATCTGATGGCCGCGCCGGGCGCGGATGCGTACGAAAAAAGCATGCAGTGGACCGGGCGCCTTGGCCGCTGCCCAGGCCGCTTCGACCAGCATGGCGCGCGCATGACTGCGGCCGATCTTGCTGATACGGCCGTGGTGGGCTGCTCCCAACCCGGACTGCCGCACCCGCGGGTTCAGCCCGAAATAGCTCACCAACTTCTGCGGGCTGTTGAACCAGCTGATGTCGCCGATCGCCGCCACGATGCCGGCGGCGACCGCCAGGTTCACGCCGGTGATCGTCATCAATCTGTTGACCGCGAAATCCTCGATTGCGTCCCGCGCGATCTCGCGGTCGAGCAGGACCAGGTCTTCCGCCAGCCGGTCAAGCTCACGGACATGCCGGTCGATGGCCGCTCGCTCATCGTCCGGCAACTGTTGAGCGGCCAACCATGCCCGGCCGCGGGCGTTGAAAAGATCGGCATGCGGGCACTTCGGGATCAGGTGCGCGTGCAGGATCGAATGCACCGCGTTCTTGAGCCGCGTGCGATGCCGCACGACCTGGTAGCGCCGCGCCACCAGCCTACGCTTGCGCTCGGTCTCCGCGTCAGGCGTCCAGATCTGCGGCAGGTATCCCGCCGCCTGCAGACTGGCGAGCGTGCCGGCATCGATCTTGTCGGTCTTGACGTGAGCCTGGGCGATCGCCTTCACCTGCAACGGATTGGCGATGATCCCCCGCGCCACGAATGGCGCCAGAACCCGCGACACCGCCAAGCTGTTACCAGTCGCTTCGAGCACCACCTCATCACCGGCCAGCAGGGTTTTGCCAAATCCCTCCAGCGCAGTCCGCGTCATATCAATGCGCCCCGCATGTCGAAGCCTGCCGTTCTCCCAAAATACCACCTCCCCGAAGGTTCGGTGGACATCAATGCCAATTATCCGTCGCATTCGCACCTCCTCTGCCGAACACATGACGGGAGCTGCGGGCGACACGACAACTACGGATTCGCGCTCGCGGCGCAACCGGGCGAGTCGCAGAGGCGGCCAGCTACTAACTCGAGCTCTCGGCTCATCGTGTGCATCGGCCTGCCCGCACTTCGTGCTCCCGGTGCCTCTGTCCCGATGGTCGCACCGTACGCCACGATGTAGGAACACCGCAGCGGAACGTTGGCACCGAGCCATCTCATACCGGTTACCAACCCGATCGAGCGCCTCAACGGCGAGATCAAGCGGTGGTCCGGCGGCTCGTCGGATACGGGCGCTTCGACGGGGGCGAGACGGCCCGCGTGATGGCACGTCTCTACGCCGCGGCGCGCCTGCTGGTGAACTTCTTCCAGCCGTCATTCAAGCTCAAAGAGAAGCGCCGCGAGGGTCCGCCCACGGCGACATCAACCCCTGAGTCGCGCTTGCAGTGCCTGCCGATTGGCAACGACGTTGCTGAGGTTCAGCTGGTCTGGCTCCCGTCCTTGCGCCAATTGCCTAACCAGCTCCCGCGTGCCGTCCACGACAAAGACGCCGCAATCATAAGTGTTCTGCTGCTGGGCCATGCCGGCGGGCTGAAGGGCGATGTTCAGCCTTTCTGCGAGTTGTCTTGCATGCGTCTCGTTGTATCTCCCGTAGGAATCGTAGTGATAGGCGACAGGCCATTGCCGGTTGCTGCGATCAACGAACAGCAGCGACCAATGCCTGCCGCGGTCCGTAGCACTGGCATCGTTCACTGGCAGCAACAGGAAGTCGGCTGTATCGTTATCACGCCGATCATGGACGATGCGATGGAATACGCGTAGCACGTCGCTCTCCGCGCCCAGGCGCAGCCGCAGCGCTTCGAGGGGATCTACGAACCGCGTCCGGGCGGCGAGATCCGAATCGCTCCTCTGCAAATCCAGCTCCTGAAGCTGGTAATCCCTGAGGATATGCTCGTCGCCCAGCCATTCCGTGTCCTCGAGCACCAGCCCGCGGTTGTGGGACAAGGCTATCGGATTCAACGCCCCGATCTGAGCATCGGAGGAGGTGATCGGAAACCGCCGCACGATATCGTCGCGCAATGGGGACGGTGCGGGCGCGGTCAGATCAACCAATGGAAGACCGTCGTAGGTGTCTGAACGAGCCCTGGCAGAAGGCGCTGGCGCAAAGTGAGCACTGTCATCCAACTCGGCCGCATCCGGATCAAGCAGTGCCCCAAACCCACGATAGAGATCCTGAGCCCCGGCAGTTGATGGTGATGCCGGTTCTTGCATCTGCCGCGCAAGCTCCTCGCTCAACCACGCCAAAGCGTCATCGTCCGAGTGGGCGGACACCGGAGAAAGCCCCTGCGGCGAGCCGAGCTGTCGAGCGCCCTGGTGATGCCCCGGTACCGGCCCGGCAGACGGCGGCGGAAAGCCAGGCGCCCGGCTCCAAGCATTGTCGCGCAACTCAAATGATGCGGGCGAATTCGGATTAAACGATACCTCAAGACCGCCGTAGGTGTCTGAGCGAGCCCTGGCAGAAGGCGCTGGCGCAAAGTGAGCACTGTCATCCAACTCGGCCGCATCCGGATCAAGCAGTGCCTCAAACCCACGATAGAGATCCTGAGCCCTGGCAGTTGATGGTGATGCCGGTTCTTGCATCTGCCGCGCAAGCTCCTCGCTCAACCACGCCAAAGCGTCATCGTCCGAGTGGGCGGACACCGGAGAAAGCCCCTGCGGCGAGCCGAGCTGTTGAGCGCCCTGGTGATGCCCCGGTACCGGCCCGGCAAACGGCGGCGGAAAGCCAGGCGCCGGGCTCCAAGCATTGTCACGCAACTCAAATGATGCGGGCGAATTCGGATTAAACGACACCTCAATACCGCCGTAGGTGTTTGAGCGAGCCCTGGCAGAGTGCGTTGGCGCTGCTTCCACGGTCGGCCAGGCAGGTTCCTGCCCAGCTTGGACTATGTCCTGCGCCTGCTCAGGAGGAACCTCGGGCCACGATGGGCCGTCTTCCACCATTAAGCGCAGATCCTGATCGTAACCTTCCGGGAGGACCAATGGCCGACTGACAGCTCGCTGCCGCGCGCTGTGCTGCGCAGCGGCGTCCCCGACGTACGTCGCGACCGAATGCGGCGCCGTGACATCTTCGTAGCCGCTTCGCAGCAGCATCGGCTGCGTCTCCCATGACGACGTACCCTGTTGATGGGTAGGCGCCGGTGTCGGCTGGCCGCCTGAATTGGCGATCTCGCTCAGCTGCCGCTCGCCGGCAACGCCTTGCGGATTGTTTAGGGTCCTCTGCCTCTTCGCTGGCCTCAACTCAGCTGTGTCATGCTCATCGTTGATGAGGACCTCCTCGCTTGGCAGGCGGTTGCTCCTGGCAAGCGCAGCCATCGGCTCGTCCGGGGACTGCTGGCGGTCGGGCTCTCCGGGATCCGGTGCCTGGTCATGGCGCGCGGCTGGCTCGAGAGATGACGACGAGCGGGGTTCGTCCATCAGCCCCAAAAGCAAATCCTGATCGCGGCCTTCCGCGGGAAGCTCCTCTGGCCGACGGCCAGTTTCCTGCGACGCGCTGTGCTGCGCAGCGGCGGCGTCGACGCGCCTCGGCTCCATCAGTACCGTGTCTTCGGGATTGATAAAGGCCACGTTCTGGGGGTGAGGATTCAGCTTAGCGCGTCGTGAGATCGGCACTTCGCCCGTCGACCGCAAGGTCCGGAGATAGTCGATTGCCTGAACGAGTCTCTTTGGATTACCCTCTCCGATGAACTCGAGCACCTCACCGCCATCGGTCAGCGACTTATTGTCGAGCCGATCACGAATGCTCGGTTTTTCTTTTGCGAAAAGCCAACGGCTAAAGCTACGAAGAGAACCTCCGTGCTGCTCGGCAGCGGATTTGCTGAACCCGCCCTTGATGAGGGCCCTCTCAAGCCCCGAAATAAGGGGAGCATCCACGGAATAAAGAGGCTGCTTCCTCTTCCCTATCACAATCCAAGTTGACTGAGCCGACTGCGGCGCCGAGGACGACGGGCCGGGTTCATCCATCAGCCCCAAAAGCAAATCCTGATCATGGCCTTCCGCAGGAAGCAATTCCTCTGGCCAACTGCCACCCTTCTGCGACGCAATGTGCTGCGCAGCGGCGTCGCCGACCCGCCTCGACTCCCTCAGGGCCGCCTCTTCGGGATCAATATGGCGCTCGTGCTCCATCGCCTCAGCGCCGGCCTGCGATTTTCGGAGACGAGCCAGTGCGGCACCAATCCTGGAATCAGCACCGGCGACCTTCCTATAGCTCTCGACATCTCCATCAAACGACGTGCCGAGCCCAGCAGCAATGCCCGGCCTGTTGTTGTCACGCAGGTAGTCGCTGAAACTGCGAAGAGCAGTTGCATCCTTCCTGCTTGCATCCTTCTTGCCGGTATCTGTCGCTGCTTCGTTTTTGTACTCTTCGATGAGAGCCGCGTCCTGGGGATAAGGATGCAACTCAGTGCGGCCTGCGATCCGCACGACTCCGCCCGTCGACTGCGAGGTTCGGAGATGAACTATCGCCGCAAGAAGTCTTAAGGGATTACCCTTTCCGATGAACTCGCGCGCATCAGCGGTCAGTGACGTTTCGTCGTCGAGCCGAGCAGCAATGGGATCTTTGTTATTTGCGAAGAGCCAGTGGCCAAAGCTGAGAAGAGTACGTACATAGCCCCTGGCGGTGCGTTCGGCGGCGTTCCCATTACGGAGGGCCTCCTCAAGCCCCGAAATAAGGGGAGCATCCTCGGTATGAAGAGGCTGCTTGTCGTGCCCTATCAAAATTCCAGTTGACTGAGCCGGCTGCGGCGCCGAGGACGACGGGCCGGATTCGTCCATCCGGCCCAAATCCTGATCGTGGCCTTCCGCAGGAAGCAATTCCTCTGGCCAACTGCCAGCTTTCTGCCACGCACTGTGCTGCGCAGCGGCGTCGCCGACCTGTCTCGACTCCATCACGGCCGCGTCTTCGGGATCAATATGGCGCTCGAGCTCCATCGCTTTAGGGCCCACCTGTGATTTTCGGAGATGAGCCAGAGCGGCACCGATCCTCGAATCAGCACCGGCGTCCTTCTTATAGCTCTTGACATCTCCATCCAGCGCCTTGCCTGAAAGCCGACCAGCAATGCCCTTCTTGTTGTTTTCACGCAGGTAGTCACTGAAACTGCGAAGAGCCGTTGCATCCCTCCTGGCTTCTTCCTTCTTGCCGGTATCTGTCGCTGCTTCGTTTTTGTACTCTTCGATGAGAGCTGCGTCCTGGGGATAAGGATGCAACTCAGTGCGGCCTGCGATCGGCACGATTCCGCCCGTCGACCGAGAGGTCCTGAGATGGTCTATTGCCCTAAGGAGTGTCGCGGGACGCTTTTCGAACAACTCGCGCGCATCAGCGGTCAGTGACTCTTCGTCGTCGAGCCGAGCAAAAATGCTCTTTTTGTTATTTGCGTAGAGCCTCTGGCCAAAGCTGCGAAGAGAAGATAGATAGTTTCGGACGGTGCGTTCGGCGGCGCTCCCATTCCGGAGGGCCTCCTCAAACCCCGCAATAAGGGGAACATCCTCGGAATGAAGAGGCCGCTTCTTGTGCCCTATCGCAACCCCAGTTGACTGAGCCGGTTGCGGCGCCGAGGACGGCGGGCCGGGTTCGTCCATCGGACCCAAAAGCAAATTCTGATCATGGCCTTCCGCAGGAAGCAATTCCTCTGGCCAACTGCCAGCTTTCTGCGACGAACTGTGCTGCGCAGCAGCGTCGCCGACCTGCCTCGACTCCTTCAGGGCCGCGTCTTCGGAATCAATATGGCGCTCGAGCTCCATCGCCTTAGCGCCCGCCTGCGATTTTCGGAGATGAGCCAGAGCGGCACCGATCCTCGTATCAGCACCGGGGGCCCTCTTATAGCTCTTGACATCTCCATCCAACGCCTCGTCTGAAAGACGAGCAGCAATGCCCTTCTTGCTGTTTTCACGCAGGTAGTCGCTGAAACTGCGAAGAGCAGTTGCATTCTTGCTTGCATCCTTCTTGCCGGTATCTGTCGCTGCGTCGTTTTTGTACTCTTCGATCAGAGCTGCGTCCTGGGGATAAGGATGCAACTCAGTGCGGCCTGCGATCGGCACGATTCCGCCCGTCGACCGCGAGGTCCTGAGATGGTCTATTGCCCTAAGGAGTGTCGCGGGACGCTTTTCGAACACGCGCGCATCAACGGTCAGCGACTCTTCGTCGTCGAGCCGAGCAGCAATGGGATCTTTGTTATTTGCGAAGAGCCACTGGCCAAAGCTGCGAAGAGAATATAGATTATTTTGTGCGGTGCCTTTGGCGGCCCCGCCCTTGATGAGGGCCTTCTCAAGCCCAAAAATAAGGGGAGCATCCTGGGAATAAAGGGGGCTTTTGCTGAGCCTTCTCAGAATCCCTTTTGACTGAGCCGGCTGCGGCGTCGAGGCGGCCGGCATTGCTCCATGACCTTCACCTGAACTGCCGATCTCGCTCAATTGCCGCTCAAAGGTCGCCGCGGCTGCGGACGGAGCCGCGGGTGAGCTCTCTTGCGGGCCCGTGCTGTCCGATTGTTCACGCACCCGCTTGGTCGAGGGGAAATCCATCCGTTCTCACTTTCAAAATATGAACCAGGGCTTCGATCTGGCATGCTGGCGATCAGCAACAAACCACCCTTTACAGCCCTCGATAGACCCGCACCGGGAGCATCTGCGGATTTCACGGATCGTGAGCATCGATTCGCGCGATCGTGAGCAGCCCGCTACGGCCGATGGGAGATAGAGTCAGTGTTCTGGTTGGCCGTCAAGGGTGATGGTTTTGGCGCTGCGTTTTCGCATGCTTTCTCCGGTGAGCTGGAGGCGGTGGGCGTTGTGGACGAGGCGATCGAGAATGGCGTCGGCGACCGTGGGGTCCCCAATGGCTCCATGCCAGGTGTCCACGGGGAGCTGACTTGTGACGATGGTGGATGCGCGGCCATGGCGGTCCTCGAGGATTTCGAGCAGATCGCGGCGTTCCGCGGCGGTGAGCACCGATAGTCCCCAATCATCCAAAATCAGAAGCTGAGCGCGGCCGAGGCTTTTGAGGAGCCGGGCGTAGCGTCCGTCTCCGCGCGCGAGCGCGAGCGCCTCGAACAGCCTTGGAACGCGATGATAGAGGACTGATCGGTTGTCGCGGCAGGCCTTGTGGCCGAGCGCGCAGGCTAACCAACTTTTGCCCAGGCCGGTTGCCCCGGTGACGAGCAAATTCTCGTGGCGATCGATCCAGCGACCTTCGACGAGTTTGGCGAAAACGGCGCGGTCGATGCCCCGCGGGGTGCGCAGATCGACGTCCTCGACGCAAGCAGTCTGGCGCAGTGCGGCGATCTTGAGGCGCGTGGTGAGCCGCCTGGTGTCGCGTTCGGCGGCTTCGCGGTGCCTGTCCTCGCTGACCTGAAAGAAGTTGGTCAGTCCAAACCGTTCTAGGATCAATTCATGAAGCTGGTCTTTGGTGATCTTTTGCTTTTGTAACGCCATTGAAAAAGCCGATGCTAAGATTGCCTCCTTTTGCTTCTTCCGCAGCGCAACTGCAAGGCGCTCGTTGCGGCACCCGTAATTGCCCGGGGGGCGATTGTGAATCGACGCTGAACATTGACCCCGCACGCGCGAAGTCAATCAAGCACTTGGACGCCGATCGGCGTCCGGACCCCACGCAGATTCACACTGGTGGCGCTATGGGAGGCCTCGGATCGGATCTGCGGCAAGCGGCTCAGGGTAATGATTCCGACGTTGCTGCCTTCGCTGGAGCGGCATGGCCGGCTCAAGCTAGGACCAGGCCGATCGAGCACTGGTGCTCGGCGTCAGCGCAGCCACGATTGATCGGCTGCTGGTCGAGACAGAGCTGGCCCCGGTTGTTTGGACAGCGCCCCGCTGGATTTAAGTGGATTCCTGCCGGGTTATGCTGAACGCGGGGCTTTACGGTTTTGTCGTTGCGTCGGGAGGGCGTAGCCCGACCAGAGCGACGACAAAACCGTCGGCGACGGTCATGCGGCCATCACCATAGCTTGCGTGCCGAAGTAAGCCTCGTCGGGCGTGCGCCCGTCAAGGCTCGAGTGAGGGCGTCCCTGATTGTAGAAGGCCAGATACTTGGCAATTGACGCTCGCGCCTCGGACACGCTGTCGTAGGCGCGGAGATATACTTCTTCGTATTTGACCGTGCGCCAGAGCCGCTCGACAAACACGTTGTCGCGCCAGGCGCCCTTGCCGTCCATGCTGATGGCGATCTTCGCGTCCAGCAGCACATCGGTGAACTCGAGGCTGGTGAACTGGCTGCCCTGATCCGTGTTGAAAATCTCGGGCCTGCCGTGCTTCGCCAACGCCTCCTGGACCGCTTCGACGCAGAAGGCCGCCTCCATTGTGATCGAGACGCGATGGGCCAGGACCCGTCGGCTGAACACATCGACGACCGCCGCGAGATAGACGAAGCCACGCCGCATCGGAATGTAGGTGATGTCCATTGCCCACGCATGGTCGGGCCGCTCGATCTTCAATCCGCGCAACAGGTACGGATAGATCTTGTGCCCCGGAGCCGGCTTGCTCGTGTTCGGGCGACGATAGACCGCCTCGATCCCCATGCGCTTCATCAGCGTCGCGATGTGGCGGCGACCGGCGTATACGCCCTCCCGCCGCAGCAACGATCGCAGCATACGCGCTCCCGCGAAGGGATAATCGAGATGCAGCTCATCGAGCCGACGCATCAAGGCAAGGTCCTCGGCCGAAACTGGCCGAGGTTCATAGTAGACCGTGCTGCGAGCCAGCTTCAGGACCTTCGCCTGGCGCACGATAGAAAGATCATGACCGCGGTCGATCATCGCTTTGCGCTCAGCAGGCCCGCCTTGGTGAGCGCGCCGGACAAAAAATCGTTTTCCAACGCCAGCTCGCCGATCTTGGCATGTAACGCCTTCAAATCGACCGGCGTCTCGGCCGATGTCTTGTCATGCCCAAACACGCCGGCGGCGCCTTCCAGGAGCTGGTTTTTCCAGATCGTGATCTGGTTCGGATGAACATCAAACAGTTGCGCCAGCTCCGCCAGTGTCTTGTCGCCTTTGACCGCAGCCAAAGCAACCTTCGCCTTGAATGCCGGAGAATGCGTCCGGCGGCTCTTCTTCGTCATCTTCGCTCCTGATTCGCAGCAAGAATCCTCGCCGCTGTCAGGCAGAAAATCCACTCAAGCTACTGTCCGAATTTGCGGGGCCAGCTCTGTTTGCTGACACTGCGACAAACGGCGCAAGCTCCTGCGTTGGAGCTCAATCAGGGCTTGCGGCTGGAGAAAGCATTTTTACGTGGCTCAGGGCACGGATTGTTGTGGCTCGGCGCCGACGAAGTCGCGACGGTTCTCCCACCGGTGTTGTCGTATTGGCGAGCGCTTGGAATGCGCTACATGACTGCGCTGTGCGCGCTTCCTAGTGTTGGAGACGGCTGTACCAAGCCGCCTGTGCCGATCCCCGCCGATGGCGAGTTGGACACGATGGCAGCGGCTGTTCCGCCGATGACCGGCGCGGAATACCTGACGACGTCTGTCCTGGCCAATCTTTGGCAAGGTATGGATGCGGCCTTTGATGCCGAGTTGGTGCAAGCCAAGCTCTCCCTGCAGGAGTTCCTCAAGAGCCGTCATCCGGCTTGGAATTTGGTTGGGCGCGTTCATTTCAACCTCGCGGAGAACCGGAAGGACGATGAAGCCCCGTTCGCGTTTCTTGCGACCTACACCACCCGACTCTCTGCTGAGGCCAAGGCCCAGCATCTGCCGCTTGGCAAAGCCTTGCAGGAGTATTCCGGTGCGAGGAACCGCCAACGCCTGCTCTCGCTGCTGATGCCCGTCCAGCGCGCCGCCGAGAGGAGCCCTTGGTTGAAGACGTTGGTCAATGCCGGCGATATCTTTCACCCGCTGCGCTGGAGCCCACAACAGGCGCTGCAATTCCTGAAGGATGTTCCCGCAATCGAAAGCGCCGGGGTGGTCGTGCGAATGCCGGCGAGTTGGCGCATGAACCACCCCGCACGCCCGCAAGTGAAAGCAACGGTCGGGGGCAATGCGCCATCACAGCTGGGGATGGACGCGCTGCTCGACTTCCGAATGGAGGTGACGCTCGAGGGCGAAAGCCTCTCGAAGGCCGAGATCAAGCGACTCCTGGCGCATTCCGATGGATTGACCTTAATCCGTGGCAAGTGGGTCGAGGTCGATCATGAACGACTGCATCGCACACTCGAGCAATTTGAGGCCATCGAGCGCCGTGCCGCCGCCGAGGGTCTTTCGTTCGGTGAGGCGATGCGTCTGCTGGCTGGGGCTGGCATTGCCGGAGATAAAACTGCCGCACCAGCCGACATCGATTGGAGCCAGACCGTTGCCGGCCCCTGGCTGGCGGAGACGCTGGCGACCTTGCGCCATCCCGATTGGCTCATGCGGGTCGACCCCGGTCAATATTTTCAGGGTACGCTGCGACCCTATCAGCAGTCGGGTGTGCAATGGCTCTATCTGCTAACGCAGCTCAAGCTTGGGGCTTGCCTTGCCGACGATATGGGGCTCGGCAAAACCATCCAGGTGTTGTCGCTGCTGCTGGTGATCAAGAATGAGGACATGGCACGGAAACCGTGCCTGCTCGTAGCCCCCGCCTCGTTGTTAGCCCGTCTTATTCGCGAGAGGGCGCCTGAGAGGCTGGCGAGCGTGGTGTAAAGCGCTGATGCGGCGTAGGATTCGGTTGCGAAGCCACCCCATCACCTTCAACCGCGAACGCCACGCCCGCCATGACCGATGATACGATTTCAGACCACTATCGAGAAGCAAGAATTCAACACAAATAAAACCTCTGCCTCGCGCTCGATCTCTTCATGCTTGATAGTCTCGTTTCGGAGGCTGAGCACCTACCGCGTCTAATAGGCCGCTCGCGCCGGTTTCTTTGGACGCGGCACGACCGCGACTCCACGTTTCGGCACAGAAATGATCGGGAGTCACTCAATCTTTCTTCAACTTAACCCGTCTTATTCGTAAGAGTGCGCCTGAGGCGGTAAAGCGCTGATGCGGCGTAGGATTCGGTTGCGAAGCCAACCCCATCACCTCCAACCGCGAACGCCACGCCCGCCATGACCGACGATACGATTCCGCCCTTCTCGTTTCCAGCCGTTCACGCCAAGAAAGTCACAGCTGCCTTCGATGGTGGGCGCCTAACCTCGAACGGGGGCGTGATGCTTCTGGCGATGGCCGAGCGGCGTCTCGGTTTGGCCAACAATCTGGCCCGGGTGTTCCCGGATCGGCGCGATCCGACGCGGGTCGTGCACAGCCTGGTCGATATGTTCCGCGCTCGCATGTTCGCGATCTGCTGCGGCTACGAGGACGCCGACGACCTCGATCATCTGAGGTCCGATCCGGCATTCAAACTGGCCTGCGGTCGCCTACCGGACACGGGCCGGGATTTGTGTTCCCAGCCGACGCTGTCGCGGCTGGAGAATGCTCCGCGCCTGCGCGACGTGATCCGGCTGACCTACACTTTGGTCGACGCATGGATGGATAGCTACCCGCGCGAGCCGGCATCCGTCACGCTCGACATCGATGATACCTGCGACGTCGTCCACGGCCATCAGCAGCTCTCGCTGTTCAACGCTCATTATGACGAACGCTGCTTCCTGCCGATCCACGTCTACGACACGGAGAAGAGCCGGCCCGTGGCCGTCGTGCTGCGGCCCGGCAAGACGCCGGGCGGCGTCGAGGTGCGTGCCCATCTGCGCCGCCTGGTACGGCATATCCGGACGCGATGGCACAACACGCAAATTACGTTCCGTGGCGACGGGCACTATGCCCGGCCGGAGGCAATGGCGTGGTGCGAGACCAACGGCATCGACTACATCTTCGGTCTGTCCGGCACCAAGCCTCTCGCCAGAAAAGTCGACGAGGTCGCCGACGACATCCGCACGCGACGCGCCATCGAGAACCTGCCGGTTCTGCGTGGCTATACCGAGACGCGCCACAAGGCAAAGTCCTGGGATCGCGAACGGCGCACTGTCGCCCGTATTGAGGCGACGATGCTCGGCCTCGACATCCGCTTCGTCGTCACCAGCCTCGATGTCGGCTCGGCCGAGTGGATCTACGACAGCCTGTATTGCGCGCGCGGCCAAGCCGAGAATCTGATCAAGCTGCATAAGACGCAGCTCGCCTCCGATCGCACCAGCTGCCGTTCGGCGCTCGCCAACCAGGTCCGTCTCGTGCTCCATACGGCCGCTTATTGGCTGATGCTGACCGTGCGCGACGCCATTCCCAAAGCCCGGGAATTGGCCGCTGCCGAGTTCGCGACGCTGCGTCTTCGGCTCTTGAAAATCGCCGCCCGTGTCGTCGAGACCACGAGCCGCATTCGCCTTGCGTTTGCCGCGGCATGTCCCGAAGCCGACCTGATCTGCGGCTTGCCCGGCGCGCTGCTGCCGCTCGGTCCTTGACCGGCGGGGCGTCCGCCCCCGTTCGCCCAACCCATCCCTCAAGCGCGTTGCAAAGTACCGGTCGTCAGGCGGCGAAAAGCCGAAGGCAATCCTGTGCGCCTCGTCAGACAAGATGTGCGGCCGCATCAATCGGGCCCAAAAGCCGCACTCTCACGAATAGGACGGGTTAGCCAATTGGGCCGCCGAGATTTCCCGATTTGCGCCAAGCTTGAAAACAGTCGTGGTCCATCCATCGGCTGCGCCGTCCGAGAAACTGAACACTTACAGTGCGGACAGATGCGCAGATGTCGATCTGATAATCACGAGCTACGGCTTTCTGACGCGTACGCCTTGGCTAGAAACTACATCATGGCGGCTTGTGGTGCTCGATGAAGCACAGGCCATCAAGAACCCGGGCGCTAAGCAGACAAAATCGGTCAAGAGGCTCAAGGCAGAAACGCGCATTGCGCTGACCGGCACGCCCATCGAGAATCGGCTCGGCGACCTATGGTCGATCTTCGACTTCATCAATCCTGGCCTGCTGGGATCGTCGAAGGAGTTTTCGGCATTCGTCAAACGCCTCGCCGACCGGCCACATAACCCTTACGGTCCGCTCCGCGAACTGGTGCGCCCCTATATCTTGCGACGGCTGAAGACCGACAAGAGCATCATTGCCGACCTGCCCGACAAGACCGAGGTGAAAACCTTCTGCCCCTTGAGCCGCAAGCAGGCGGCGCTTTATCAGCAAGCAGTGGCGGAACTGGCCGGCCATCTCGAAGAGGTCAATGGAATAAAGCGGAGAGGCATCGTCCTAGCTCTTCTCATGCGTTTGAAGCAGATCTGCAACCATCCATCACAGTGGCTCGGCGACGGTGCGTGGAATGAGGAGGATAGCGGTAAGCTTGTGCGTCTGCGCGACATCGCGGAAGTGGTTGCCGCCCGGCAGGAGAAGGCACTTATCTTCACCCAGTTCAAGGAGACAACGGCGCCACTAGTGGCGTTCCTGGGCTCCGTATTCGGAAGGCCCGGCCTCGTCCTGCATGGTGAGACAGAGGTTAAGAAGCGCAAGGACCTGGTGCGCCAATTTCAGGAAGACGAAGACGTCCCGTTCTTTGTGCTCTCGGTCAAAGCAGGCGGCACCGGGCTCAATCTCACAGCGGCCTCGCATGTCATTCATTTCGACAGGTGGTGGAATCCGGCTGTCGAAAACCAAGCCACCGACCGTGCCTTCCGGATCGGACAGACCAAGAACGTGCTTGTGCACAAGTTCGTTTGTCGCGGCACCGTGGAGGAAAAGATCGACCATATGATTGAGTCGAAGAAACAATTGGCTGGGGATTTTCTTAGCGGCGGAGCTGACATCCTGTTGACTGAGATGAAAGATGAGGAGTTGCTTAGACTCGTGACTCTCGATTTGGGTGCGGCGATGAAGGAAGGGAATGAATGAGCTACTACGGGTGGCATGCTTACGTGCCGGTAGCTGAGAAGCGGCGACAGGCAGAACGCAAGTTGGCCAAGCTCAAGAAGCAGGGACGATCGGTTGCGCCCGTGAGGATCGAGGGCCGCACAATTACCAAGAGCTTCTGGGGCAGATCTTGGTGCGTCAACCTTGAACGATACAGCGACTATGAGAACCGCTTGCCGCGCGGCCGGACCTATGTCCGAAACGGCTCCGTTATCGACCTGCAAATTGCCAAGGGCGAGATCTCGGCAATGGTCGCCGGGGCTGAGCTCTACCAAATCAAGATTGTCATTGCACCGGTTACGCGGGCACGCTGGAAATCCATCTGTCGGGACTGCGCCGGGACCGTCGATTCGCTAGTTGAGCTCCTGCAGGGCCGCTTGGCGAAAGGCGTGATGGACCGGGTCTGTCGAGAGGGTGACGGCCTGTTTCCGTCGCCGACGGAAATCAAGCTGTCCTGCAGCTGTCCGGACTGGGCGGACATGTGCAAGCACGTTGCGGCAGCACTGTATGGTGTCGGCGCCCGGCTAGATGAAAAGCCTCAGCTTCTTTTTGTGCTGCGTGATGTGGATGAAACTGAAATGCTCGCCAGCGCTGGACAGGATTCTCCGCTAACAACGGCGCCAGGCGCGGCGAAGGTGCTTGATGAAGGCGATGTCGCCGCTCTATTCGGGCTGGAGATGGCCGAAACTCCCCATACCCCAAATCCTGCCTTTACAGTCTCAAAGAGACCCCAACAGTCCAAGGCGCAAAAAGGCAAGATATCTGCCAGAAAGACCAAACGAGCAGCGAAGACAGATGTCGCCTTACATCGTGCGACTCGGGCCAGTTCGGGAATGAAAAAGACAACCCGAGCAAGTGCCAGGAAACGGCGCACTCGGGGATGTCCCGATCGCTGTTGAACTATGTCGGGCCGACGTTGCCGGAATGAATGCTGCACTAAACCGCTACCGCGGTAGGGAGCGCATGGCTGCGGCCTGAAGGGGGAGACGCCACAGAGTGCGCGGCAGCGGCATTAACGATCCTTCGCTGCGCGTCGCGCAGTCCGACCCGTGGCCTCGCTGAACAGGTGGCGGGGGATGCTGATTATCGCAAAACGTCGCCGTTCTTCCGGGTGCGTTTCAAAATCTGCCTCCACAAAAATCTCGACGGTCTCCTCACTGGCATGAACTTCGACGCGTACCGGCGCGTCGTCAAAATCCACTTCGTATCGGCGACCATTCTTTCCTCGGATAATCGCGTGCGCCATTTCTATGCTACCTCCGGCCCGGCTTCTTGAGCTTCTTCACTCGGTGCTTCTGATAATCGAGAACGAGAGCTGGCCCCGGTTGTTTGGACAGCGCCCCGCTGGATTTAAGTGGATTCCTGCCGGGTTATGCTGAACGCGGGGCTTTACGGTTTTGTCGTTGCGTCGGGAGGGCGTAGCCCGACCAGAGCGACGACAAAACCGTCGGCGACGGTCATGCGGCCATCACCATAGCTTGCGTGCCGAAGTAAGCCTCGTCGGGCGTGCGCCCGTCAAGGCTCGAGTGAGGGCGTCCCTGATTGTAGAAGGCCAGATACTTGGCAATTGACGCTCGCGCCTCGGACACGCTGTCGTAGGCGCGGAGATATACTTCTTCGTATTTGACCGTGCGCCAGAGCCGCTCGACAAACACGTTGTCGCGCCAGGCGCCCTTGCCGTCCATGCTGATGGCGATCTTCGCGTCCAGCAGCACATCGGTGAACTCGAGGCTGGTGAACTGGCTGCCCTGATCCGTGTTGAAAATCTCGGGCCTGCCGTGCTTCGCCAACGCCTCCTGGACCGCTTCGACGCAGAAGGCCGCCTCCATTGTGATCGAGACGCGATGGGCCAGGACCCGTCGGCTGAACACATCGACGACCGCCGCGAGATAGACGAAGCCACGCCGCATCGGAATGTAGGTGATGTCCATTGCCCACGCATGGTCGGGCCGCTCGATCTTCAATCCGCGCAACAGGTACGGGTAGATCTTGTGACCCGGAGCCGGCTTGCTCGTGTTCGGGCGACGATAGACCGCCTCGATCCCCATGCGCTTCATCAGCGTCGCGATGTGGCGGCGACCGGCGTATACGCCCTCCCGCCGCAGCAACGATCGCAGCATACGCGCTCCCGCGAAGGGATAATCGAGATGCAGCTCATCGAGCCGACGCATCAAGGCAAGGTCCTCGGCCGAAACTGGCCGAGGTTCATAGTAGACCGTGCTGCGAGCCAGCTTCAGGACCTTCGCCTGGCGCACGATAGAAAGATCATGATCGCGGTCGATCATCGCTTTGCGCTCAGCAGGCCCGCCTTGGTGAGCGCGCCGGACAAAAAATCGTTTTCCAACGCCAGCTCGCCGATCTTGGCATGTAACGCCTTCAAATCGACCGGCGTCTCGGCCGATGTCTTGTCATGCCCAAACACGCCGGCGGCGCCTTCCAGGAGCTGGTTTTTCCAGATCGTGATCTGGTTCGGATGAACATCAAACAGTTGCGCCAGCTCCGCCAGTGTCTTGTCGCCTTTGACCGCAGCCAAAGCAACCTTCGCCTTGAATGCCGGAGAATGCGTCCGGCGGCTCTTCTTCGTCATCTTCGCTCCTGATTCGCAGCAAGAATCCTCGCCGCTGTCAGGCAGAAAATCCACTCAAGCTACTGTCCGAATTTGCGGGGCCAGCTCTAACGGCCGCTGCAAGCGGTATCGTGCGCGGCACGCTCACAGGTGTGAGGGAGACGACAGGCGCTCTGCCTGTTTGTGAATCGACGCTGAATTGACCCCGCACGCGCGAAGTCAATCAAGCACTTGGGACGCCGATCGGCGTCCGGATCCCACGCCGATTCACCGTGTCTTCCGTCAGCGTCGAGCCTTGCAACCGCTTTACGAGCGCGCGGGGTTTCGTTGCACTCTGAGTAGAAAATTACTGTTGCAAACGTCTGGGTTGTGTGCAACCATAGGATTGGGCCTCAGAAACCCAAGCAAGATAGCATCAGTGGCCATCAATGGGCCAGCGTATAACGGCCCCGTTCGGTGGGACGGTGCTCCCATGTCGAAGGGGCACCCCAAAAGCACATTGGCCGTTCAGGATGACGGTTTCTGAACCCCGCCCGCACTGACAATTCAGGGGCCGGTCAATGAATCAGGCACAGCAGCAGAAGCCCTCTCCTGAAGACAAAGTTTCCGTCACCAAGGATAAGGACGCGGGCGCATGCGGATTGCAGCGCGATTTGCAGGATCGGTTGCAGCCGGCGCACGACGAGCCGGTGAGCGAGCCCGTCAGCGATAGCGCTCCCCATCCCGAAGCACCTGCAGGCTCGGGCCGCTGGGTTCGCCGCCTGCTCAAGGTCGGCATTGGCCTTGCGATCGTGGCCGTCTTCGGATGGCTGCCGCTGAAGGCCGTGCTGCAGACCTCGAGCGTCGAGGCCGTGGTCAACGCCAGGATCGTGACGTTGCGCTCGCCGATCGACGGTAAACGGTACGAGAGGCCCACGGAGCCACGGACTTGGTGCGGACGGCCTACGCACCGCGCTTGAAGCGTATAGGCATCCAGAACTGCCGGAGGGCCTCGACGGTTGCTGGAATGTTGCGCCAGGCGTTTTGGATGATGGGCTGCGTTCCCAGCGTGCGCCGGGCCGGGGGTAGCAAGGGTCGACCGGCGTCGTCGATGCAATGGACCAAGATCGGCCGCAGCATAAGGTGTTCGGTTCCATTCGGGGGGAGAAGCCGCGACCAGACGAGAAGCCGAAGCTTCATGACGGCGTAGAAGCCCATGCACCAGGGCTGCGGGTCGACTTCGCCGTCCGGTGATCGCACGAACAGCGGCTCGAAGCTCTCCGGTCTCGTCGACAGCGTCTCGCTGATAGCGTTGTGGCGCATCAGCGTGGCGGCGATTGCCGAGAACTCCTCGGTGTCGTGATTGAAGGCGTCGGGATCTACGCCGAGGAGCGGGCACACCCATTCCTCGGACGCCATCGAGACCGGCCCGGCGACGACCGCGGCCACCGCGCCATCGAGCATGGAGAGCGACGTCGCCCGCGGATGCCGAAGCGTCGGCGACCTGGCGCGCTTGCTGATCCATTGCCCGAGCCGTTCGAACGACATGGCATAGTCCGCCATCGTCGTCTTGCGTGCTTTTCGCGTTCCCCGCCCTTGCTTCGGCTTCGTCATGCCACGGCCCGCTTTTCGGCTTCGCGTGCGGCCTTCCAGTTCCAGGCCAGAAGTTCGTGAAGCTGGTTGGTCTTCGTGGCGCCGCTCACCATGCGATCGAGAACGTCGACGAGATACGCCTCGGGGTCGAGGCCATTCAATTTCGCTGTGTTAAGAAGCGAAGCGAGTATCGCCCAGGTCTCGCCCCCGCCTTCGTCACCACTGAACAACGAGTTCTTTTTTCCGATCGCAATTGGCCTGATCGATCGTTCGACCGTGTTGGTGTCCGGCTCGAGCCGCCCGTCATCCAGGAACGTCGTCAGGCCCTGCCAGCGTTCGAGCATGTAGTCGATCGCCTTGATGAGCGTCGAGCGGCGGGAGATCCCGTCCTTCACCGCGATCAGACGGGCCCTCAACGCCTCCATCAGCGGCTTCGTCTCGGCCTGTCGCGTCGCGCGGCGTTCCCCAGCATCGAGACCGCGGATCCTCTCCTCGATCGCGTAGACGGCCGCAATGCGCTCGATGACCTCCGCGGCGAAGGGTGAGTTCGTCGTCTTGTGCACCCTCACGAAGTTGCGGCGCGCGTGAACGAGACAATACGCCAGCTGGATCTGGCCCGACATCATCGCATCGCCCGCCAGCGAGGCGTAGGCGGCATAGCCGTCGACTTGCAGCACGCCTTCGAAGCCGGCTAACTGCGCCACGATCTCCTTTTTGCCGCGACCACCTGCGAACACGTAGGCGACCGCCGGCGGCGCCGGCCCCTTCCACGCCCGATCGTCCGTCGCGTGCGCCCAGAACTGGCAGATCCTCGTGCGGCCGCGTCCCGGATCGAGCACTGGCATCGGCGTCTCGTCGCAGAACAGCCGCTCGAAGCCGTGCATAGTCTTCAGTTGCAGATCGTAGAGGCCCCTGACCAGCCACGCCGCGCTCCCCATCCAGCGCGCCAGCGTCTGACGGTCGACGACGACACCCTGACCCGCCAGGATCTGCGTCTGGCGATAGAGCGTCGATTGCCAGGCATATTTGGCCGCGGCGATATGCGCGATCAGCGCCGTCGTTGCCATGCCGCCCTCGACGAGCCGCGCCGGTGCCGGGGCCTGGACAATCGGGCCCTCACAGGAGCGGCAGGCGTATTTTGGACGGATCGTGCGGAGCACGCGCAGCCACGCGGGAACCCGATCGAGCGCTTCGCTGCTCTCCTCGCCGATCCGATGCATCTGACCCGTGCAGCACGGGCACAGCGTGGACGCCGGCTCGATCACCCGCTCGACCCGAGGCAGATGCGCCGGCAGCGCGCCGATGTTGCGCTTCGCTTTGCGCCGCTCCGGCCGCGGCGCGTCCGGTTTGTCGTCATTGGCCGGGAGCTGTGAGCCGGCGGTCCGTTCCAGATCAAACGCGATCTGTTCGGCGCAGACGATCGCCGCGCGCTCCGATCGTGCGCCGAAGATCAGGCTCTTCAACGTGGCGATCTCTGCGCGCAGATCATCGTTCTCGCCTTCGAAAGCCAGCACCATCTCGGCAAGAGCCGCAGGGTCAGAGGGGAGATCTTCGGGGCGAAGCGCCATATCGCAGAGCTACACGAACGCACTCGCAATCGCCAGCAAAACAAGACGCTTCAGGCAACCTTCGTCGGCCGCTTCGTCACCTTCGGGACCACACGCGACCACTCCGCAAGACCTTCAATCAGCATCGCCAGTTGCGCCCCCGTCACCGGCATCGTACCCTCGCGAACAGGTGGCCAGGCAAAGCCCCCATTCTCCAGCCACTTCGTCGCTAGAACCATTCCCGAGCCGTCAAAAACCAGTAGCTTCAAACGATCCGATCGCTTCGATCGGAAGACATAAACGTCACCGCTGTAGGGCTTGCCGCCTAATCCCTCCGCTACCAGCGCGACAAGGCCATGAACGCCTTTACGAAAGTCAATCGGCTGCGTCGCGACGAACACACGGACCATTGGACCGAAAGAGATCATCGCGTCGATCTCACCGCCGCCAGCACGCGCTCCAGCGTCGCGGCGTCGACGCCGACGGGCACGCGCACCGTCGCGCCCGCGATCATCACCTCGATCCGCTCGGCCGGATCCGTCAGAACATGCGCCTTATCGATCGCGTTCGGCTGCGCCTCGACGGCGGCCTGGAGCCTGACTTGCACGAACTGCGGCGCTTCGCTCGACGCGAGCCGCGCCTGGCGCCGCCACACACTGAGCAGTCCCCGGTTCACCCCGTTGCGTCGAGCCACCTCGGAAATGCTCGTCTCCGGATCGGCACTCTCGGCCACGATCCGCGCCTTCTCCGCATCGCTCCAACTGCGCCGTCGCCTCTCCCCTGTGATCACCTCGATCCGCTGATAGGAGGCGGCATCATGCCCGTCTTGATGTCTGTCTTGATGCATGGAACGAGCGTCCCTCGCGTTGTCAAATCCACGCGCGAGTCTCGCTCATCCCGTCCACCTAAACGAGGTGGGGTCGTCGTACCGCTATCGATCGACGGCACCGTGAGCGCGAAGCCGCCGCAAGGCTCGAGGCAACTCAGCGTGGTCCATGAGGGCAATGCGATCCTTCATGTCGTCAACGCGCGCGGCGATCGCGTGCGGCTCGACGATCTTCGGCGGCAGATGTCCCGGATGGAAAATGAGCGCCCGAGTTTCGCCGCCAAGCTTGCGGCCGCCGAGACGGCGCAACAAGACCTTGCGCGCCAGGCGGCCCAGTTCCGCGACGGTCGCCTCCTCCAGCTCCAGGCGCGCATTGCCGAAATCCAGACCGCGATCGAGGCTGCGGCCGCGCGGCGGGAAGAAGCGACGGCGGCGGTTGAACGCGCCTCGTCGCTGATCAAATCGGGCAGCGTCTCGACGGTCGAAATGGCCCGGCTGACGCGCGAGCAGTCGATCGCGCAGCAGACCGAGATCGGCGCCCAGCGGCGGCTCGACGCCGCCAAGGTCGAGCTCACGGCGGCAAGGAACGGCACCTATCTTGGCGACAGCTACAATGATCGGCCGAGTTCCGCGCAACGCGAAGAGGAGATGCGCCAACGCGCCAGCGATCTGCGCGCCGATCTGACGCATGCCGATGCGGAGATCGACTGGCTCACCCACGAGATCGCATCCGAGCAGGTGCACTACGTCAACCGGGCGGAAGCCGACATCAAGGCCCCGGTCGCGGGACGCATCTGGGAGATGATGACGTCGCCCGGGGAGGATGTCAGAGCCGGGCAGCCCTTGCTCAAGCTGCTCGATTGCACCGGCGCCGTCGTCACCGCGAATGTCACCGAAGGCGTCTACAACCGCCTCCGGCTTGGCGAGCAGGCGAGCTTCGAGCCGAACGACGGCAGCGCGGCGATCCAGGGTGAGATCGTCAATCTCACCGGTGCGTCGGGCGCGCCCGCGAACCTTGCGATCAATCCGGACGCGCTGAACAAGGAGCCCTACCGGGTGACGGTCTCGATGCCGGCGCTCAACAGCACGGGCAAGGAATGCGCAGTCGGCCGCACCGGACGGGTGGTGTTCAACACGGATGCGGCAAAGCCATGATGGCGGCCTTTGCGCCCGGGCTGGTCGCCTTCGGCGCCTGCCTTGCCATCCTGCCTCTGCTCCAGCGCGAGCACACGCTCGCCCGCGTCATGATGACCGGCATGTCGTTCGTCCTGCTGCTCCACTATTTCGTCTGGCGGGTGACCCAGACCTTGCCGCCTCCGGGCCTCACTGCCGACGCGCTGGTCGGCTATCCCTTTGTGGTGGCCGAGGCGGCCTCGATGATCGCGGTGTGCCTGTCGTTGCTGTTCCTCAGCCGCACCATCGATCGCGCGCCCGAGGTCAATGCCATCCTGCGCCGATCCAAGGCGCCGACGGATGCCCCGCTCGTCGACGTCTTCATCTGCACCTACAATGAGGAGAAGGCGATCCTCGAGCGCACCATCATCGGCGCGACCGGGCTGAACTATCCCAACTATCGCGTCTGGGTGCTCGACGACGGGCGGCGGCTTTGGCTGCGCCGGCTCGCCCAGGAGCTCGGCTGCAATTATCTGACCCGTCCGGACAATCGCCACGCCAAGGCCGGCAACATCAATCAAGCGCTCCGGCACGTATCCGCCCTGCCGGATCGGCCGGAACTCATCTCGATCCTCGATGCCGACTTCGTCCCGATGCCGGACTTCCTGACCCGGGCGATCAGCCTGATGCAGGACGGCACCGTCGGCGTCGTGCAGACGCCGCAGCACTTCATCAATCCGGATCCGATCCAGACCAATCTCGCCGCGACCGACGTCTGGCCGGACGAGCAGCGCTTCTTCTTCGATATCCTGATGCCGGCCAAGGATGCCTGGGACACCGCGTTTTGCTGCGGCACCTCATCGTTGATCCGCTACTCCGGCCTGATGCAGATCGGCGGCTTCCCGACCGATTCGGTGACCGAAGACTATCTCGTCACGCTGCGGCTGAAGGAGAAGGGGCTGCGTACGGTCTATCTCAACGAGCGCCTGACCATCGGCCTCGCGCCGGAGGGATTGAAGGAATACATCACCCAGCGCGGGCGCTGGTGCCTCGGCTTCATGCAGATTTTCAGGGGCCGCAGCGGCCCGTTTTCCCGGCAATCGAAGCTCGCCTTCATGGACCGGCTGTCGCTGGTCGATGCCTTCATGAGCTGGGCCGCGGTCTATGGCACCAAGGTTTTCGGCCTGGTCGTACCCTGGCTCTATCTGCTGTTCGGGATCAAGGCGGTCCATGCCGACCTGTTCGAGCTTCTGAAATACTTCATGCCGTTCTATGTCTGGCACGCCTTCACGATGGCCTGGATCTCGCGCGGTCGCTCGCTCGCGATCATGACCGACGTCTCGCAATACATCGCCGCGCCCGCGGTCCTGAAGGCGGTCGTGACCGGCCTCGGCAAGCCGCAGGGCCATAAATTCAAGGTGACGGCCAAGGGCGGCGACCGCAACCGCCGCTTCATCGAATGGCCGCTGCTGCGGCTCTATGGCAGCGCCTTGTTGATCACGCTGCTGGCGATCGCCTACGCCTTCATCCTGCATCTGCGCGGCGAGGCCATCGCCTATGGCGGACTGGCGCTGGCCTGGAGCCTGTACAATTGTGTCGTGCTCGCCATCGTCTGCTTCATCTGCATCGAGCAGCCGCGGCACCGCAAGGCCGAGCGCTTCGAGCGCAACGAGCCGATCCTGATTCACGAAGGCGCCGAGCCGCGGCTGGTGCGGATGGCCGACATCTCGATTTCGGGCGCGCGCTTCATCGATCCCGCCCCGCCCGCCATCGGCGCCTTGATCAAGTGCAATGTCTACGGCCAGAGCGTGACCGCGACCGTTGTCCGCCGCACCCGCGACGGCTTCGGCGTCCGCTTCGAGGACGCGGTTGCGACGCGGATCAATGTCGTGCGCGCGTTCTATGCCGGCGAATATGTCCGCGCCTTCCACGGCGTGCGCGCGGCGCCGGTCGGCAAGGCGTTGCTGATGCGGCTGTTCGGCTAGAGCGGGCGGAGCGTCATGCTGCCGGCTTCGCCGCCTGGTCCTCGCTCGACAACAGATGCAGTAGCGCGCTCTTGATCGCGGCCTGCCGGGTCGGCGCGGTGATCTGGGCGCCGAGCAGGTCGGTGACATAGAACACGTCGCGGGCGCGCTCGCCGAAGGTCGCGACGTGCGCCGAGGCGATGTTGAGGTTGAGCTTCGAGATCGCGGTCGTCAGCTGGTAAAGCAGGCCGGGGCGGTCGAGGCCGGAGACCTCGATCACGGTGTAGCGGTCGGACCACTGGTTGTTGATGGTCACCTCAGGCTCGACGATGAACGGCCGCGTCTTGCTGCGCACCGCGCGTTTCGCCACCGCCTCGGGCAGCCTGAGCTTGCCTTCCAGCACCTGCTCGATCATCTCGCCGATCCGCGTCGCGCGGCGGCCTTCGTCATCGTCACGGTCGTATTCGCGCGAGATCGAGATGGTGTCGAGCGCGCGGCCGTCGGTCGTGGTGTAGATCTGCGCGTCGACGATGTTGGCGCCGGCCGAGGCGCAGGCGCCGGCGATGATCGACAGCAGCCAGGGATGGTCGGTCGCCAGGATCGTGAGCTCGGTGACGGCGCGGATAGGACAGCGTATCGATTGCGGATCGTGCGTTCGTGGCGATGGCCTCATGGTCGCCACGCCTCATAGCTTCGCAGGCGACGGTTATTCCGAAGCACTCGGTCGCGGGAACGGGGACCACGGACTTTCAGGGACATTTCCTCAAGGGCCGCGTCGGAACTTCTGTGGTCGACGGCTCGTTGTGGCCGCGCGGAGCCTCCCGCTTGCGCCCTTCAGTGGGCCTCGGCCGACCTCCAGCCACAGGCGGGAAAGGTCAACAGTCCCATCACGACTCTTGATCCATCGTATTTCTGCGCTATATCCGGGTTTCCCCTTACCCAATTGTGATCCGGTGAATGCATGACGACGTCAGATACGGCTGTGCATACGCAGCCCTTTCAAGCCGAGGTGTCCGAGCTGTTGCACCTGATGGTGCACTCCGTCTATTCGGAGACCGACATCTTCCTGCGCGAGCTTCTTTCGAACGCGTCGGATGCCTGCGACAGGCTCCGCTATGAGGCTATCGCGATCCCTTCATTACTTGGCAAGGGCGAGGCGCTGAAGGTCCGTATCATTCCGAATAAGCCGGCGAATACGCTGACGATCGCCGACAACGGCATCGGCATGGAGCGGCAGGAGCTGGTCGACCATCTCGGTACCATCGCCCGCTCCGGCACCAAGGCGTTCGTGTCGAAGCTGAAGGAGGCCAAGGACGGCCTCGGCCTGATCGGCCAGTTCGGTGTTGGCTTCTATTCTGCCTTCATGGTCGCCGAGAAGATCGTCGTGATCAGCCGCCGCGCCGGCGAGAGTGACGTCTGGACCTGGACGTCCTCCGGCGGCTCCGGATTCGAGATCGCCCGCGCCAGCGACGAGGACGCAGCGCGCGTGGCGCGCGGCACCGAGATCGTCCTGCACCTGAAGGACGACGCGAAGAAGTATCTCGAGACCTACGAGATCGAGCGCATCGTCGGTGCCTATTCCGACAGCATCCTGTTTCCCATCGAGCTTGTGCCCGGTGAGGGCGAGCCGCGCCAGATCAATTCGGCAAGCGCGCTGTGGCAGCGCTCGAAATCCGAGCTGACGGCAGACGACTACAAAAAGGCCTATCAGCAGATCGCTTCCGCCTTCGGCGATCCCGCGATCACGCTGCACTACCGCGCCGAGGGCCGCCACTCCTACGCCGTGCTGCTGTTCGCACCGTCGACGAAGCCGTTCGACCTGTTCGAGCCGAATCGCAAGGGCCGCGTCAAACTCTACGTCCGCCGCGTCTTCATCACCGATGATGCCGATCTGCTGCCGGGTTACCTCCGCTTCATCCGGGGCGTCGTCGACAGCGAGGATCTCCCGCTCAACATCTCCCGCGAGATGCTCCAGAACAATCCGCAGTTCGCGCAGATCCGCAAAGCCGTGGCGACCCGCGTCGTGTCCGAGCTCGAAAGCCTCGCCGAGAAGGACCCGGAGAATTTTGCCAAGATCTGGGATGCTTTTGGCGCGGTGCTGAAAGAAGGCATCTACGAGGATTTCGAGCGTCGCGAAAAGCTGCTGGCGCTGTCGCGCTTCACTACCACGTCAGGCGAGAAGCGCTCGCTCAAGCAGATTATCGCCGATTTCAAGCCGAACCAGACCGAGATCTATTATCTCGTCGGTGACAGCATCGAGCGACTGAAATCCAATCCGCGGCTGGAGGCCGCCACCGCGCGCGGCATCGAGGTGCTGTTGCTGTCCGATCCCGTCGACGCGTTCTGGACCTCGATGCCATCGGAGTTCGAGGGCAAGCCGCTGAAGTCCTTGAGCCAGGGCGACCTCAATCTCGACCTGATCCCACGCGTCGACGAAACGGACGAGGCGAAGGAGGACGAGCCGGCCGCCGATGAAGCGGCCACCATCGCCTTGATCAAGGCCGCGCTCGGCGAGCGCGTCAGTGACGTCAAGGCTTCCACGCGCCTCACCAGCTCCGCCTCCTGCCTCGTCGCAGGCACTGACGGCCCGAGTCGCGAACTGGAGCGCATTCTGTCGCAGCAGAACCGCGGCATGCGCACCAAGCCGATCCTCGAGATCAACCTGCGCCATCCGGTGGTGGCGGCGATTATCAGGGCAGAGGCCGGCTCCAAGGCCGTCGACGACCTCAGCCTGCTTCTGCTCGAACAGGCGCAGATCCTGGACGGCGAACTGCCGGAGCACGCGACGGCCTTTGCAGCAAGGCTGAACCGGCTGGTGCTGCAGGGGCTCGGTAGGTAGCCCAGACACGTGCCTCCGGGTGGATAGATGCAAGACCGCCGCCGCCAATTCGACGAATCTTCTCGCAACACACGGCCGGACCATACATAAGGTCACATCCTCAGAAAGACGCTCGAACTTCACAAGACGGCCGCCGCCGGAGGAATACGGTAAATGTCAGACAGTGCGGCATTCAGATAACGTCGTTGGGCAATTGACCGCAGGTCTCGGCTGCGCTCAGGCAAGTTGCCCGTTTTGACAGCATCTTAGGAAGCTCAACGCTTATAGCAGTAAGTTGAGCCGCTGTCCGGCATGGCCGAAGACCGTTTCGGGTCGATGTCCGGCACCGGCCGCGGCAGGTAGTACACGCTGCCGCGGCTGATGTTCAAAGCCTCCGCCTGCCTGGTGATCGACAGCTCGTGCTCACGGTCGATCATCGCTTTGCGCTCAGCAATCCCGCCTTGGTGAGCGCTCCTTCTAAAAAACTATGCGCGGCGCTGCGCTCCCCCTGTGGGATAGAAACGGACCGGCGCTAGCCCGTCTTATTCGCGAGAGGGCGCCTGAGAGGCTGGCGAGCGTGGTGTAAAGCGCTGATGCGGCGTAGGATTCGGTTGCGAAGCCACCCCATCACCTTCAACCGCGAACGCCACGCCCGCCATGACCGATGATACGATTTCAGACCACTATCGAGAAGCAAGAATTCAACACAAATAAAACCTCTGCCTCGCGCTCGATCTCTTCATGCTTGATAGTCTCGTTTCGGAGGCTGAGCACCTACCGCGTCTAATAGGCCGCTCGCGCCGGTTTCTTTGGACGCGGCACGACCGCGACTCCACGTTTCGGCACAGAAATGATCGGGAGTCACTCAATCTTTCTTCAACTTAACCCGTCTTATTCGTAAGAGTGCGCCTGAGGGGTAAAGCGCTGATGCGGCGTAGGATTCGGTTGCGAAGCCAACCCCATCACCTCCAACCGCGAACGCCACGCCCGCCATGACCGACGATACGATTCCGCCCTTCTCGTTTCCAGCCGTTCACGCCAAGAAAGTCACAGCTGCCTTCGATGGTGGGCGCCTAACCTCGAACGGGGGCGTGATGCTTCTGGCGATGGCCGAGCGGCGTCTCGGTTTGGCCAACAATCTGGCCCGGGTGTTCCCGGATCGGCGCGATCCGACGCGGGTCGTGCACAGCCTGGTCGATATGTTCCGCGCTCGCATGTTCGCGATCTGCTGCGGCTACGAGGACGCCGACGACCTCGATCATCTGAGGTCCGATCCGGCATTCAAGCTGGCCTGCGGTCGCCTACCGGACACGGGCCGGGATTTGTGTTCCCAGCCGACGCTGTCGCGGCTGGAGAATGCTCCGCGCCTGCGCGACGTGATCCGGCTGACCTACACTTTGGTCGACGCATGGATGGATAGCTACCCGCGCGAGCCGGCATCCGTCACGCTCGACATCGATGATACCTGCGACGTCGTCCACGGCCATCAGCAGCTCTCGCTGTTCAACGCTCATTATGACGAACGCTGCTTCCTGCCGATCCACGTCTACGACACGGAGAAGAGCCGGCCCGTGGCCGTCGTGCTGCGGCCCGGCAAGACGCCGGGCGGCGTCGAGGTGCGTGCCCATCTGCGCCGCCTGGTACGGCATATCCGGACGCGATGGCACAACACGCAAATTACGTTCCGTGGCGACGGGCACTATGCCCGGCCGGAGGCAATGGCGTGGTGCGAGACCAACGGCATCGACTACATCTTCGGTCTGTCCGGCACCAAGCCTCTCGCCAGAAAAGTCGACGAGGTCGCCGACGACATCCGCACGCGACGCGCCATCGAGAACCTGCCGGTTCTGCGTGGCTATACCGAGACGCGCCACAAGGCAAAGTCCTGGGATCGCGAACGGCGCACTGTCGCCCGTATTGAGGCGACGATGCTCGGCCTCGACATCCGCTTCGTCGTCACCAGCCTCGATGTCGGCTCGGCCGAGTGGATCTACGACAGCCTGTATTGCGCGCGCGGCCAAGCCGAGAATCTGATCAAGCTGCATAAGACGCAGCTCGCCTCCGATCGCACCAGCTGCCGTTCGGCGCTCGCCAACCAGGTCCGTCTCGTGCTCCATACGGCCGCTTATTGGCTGATGCTGACCGTGCGCGACGCCATTCCCAAAGCCCGGGAATTGGCCGCTGCCGAGTTCGCGACGCTGCGTCTTCGGCTCTTGAAAATCGCCGCCCGTGTCGTCGAGACCACGAGCCGCATTCGCCTTGCGTTTGCCGCGGCATGTCCCGAAGCCGACCTGATCTGCGGCTTGCCCGGCGCGCTGCTGCCGCTCGGTCCTTGACCGGCGGGGCGTCCGCCCCCGTTCGCCCAACCCATCCCTCAAGCGCGTTGCAAAGTACCGGTCGTCAGGCGGCGAAAAGCCGAAGGCAATCCTGTGCGCCTCGTCAGACAAGATGTGCGGCCGCATCAATCGGGCCCAAAAGCCGCACTCTCACGAATAGGACGGGCTAGATTGCCGACCGGGAGGGAGCGGCCGATACGATTTTGGTGGCACGCGACCCCGTTAAAAAACCTGGTCCATGGGTTGTCGCGCACTTGAGAGTGGTGACGCCATCCGGCGATCCCGTTTAGGAATCTGACGAATAGCGCAGCCCAGCCCTTCCGCCGCCGTCAGCAGGAGGATTAGAGATGAACCCCAAAAGATCGAAGTCGAAGAACGGAGGTAAGATGCAGATGGTGCACCCGGACGCGGCTGCCATCGACGTCGGAGCGACTATGCACATGGCAGCCGTGAGGGCAGATCGCGCACCGGAGCCAGTCCGCAGCTTCGGTACCTTCACGGCTGATCTGCATCGGCTAGTCGACTGGTTTACTGAATGCGGCGTCGAGACTGTCGTCATGGAATCGACCAGCGTCTACTGGATTCCGATCTTCGAGCTTCTCGATGCCCGGGGATTTAACGTGTTTCTTGTCAACGCGCGCGATGCCAAGCACGTGCCGGGGCGCAAGACCGATGTCAGCGATGCGCAATGGCTGCAGCGGCTCCATTCATTCGGGTTGCTGCGGGCCAGCTTTCGGCCCAAAGGGCAGATTGCCGAGCTGCGAGCCTACGTGCGTCAGCGCGAGCGTCTGCTGGAGTACGCGGCCTCACACAGAGCTGGCCCCGGTTGTTTGGACAGCGCCCCGCTGGATTTAAGTGGATTCCTGCCGGGTTATGCTGAACGCGGGGCTTTACGGTTTTGTCGTTGCGTCGGGAGGGCGTAGCCCGACCAGAGCGACGACAAAACCGTCGGCGACGGTCATGCGGCCATCACCATAGCTTGCGTGCCGAAGTAAGCCTCGTCGGGCGTGCGCCCGTCAAGGCTCGAGTGAGGGCGTCCCTGATTGTAGAAGGCCAGATACTTGGCAATTGACGCTCGCGCCTCGGACACGCTGTCGTAGGCGCGGAGATATACTTCTTCGTATTTGACCGTGCGCCAGAGCCGCTCGACAAACACGTTGTCGCGCCAGGCGCCCTTGCCGTCCATGCTGATGGCGATCTTCGCGTCCAGCAGCACATCGGTGAACTCGAGGCTGGTGAACTGGCTGCCCTGATCCGTGTTGAAAATCTCGGGCCTGCCGTGCTTCGCCAACGCCTCCTGGACCGCTTCGACGCAGAAGGCCGCCTCCATTGTGATCGAGACGCGATGGGCCAGGACCCGTCGGCTGAACACATCGACGACCGCCGCGAGATAGACGAAGCCACGCCGCATCGGAATGTAGGTGATGTCCATTGCCCACGCATGGTCGGGCCGCTCGATCTTCAATCCGCGCAACAGGTACGGGTAGATCTTGTGACCCGGAGCCGGCTTGCTCGTGTTCGGGCGACGATAGACCGCCTCGATCCCCATGCGCTTCATCAGCGTCGCGATGTGGCGGCGACCGGCGTATACGCCCTCCCGCCGCAGCAACGATCGCAGCATACGCGCTCCCGCGAAGGGATAATCGAGATGCAGCTCATCGAGCCGACGCATCAAGGCAAGGTCCTCGGCCGAAACTGGCCGAGGTTCATAGTAGACCGTGCTGCGAGCCAGCTTCAGGACCTTCGCCTGGCGCACGATAGAAAGATCATGATCGCGGTCGATCATCGCTTTGCGCTCAGCAGGCCCGCCTTGGTGAGCGCGCCGGACAAAAAATCGTTTTCCAACGCCAGCTCGCCGATCTTGGCATGTAACGCCTTCAAATCGACCGGCGTCTCGGCCGATGTCTTGTCATGCCCAAACACGCCGGCGGCGCCTTCCAGGAGCTGGTTTTTCCAGATCGTGATCTGGTTCGGATGAACATCAAACAGTTGCGCCAGCTCCGCCAGTGTCTTGTCGCCTTTGACCGCAGCCAAAGTGGTCTGAGCCCCTCGCTTCATCCAGCAATGGAAAGAGTCCCGGTTGAATATGAGCCCAAGGGGCTCGGTGAAGCAACGGGGCGGGGCGCGGAGCCCTCGGCATAGCGCAGCGTCCCGTCCCGTTGCGGCCCAAGAGCGTTGCGTTCGGCGTATTCGGTCGGCGTGAGGTTGCCCAGGGCGCTGTGCGGCCGGGCGTTGTTGTAGTCGTCTTTCCAGGCCGCCAGCACGGCTCGCGCCTGTGCGAGCGAAGTGAACAGCGTCTCATTGAGAAGTTCATCGCGCAGGCGGGCGTTAAAGCTCTCGATGAAGGCATTCTGGGTCGGTTTGCCGGGCGCGATGTAGTGCCACTCGATCTGCCTCTCTTGGCTGAAGCGCAGCACGGCCATTCCGGTCAGCTCAGTGCCGTTGTCGGACAGGCACATCGCCGGCCGGCCGCGCCAGGCAATGATGACATCGAGCTCGCGTGTGACCCGCAGGCCCGACAGCGAAGTATCGGCGACGAGCGCCAGGCATTCGCGAGTGAAGTCGTCGACCACAGCCAGAATCCGGAACCGTCGGCCATCGGCGAACGCATCCGACAGAAAGTCGAGACTCCAGCGCTGGTTGGCGCCTTGCGGGATCGCCATTGGCGCCCTGCTGCCGAGCGCCCGTTTACGGCCGCCACGCCGGCGGACTTGCAGCCGTTCCTCGCGATACAGACGTCGAAACTTCTTGTGGTTCATGACCAGCCCCTCGCGGCGCATCAGCACCAGCAGACGACGGTAGCCGAACCGGCGGCGGATGGCCGCCAGCTCGCGCAGGCGGGCGCGTACGGCCGCATCATCGGCTCGCCCGTTGCGATAGCGCACCGATGCGCGATCTGCCCCCAAGGCTTTGCACGCCCGCCGTTCGCTCACTTCGAAGTTGGTCCGCAGATGAGCGACGGCCTCTCGCCTCGCGGCGGGCGTCACCATTTTTTTGACGCAACGTCCTTGAGCATGGCGTTGTCGAGCATTGCCTCGGCCAGGAGCTTCTTCAGCTTGGCGTTCTCGTCCTCCAATGCCTTCAGCCGCTTGGCATCGGATACCTCCAGGCCACCGTACTTGGCCTTCCATTTGTAGAATGTTGCGCTCGAGATCCCGTGTTTGCGGCAGACATCAGCCGTCGCCACACCCGCCTCCTGCTCCCGCAAAATCCCGATGATCTGCTCTTCCGTGAACCGACTTGGCTTCATGGTCCATCTCCTCAGAGGTGACGGACTCTACCCATTCTTGGAGGAGTTTGCGGGGCTCAGACCAAAAGCAACCTTCGCCTTGAATGCCGGAGAATGCGTCCGGCGGCTCTTCTTCGTCATCTTCGCTCCTGATTCGCAGCAAGAATCCTCGCCGCTGTCAGGCAGAAAATCCACTCAAGCTACTGTCCGAATTTGCGGGGCCAGCTCTCTGAAACCGCGATCGACGTCTTCGTCGAGAAATACCACGTCAAATACGGACGTGCGGTGGAGTGCCTGATCAAGGATCGCCATGCGCTGCTCGCCTTCTTCGACTTCCCTGCTGAGCACTGGATCCACCTACGCAGCTCGAACCCGATCGAGAGCGTCTTCGCCACGGTGCGCCACCGAACGGTGCGGACCAAGGGATCGCTGTCGCAACAAACTGCGAAGCTGATGGTGTTCAAGCTCATCGACGCCGCATCGAAGACCTGGCGGCGATTGAAGAGCACGAACCAGTTGCCGAAAGTCATCGCCGGTGTAAAGTTCATCGACGGAATCGAAGTCATTCCGAACACTGAAAGCCACGCCGCCTGATCAGGCCGCGTCACCCAAAATCAGCCATAGCTCCCAACAGGTTGGCTGTGGCGTTTGTCGATCACGCTGAGTCATCCAATCTGAAGTCTTTGGAGACTCATGGCGTGGGGCGGTAGCCTGGTTAGGGCCGCGCGCTGATGCTGTAGAGGCTGTTGGTGTGATCGCCGGTATCCCCACAGATCGCGTCCGGAATCTTCGGATCGCCGCTGGCGGCAATAGCGGCGTGGCCGGAGCGGTTGGAATGCTGCTTCCCAGATCCGATGGAGTGACTGGCGGAATTGCGGCGACCGCGTCACTTATCGACAGAATGATGTGCCTCTCGGTCCCGATGATTGTTGCATCAAGAGCAAGCGGCGTGAATCTCGCATGCAACAGGACCGATCGGCGCAGCCGACATCGGACAGTCGATCGATGTTAACGAAGCGACGTATCACATGTGATCGGCGGGCGTCGATAGTTGCCTGAGATGGTCCGTCGTGACGGCCGGCCGCCGCGAGCAACCATGCGATCCGCACCCCTCGGATGCTACGAGGGTTGCGATGCTCAGTCGGTGGTTCATTGTCGTCAGCTTTTCGACAGGTGCTGCAGGTAGAGTCCCTGCGAGTTCGATGGGCGCGATATGCTCGCGCCGAGCCGCTGCGAAGGTGATGAGAGAGGGGGCTCATCGAGGCTGCCGGGGCTGGTGGCGAGAGGCATTCATTCGCTCACCATAACGCTCGCAGTTTTACCGCTTTCTTCGATGCAATCAGGAGTGAACTAAATGGCGTATCTTCCCGTGGCCGGTCTCCCCGTGGTCGGCGCACTCGATTCGACGGTGAATGGGGTGGGGTCAGAGGGGGTGGTTGCCAGCCCAGCTTTCAGCACACTGTTGGGACAGTATGCCACGCCGGGTGCCTACCAGTACCTGCCGGCAGGCGCTGCCGTCGTTGTCGTTCCTGCAGGTGGCGTCACTACCGCTGTCGTGGCTCCGGCGGTCGTCACTCCAGTCGTGGCTGCTCCCGTGTACATGATGGCTCCGCCTCCTCCTTCCATGCTGTTGAGCCAGCAAAGTTCGGGTTCGGAGCCTTCCGTCGATCCGGTATGGACGCATGAGGTCAAGGATGGCAAGGCCACGATCAACCTCGGCGACAAATATACGATCACAGCCAATGAGAAGGATGGCACCTGGACCGTTCGCAACAACCAGACCGGCCATGTCACGAAGATCCATGGCGATCCCCATGTTGATGCTAACGGGGACGGCAAGGATGACTTCGACTTCAAGAAAGATATGACCTTCCAGCTCGACGATGGGACCAAGATTACCGTCAATAATGTCGACTACGGTAATGGTGAGACCATCTCCTCAAAGCTGACCATTACGAACGGCCACAACGCGATGGTTGTGGAGGGGCTCGGCGACGACAAGGATGGCAAAAACAATCTGAGGGTGACTCAGTCCAATGTTGGCATGACTCTTGATGAGCTGACACCCGATGGTGCCCAGACGATCCATGAGAGCGGCCAAGGCTGGGTCGATGGCGCCGGCGGCGTGGTGAATCAGGCGAGTATCGATGCCGGCGAACAGGGTCGCGCGCCGGGCAACTACCAGTCTGCAATCGCAACGCCTGCCACTGCAACACCCGTGTTCTTCGTTCCTCCTCCACCGCCGCCTCTTGCGATGGTTCCGCTTGCCGTCGCTCAGACGCCAGCGCCGTCATCTCAGCCAGCGCCAGTGTGGTCGCACGAGGTCAAGGACGGCAAGGCGACGATCAACCTTGGTGATAAGTATACGATCACAGCCGATGAGAAGGACGGCACCTGGACCGTTAGGAACAACCAGACCGGCCATGTCTCGAGGATCCACGGCGATCCTCACGTCGATGCTAATGGCGACGGCAAGGACGATTTCGACTTCAAGAAAGGTATGACCTTCCAGCTCGACGACGGCACGAAGATTACGGTGGACACGGTCGATTATGGCAAGGGAAAAACCATCTCCTCGAAGCTCACCATCACCAACGGCGACAATGCCATGGTTGTGGAGGGACTCGGCGACGACAAGGATGGGAAAAACAATCTGAAGGTCACGCAGTCTAATGCTGGGCGGACGCTTGATCAGCTGACGTCCGATGGAGCTCAGACAATCCATGAGACAAATCAGGGGTGGGTTGACAACTCCGGACGCAAGGTGACGCAGTCGGTGATCAACCACAATGAGAACCCGGATGCGCCGCCGGATTTCAAGACGATGATGCGCGAGGCCATGTTCCGGCGCATTTTCGGTCGCGATGCACAGCCGGCATGAGGCCTGATCCCGGGGAGGTCGGAAACTCGTGGAAGCGGGCGCTAGCGCCCGCCTTTCATTTTCGCCAAACGGCCGCGAGAAGGGCAGCTTGGCGATCTATCGATTTAGGATCGACGGTAACAGCCAGATTGTCTTGGCAATCGCAGCCTTGGCGCCGACAAACGGGCGGAGGGCCTCCAGACCCGGCTACCCCGCTAGAATTGCTGCGGCGCGTTGCCGGCGATGGAGGCGCTGCACGGGAACGGTGCTCTCAGGTCTGTCTGCAAGTCAACGTCCTGCAGATGCAGGCGTCGCAGCGAAAATCCCGGCCAAGATCGTAGATTGGATTGGGGACGGCCTCTGCGGCGCGATCTACCCTCGGCTCAAAAGCATAAGCCCTGTTTCGCGTTGAGCCCTGCCTGTCTTTAGCCTACGAAGCCGGGCGTGAACCCTTGCGCCCCCAGAACATCCATCATCCTCTCACGAAGCCGGAGGCGCCATGGCTTTGAGCATCACCATTTCCGTCAAAGTCTGCTGTTGGGGACGCCAAAGGGACGTCGCAGCAGCCCGCTGCCAAAAAGATCCAGGTGCATTCGGATTCGCGGAGCAGTTCGCAGCGGACCTGAAAGATCATAGAATGCGCATCTAACTGCTGGCGTGTGCCAAGTCTCACTTGGCACGTCTTCGATTCAATCACCAGGCGGCCGTATCGCTATCTGGCGCCGACCATCGGCTCATCCATCATCAAGCTCGCTCATGGCCTCATCCATATCCGACTGCGAATCGCTTATGACTTGCGTCGCGACGGAAACAAGAGCCTTTTCGAATGCTCGGCGCAGTAGCGCTGCACGCGTGTCATCGCCGCCGTTCTCGGCGGTGTCGGAGGGGGCGCCAACCTGCGACGCTGTTGCATTGATATCGGCTGCGTCTGCGTTCATGTCGTAACACCCGGATAGCGGCGTCGCCTAGATGACCTATCCTCTTCATGCTAGCAGGAGCAGCTTGCGAAAAGCTGACTAAGATCGAGCTTCCTTGGCGGCTTCATCCATGATCGAGAAGGATCATGAGCACGCGCCAGCGGAAGTGATGACATTCAAAGCGGCGCGCGATGCTGCTGTCGAGCTGGCTGCACGCAAGCGGGCCAATCTCGTCAAGGTGCTGCCTTAAAGAATTGCGGACTCAGGGCTTTACCTCCGACGGTTCGATCACGAAGTAGCATGTACCGGGGCGAAGGCCGCATACGTTATCGCAGGTGCACGAGCCGCCATCACATTCGTCTCCTTTTCCGCCAGTTAGCAATTCGTGGAACAGAAACGCGCCCTCTGCAAATTCCTTTGCGTTGCCTTGGCGAACTCCTCGGATACCGTTTTTCGATTGAGCGATTGCTTTCGTATACAGATGAAGTTTCGGGCAGTTCGCAGCAATGCCGAACGCCGCGCCCTGCAGAAATGCAACGCTTCGGCCATCGGCGTGCGCTGATGATGAGCACGGCCGTTGTTGGCGATTTGAACAACATCAGACCTCTTGTCCCCATAATTGGTATGGCCACCATACCGATTGCGGCGCTAAAGCATTGCTACCCTGCTGTTGGCTGATCTTCCTTATCCGCGCCGCGCATCACGATCTTCAGCGCATCATCCGGCAACGGCCGCTGCAATGCCTTTGCTTCATCCCGCGGCGCGCGCATCCATACGTCGCGCTCCTCATCGGTCGTCAGGAAGCCATAAACGAGGTGAGGGCCGGGGACCGGCTTGGACGAGCTATGCGGGATTTTGGGTGACGAGGCGATCAGGCGGCGTGGTTTTCCGGCACTTGGATGACCTCGATGCCGTTTTCGAATCTGACACCTGCGACGACCTTCGGCAACTGATTTGTGCCTTTCAGCCGCCGCCAGGTCTTTGATGCGGCGCAGAGCAGCTTGAACACCATCAACTTGGCAGTCGTTGACGATAACGAACCTTTCGTGCGCACCGTTCTGTGCCGGACCGTCGCGAACACGCTTTCGATGGGATTCGTCGTCCGCAAGTGGTCCCAATGCTCGGCGGGGAATTCGTAGAACGCAAGCATTGCGTCGCGATCTTTCGTCAGGCACTCGACCGCCTTGTCGTACTTCGCTCCGTATTTCTCGGCAAAGACATCGATCGCCACTTCGGCCGAAGCTCGGTTGGACGCCAAATAGACCTCGCGCAGATCCTTCTTCATGCTGGCCTGTACCGACACTGCGACTTTGTTCAAGATATTCGCGGTTTTGTGCACCCAGCACCGCTGATGTCGCGTGGCGGGAAAGACCTCGTCGAGCGCCTTCCAGAAGCCGAGCGCGCCGTCACCGACGGCGATTTCCGGGGCGATCTTCAGCCCTCGGGTTTTCGCCTCGACGAGCAGTTCGTGCCAGCTCTGCGTGCTCTCGCGCACGCCGACCTGGAAGCCGATGAGTTCCTTCTTGCCTTCCGGCGTCGCGCCGATCAGCACCAGCATGCATTCGCTGTGGTCTTCCATGCGAGCCTGCAGGAAGACGCCGTCCGCCCACACGTATACGTACCGGCGCGCCGACAGATCGCGCTTCTGCCAACGCTCGTACTCGAGCTGCCACTCCGTCGTCAGTCTGGAAACCACCGCCGGAGAAAGATTCGGCGCATCCTTGCCCAAGAGCGCCGCCAGCGCCTCCTGGAAGTCGCCCGTCGAGATGCCTCGCAGGTACAGAACCGGCAAAAGTGCATCCAAGCTCTTCGTGCGCCGTGCCCACAACGGCAGGATCGCCGAGGTGAAGCGGATCCGCTCGCCATCGCTGGTCACCGCGCGATCGCGAATCTTTACCCGGGCGACTTCGACGGCGCCGATCCCCGTCTGGATCGTCCGCACTGGACCATGGCCGTGTCGCACGAGGCGGTCGCGGCCATCGGGAAGCTTCAAGCCCTTCATCGCGGCGAGAAACGCCTCGGCTTCCATCTCGACAGCCTGCGCAAGCAGCTGCCGAGCTCCAGATCGCAAAATATTCGTCAGTGGATCGTCGATCTCATCGGGCTGACGCAGTGGGACAATGTTGCTATGCTCGTTCATGGCGTATCGCTCTCCTTGAGGTTCTGGCAGGCTCGACACCCGCCTCGATACGCCGCCTATCTCATTCCGTCATCACCCAGTTTCCCGCATAGCTCGGCTTGGACTAGGTGCCCCGGTCGCCCTTGAACCCGGTCCAGATGCCCGCGATCAGATGGGCATGGCGGCTACCGGCCGGTTGTACACGCCGCTCGCGGGAGAGATCGACAGGCGCGCAGCCAGCCAAGGAACAAGGTTGTGTTCCAGCCAGCCATGGCAATCGCTGATGAGCGATCCTCATCAGTGGTCGCGTTGTCGACCGTGGTGATGCATCCGGGCGAAGCTTTGCGCCGCAATGCTGCTCGAAGAACAGGGAGTCGTCCAGAAACCTGACGGCGTTTGCCCCTGAGGTTGGTGAGCGTGATTTTGGTTTGATGAGCGCTCATCCATGCGAATAAGTTGCTGAGAAACACGATGCCAGCAGGTCAGAGCTGGCCCCGGTTGTTTGGACAGCGCCCCGCTGGATTTAAGTGGAGTCCTGCCGGGTTATGCTGAACGCGGGGCTTTACGATTTTGTCGTTGCGTCGGGAGGGCGTAGCCCGACCAGAGCGACGACAAAATCGTCGGCGACGGTCATGCGGCCATCACCATAGCTTGCGCCCCGCGGGTCACTTCAAATTCCTCCGGGTGTGGTCAGTCAAATTCCTCCACCCGCGAGGCAGGACAAGGGACTGTTAGTTTGAGTTTGTTTCCCGGGCAAGAGCTTCAGCGGCTTCTTTGAGCCGATAGCTGCGTCCGTCGAACTCAAGCAGATGGCAATGATGCATAAGGCGATCGAGGATCGTCGTGCTCATAGTGTTGTCCCCAAGGTATGCCCCCCAATCCTGCACGACGCGATTGGAGGTGACGATGACGCTGCGGCGCAGTTTGTAACGCTGATGGATCAGGGTCTGCAGCAAAGTGCCGGCGGCGTCGGGGATGGCGCGTGCGAGGAATAGATCGTCCAGCACGAGGAGATCGCAGTCGATGATGGTTCGCAGCCGGACCTCGCGTTGTGCCGGAGAGTTCAGGGCGTAGCGGTGGAAGAAGTCGTCGGTCTCAAGATACTGGACCTTGTGGCTTTGCAGGATCGCCTGATAGGCAATCGCCTTGGCGATGTGCGACTTCCCGGTGCCAGGTTTGCCAACAAGCAGAGCGTTCTCGCCAGCGGCAATGAACGCCAGGGTGTGGAGCTGGAAGCAGGTCTGACGTGGCAGTTTGGGATTGAAGGACCAGTCGAACTCGGCGAGCGTCAGCTTTTCGTCGAGCCCGGATTGCTGGTATCGCCGCTCGATAAGACGGGACTGACGACGGTCCAGTTCATCCTGCAGGATAAGGGAGAAGGTCTCGAGGAAGGGCTGGTTGGCGCCCTGCGCCTGGAGCACGCGCGTCTGCAGCGTGTCGCGGACACCCGACAGGCGCAGCTGTCGTAGGCAACGCTCAATTTCCGGCATGGTCATCATGTGGCTAGGTCTCCAGTTTAAGGTGAGAAGGTGCAGCGGGAGCGCTCGTGGCGCCGGAGTTGGCCGGGGTTGCGCAGGCGACACGAGCGCGGATTGCCGTGGCGTGATCGTCGTGAGCCTCGGCCTGCCGACCATTGTCGTCGGCGTCGCGCCGCACAGCGCGGCTGAAGAGGTCGCCGTATTCCGCGGGGGTACGGATCAGCGGATGATCCTGGGTGAGCGGCGATGCCGGCTGTGGCGTCACTCCAACCTGCTCGATCGCCTGTTCGAACAACCGCTCGACGGTCGCACGCACGTGCTTGTAGCGGTAGATGCGGTTGTCGATGGCGTGCGCGCAGGCCTGCTCGACCAGCCGCGCCGGATACTTCCGGCCCAGCCCGACAATGCCCCACATCGCGCGCTGTCCGGGGCGCCCTTCGGTGTCGAACACCTGCTGGCACAAGGCCCTGGTCTGCGGTCCGATGCGCTCGGCGCTCGCCAGCAGCACGGCGGTTTGCCGCGACGGGTTGAACGGCCGTTCGCTGGTCGGCAGGACGACAGAACCGGGGTGCGCCATCCGGGAATGAACACGCAGCAGCGCACGGGTGTGGCGATCACGGATCTCGATCGTGGTGGTGTAGATGCGCACGACGACCTGGCTGCCGATCGGCGCGGGCCGCGCGGCGTAATAGCTGTTGTCGACGCGTACGGTGGTGTCGTCGCAGACAGTCCGGACGACTTCGGTGAAGATGCGGAAGGGAGCGACAGGCAGCGGCCGCAGGTGCGGCTTCTCTTCCTGGAACATCGCCTCGACCTGACGGCGCGTGCTGCCGTGGATGCGTTTGGAAGCCCAGTTCTCCTCCCAGTGCCTCAAGAACTCGTTTTGCGCCTCCAGCGTCTCGAAGCGCCGTCCGGCCAGCGCAGTGCCCTGGGTATGTTGAATCGCATTCTCGACGCATCCTTTCCGATTTGGATCGGCCACGCGCGCGGGATCGGCGACCACGGCGTAATGAGCCAGCATCGCGCTGTAAATCGGGTTGAGCTGGGGCTCGTACAAATCCGGCTTGAGGACGCCTTCCTTCAGGTTGTCGAGCACGACATAGCTGGGGACCCCGCCAAAATACCGGAACGCCTCTTCGTGGAGCTGCGCCCAGACTTGTTGGCTGGACTTCCAGACTACCCGCCGGAAGCTGCGCCGCGAGTAGCGTAGCGTCATCACGAACAGGCGGGGACGACGGTACCGCCCGCTCTTCGGATCAACCGTCGGCGCGCCCTCGCCATAGTCGACCTGAGCTTCCTCGCCGGGGAGGAACTCAAGACGATCAAACTGCTCAGGATCAGCGTGCCGCAACCGGCGCACAAACCGCTTGACACTCTGGTAGCTGGACGGAAAGCCAAATTGATCAACCAGGTCCTGGTAAATCGCCTGCGCGTTCCGCTTCAGCCGGACCTGTTCTTCGATCCACGTCCGATGCGCTTCGCAAGCCGAACGGGCCAGGCTGCTGGTGACCGTCGCTTCCGATGTCCCAAAAGCCGGTGGTCGGGGTGGAGGAATTTGGCCGTCCGCGCTCACCGAGCCGGTGGTCACTTCCCCGGGGGAATTTGCCTCCGCACCGGCCCGCAGCGCCTGATAACGCCGGATCGTCTTGCGATCGACACCCGTCAGCCGGTGAATCTCGCGCTGGCTGGTGTTGCGATCAAGTAATGTAAGTACGGTGCTTTGCAGATGTCGCTTCAAGACGTTCAACTCCCCGGCCCCTTGCTGGCTAAAGGGGTCGAACATAAACGTCCTGCCTGACCGGCTACTGCTGTTCAGCGGCGCTGACGGCGATCATCAGGTGGGGGAGTTTCAAGTGACCATACCCGGGGGATTTTGACCGACCCACGGGGTGCGTGCCGAAGTAAGCCTCGTCGGGCGTGCGCCCGTCAAGGCTCGAGTGAGGGCGCCCCTGATTGTAGAAGGCCAGATACTTGGCAATTGTCGCTCGCGCCTCGGACACGCTGTCGTAGGCGCGGAGATAAACTTCTTCGTATTTGACCGTGCGCCAGAGGCGCTCGACAAACACGTTGTCGCGCCAGGCGCCCTTGCCGTCCATGCTGATGGCGATCTTCGCGTCCAGCAGCACATCGGTGAACTCGAGGCTGGTGAACTGGCTGCCCTGGTCCGTGTTGAAAATCTCGGGCCTGCCGTGCTTCGCCAACGCCTCCCGGACCGCTTCGACGCAGAAGGCCGCCTCCATTGTGATCGAGACGCGATGGGCCAGGACCCGTCGGCTGAACACATCGACGACCGCCGCGAGATAGACGAAGCCACGCCGCATCGGAATGTAGGTGGTGTCCATTGCCCACGCATGGTCGGGCCGCTCGATCTTCAATCCGCGCAACAGGTACGGGTAGATCTTGTGACCCGGAGCCGGCTTGCTCGTGTTCGGGCGACGATAGACCGCCTCGATCCCCATGCGCTTCATCAGCGTCGCGATGTGGCGGCGACCGGCGTATACGCCCTCCCGCCGCAGCAACGATCGCAGCATACGCGCTCCCGCGAAGGGATAATCGAGATGCAGCTCATCGAGCCGACGCATCAAGGCAAGGTCCTCGGCCGAAACTGGCCGAGGTTCATAGTAGACCGTGCTGCGAGCCAGCTTCAGGACCTTCGCCTGGCGCACGATAGAAAGATCATGACCGCGGTCGATCATCGCTTTGCGCTCAGCAGGCCCGCCTTGGTGAGCGCGCCGGACAAAAAATCGTTTTCCAACGCCAGCTCGCCGATCTTGGCATGTAACGCCTTCAAATCGACCGGCGTCTCGGCCGATGTCTTGTCATGCCCAAACACGCCGGCGGCGCCTTCCAGGAGCTGGTTTTTTCCAGATCGTGATCTGGTTCGGATGAACATCAAACAGTTGCGCCAGCTCCGCCAGTGTCTTGTCGCCTTTGACCGCAGCCAAAGCAACCTTCGCCTTGAATGCCGGAGAATGCGTCCGGCGGCTCTTCTTCGTCATCTTCGCTCCTGATTCGCAGCAAGAATCCTCGCCGCTGTCAGGCAGAAAATCCACTCAAGCTACTGTCCGAATTTGCGGGGCCAGCTCTCTCGCCCGGTCCAACCGCCTCGCGTCGCCTGAGCGCGCGCACCGCATGCTTGCGATGCCAGCCAGTCGTCGCGCACAGCTCGTCGAGGATCCGTCCCTTCTCCGCTCGTTTGGCCGATCGGTAACGCTCCGTTACCACCGACACCACCTCGCGCCGCGCGCCCATGCTGATCTTTCCCGCCATAGACGCCACCGAACCAATTCGATGGCACCGACCCAATCATCGGCGAGAAGTTGTCCAGTAACATTCTGGGTGAGGCAATGCGCCCCTCAATCAGTCCATCTCGTGGGCTAACGTCTTGATTTTTCAAGTGCCGGAAAAGTGACCCCGGCGCCGATCGGCGTCGGACCCCCGCGCCGATTCACACAACCCCTCACTCTTCGTCCACTGGGCGCGCCTTGGTCACGCAACGGTTGGGTGACAAGAGCCGGATGATGCGAGAGTATCACGTCCGGTTGTGTGTCCAGCGAAGGCTGGCATGTTCAGCAGGAGACAAACCTGCCGGGGTAGAAGTCAGAGCCCCGTAGTTTGGATAGCAGAGGTGATGGAAACTGAAACTCTGAAGCCTATCGACAAAGTCTCCCCAGGGGAGGCTACGAGTCATCGGGCCGTAATAAAAGTGAACGCGTTGTGGCCTCGAAAGTGAGTATCCCCGAGGGCCGAGCCTTCAACCGGAGGGCGAAGGCAGCATGAGCAACTGAAGACTGACCGATACGGATGTTCACCTCGGCGGGGTGGAAGCGACAGCACGGTGACAAGGACATGCTGAGCAACTGGAGAAGCCCTCCTCGTCCCGACGCGAAATCGTCGGAGCAAGGTAGGCCGTATAACCGGCGAAACCGGGAAGTCGGCCGAAGACGAGAGGGTGGCGGCCGGGTCCGGAGTAGCAATGAAGCGGAGTAATATCCGTGGAGCCAAGGGACCCTGCCATTTGCAATGGCTCCAACATAGGGAAGGCAAGGACGAGATGACAAAGGCGTCCATTGATTTGCAGGACCTGAGGCGGAGAATATACGTCAAGGCAAAGGCTGAACCGTCCTGGCGGTTCTGGGGACTATACGTCCACGTCTGCAAGATGGAGACCCTGCGCGCTGCGTATGAGATGGCCAAAGAGAACGATGGAGCACCGGGAATAGACGGTGTCACCTTCGAGGCCATTGAGACGCAAGGCGTGGAAGCTCTGCTTGAGCAGTTACGGGACGAACTGATCGGGCGCACCTACCAGCCACTTCCCGCGCGGAGGCAGGAGATACCGAAGGACGGGGGCAAAGTCCGTGTCCTCTCGATTCCGGCGATCCGCGACAGAGTGGTGCAAGGGGCGCTCAAGCTCATCCTCGAGCCTGTGTTCGAGGCTGACTTTCAACCGGGGTCGTATGGATATCGGCCCAAACGGACAGCACATGGCGCCATCAAGCGTGTGGCTGAAGCGATAGTCCAACGGAAGACGCGGATTCTCGACATTGACCTACGGGCCTACTTTGACAATGTCCGGCATGACCGGCTGTTGGAGAAAGTGGCGCGGCGGGTTGATGACGCGCATATACTGCATCTCCTAAAGATGATGCTGAAAGCCTCAGGCAAGAAGGGCGTTCCGCAGGGCGGTGTGATCTCGCCCTTGCTCAGTAATCTCTACCTCAATGAGGTGGACAGGATGCTGGAGCGAGCGCGGGAAGTCACCCGCAACGGCAAGTACACCTACGTCGAATACGCGCGATTCGCTGACGACCTGGTGGTCTTGATCGACGCCTACAAGCGTCATGACTGGCTGATTGGAGCCGTGACCAAACGACTCCGGGAGGAGTTCGCCAAGCTGCAGGTGGAAATCAATGATGAAAAGAGCCGCACAGTGGACCTTGAGCGCGGTGAGTGCTTTGGGTTCCTGGGCTTTGAGTTCCGCTACTTCCGCGGACTAAGCGGAGCGATGCGGCCGCATTACACGCCCAAGCTCAAAAAGCGGACGGCACTGGTGCGGGCGCTCAAAGAGGTGTTCCGCCGACACCGGTCGCAACCGGTTGAACGAGTGATAAACTTGATCAATCCGATGCTCCGGGGGTGGGTGAACTACTTCGCGGTGGGGCATTCCAGCGAGTGCTTCAGCTTCATCAAAGACTGGGTGGAGAAGAAGGTCAGGCGCCATCTGGCGCATGCTCAGAAACGAAAGGGCTTCGGCTGGGAACGATGGAATAGGCGGTGGCTGTACGACACTCTCGGGCTGTTCAACGCCTACAGAGTGCGACGCGACGGGCCGAAAGTCGCCCCAGCAGGATAGGTCCCATAAGCGTTGGCGTGAAGCAAATGGGAGCGCGCAGTGCGGGAAATCCGCATGCTGCGTGCGACGTGGAGGGGACTGGAAACGTGGCACGGTCGAGAGGCCTGTCGGCGCGCCAGTCTTCGACCCTACCTGTGAGGGGCTGAGGGTGAAACTCCCTCGGCCCACTCGACAATACTTCTGCGGCGAGTTGAGCTTCTGCCACCAGCTGCCGTTCGATCGATCGTCGATGACGTGCGGATTCCGCTCGATGTCGCCCAGCATGTGAATCTGGAGGGTTCTGTGAGGTCGCGCTCACGCGAGGGCGCGGCAAGCGCTTGTAACGCGACCTCATTGAAGCCGGATTGAACGAAGCCGCGGGAGAATATGCACGGTGGTGCGGCTATGGGGATAGTTTGAGATCGCGGGTTGCTATCGGCAGACTGCGGAGCTGACGCGGCGACGTTTTGGTTGCGCAATGGCGGCAACTTGAGACAGAGAGCATTTTACCGGCTGTAGCGATCGATGGCCCGCTGCATCGAACAATTTCCATCGCGCTGTTTGGCCGCACGGATTCGGCAGCGTCTGCGATGATCGAGACGATGGGATCATAATGACGAATGACGATCTTCGTGCACGGTATAAGTTGGCTCACGATGTGTCGCACCGGTACGATTGGGTGGGAGCGCCGGAACAGCTGAAGCTGTGTCGAAAGCGCTCGATGATGCGCATGACGCCACCACAATCAGGGCAGGCGGGAGCCTTGGCCCACGTCAGAGCGTCCGAATCCACAGGCGACGGCTCGCCATCGTTTGGCGGTGTCCGCTCACGATCGAGAAGTTTGCGGCAAAGAGCAAGTTTGGCAGCGCGATGGCCGTTGGCCATGAAGCCGAAGTGGCGGATGCGATGGAAGCCATCGGGCAGCGTGTGAAGAAGGAAGCGGCGGATGAACTCGTCGGGCTTGAGCTTCATGATCTTTGTCGCGCCATTCTGGCGGTAGTCCTTCCAGGTAAAGGCGACGTGATCCTCGTCGAGGGCGACGAGCCGGCTGTTGGCGATTGCAACGCGATGGGTATAGCGGCCGAGATAGGCCAGCACCTGCGCGGGGCCGCCGAACGGCCGTTTGGCGTAGACGACCCAGCTGATGCGCCGCATAGCGACGAGGTGAGCTGCGAAGGCGGCAGGCTCGGCCAGGGATGCGAGATCGCCGAAGAAGTTCAGGGTGCCGGCGTCGAAGGCGGCGGTCAGACGTTCGAGGAACAGGCGTCTGAACAGCCGGGCGAGCGGTTTGACGGCCAGGAAGAAGTTTGGTCGGCTGGCGATCCAGTGCGCGCTATCGGGCGAGAGGCCGCCGCCCGGCACGACGCAGTGGACGTGGGGATGGTGCGTCAGCGCCTGCCCCCAGGTGTGGAGGACGGCGACGACGCCGATCCCGGCGCCGAGCCGGCGTGGATTGGCGGCGAGCGTCGACATTGCCTCGGCGGCGGCTTTGAACAGGATCGCATAAACGATGGCCTTGTTCTGAAAGGCGATCGCGGCGATCGGAGCCGGCAGTGTGAAGACGATGTGGAAATAGGGAACCGGCAGCAGGTCGGCTTCTCGCGCGGCGAGCCACGCGGCTCGGGCTGGCCCCTGACACTTCGGACAGTGCCGGTTGCGACAGGAATTATAGGCGATCCGCGTCATGCCGCAGTCGTCGCAAGCCTCCATGTGGCCGCCGAGCGCCTCGGTCCGGCACGCCACGATCGCGCTCATCACGCGCCGCTCGACCCGACCGAGATGACCGGCATGTACACGGCGATAGGTGTCGCCATGCCGGCGCAGAATATCGGCGATCTCGATGGCGGGCCTGTTGCAGCGGCTGTCGGGGCGGATCATCACCCGCATCCCGCCGCGGCCAGCGACAGGCGATCGAGCGGGCTCTGCGTCGCCCGGATCGTATCGGTGGCGACCTGCGTGTAGCGCGCTGTCGACGACAAATTATTGTGCCCGAGCAAGACCTGGATGATCCGGATATCGGTTCCGTTCTCGAGAAGATGCGTCGCGAAGCTGTGGCGCAGCGTGTGGAGCGTGACGCGCTTGGTCAGGCCCGCAGCCTTCACCGCAGACCGACAGGCGGCGTGCAACACGGTCTGATCGATCGGATGATCTTCGTCACGACCAGGGAACAGATAAAGCCGCGGCCGGGCGAGCCGCCAGTACGTGCGCAGGATACCCAGCAGCTGGGGCGACAGCATCACGTTGCGGTCCTTCGCCCCCTTGCCGTGGCGCACCTGGATGACGCCGCGGGCGCTGTCGATGTCTTCGATCCGCAGTCCCGCGACTTCGGAGGCCCTGAGTCCGGCCGCATAGGCCGTGGTGAGCGCGGCGCGGCTCTTCAGGCTGGACACGGCCTCGAGGAACTGAACCACTTCGTCGGCGCTGAGCACGACCGGCAGCTTGCGCGGTTCTCGCGCATAGGGAATGCGCTCCGGGATCAGTGCCTCGCCGAGCGTGACGCCGTAGAAAAACCGTAGCGCACAGACGATCTGGTTCAGCGCCGGCCATGAGATGCCGGTCGAGACCAGATGCACCTGGAAGGCGCGGACGTCTTCCAGCTCTAACCGGTCAGGCGATCGGCCAAAATAGCGGCTGAACTTCGAAACCGCGCTGATGTAGGATCGTTGCGTCGCCGGCGACAGATTGCGGACGGTCATGTCTTCGATCATGCGGCGGCGAAGAGGGCTCAAATCGGCCATCTCATACTCCTGTCTGAGGGGGTGGGCTCTAACACCCACATCCTCTCAGCCAGGAGGCGATCTACGCCACCTTGCCCCTCACGCCGCGGCAGCGGCTTCGTTCAATCGGCGTGGAGTCCGGACGCCGATCGGCGTCCCAAGTGCTTGATTGATTTCGCGCGTGCGGGGTCAATGTTCAGCGTCGATTCACACTCATCGGCTTCCAGGTCGGCGTGCGCGAGAGCGCGCAGAGATCTGAACCGAGGCCTCGCCGGCGCTGAGCTTCTCTTCCGGCAGATGCAACGGGAGCGTTACGAATCCCACCTCGCGCGTGCCTTTATCGTCTTAGTCAGTCCGGCACCAATTCAAGAAAAGGCGTTTCGGTCGTGCGTCGTGCGTTCGCGTGGTCCTCTAGCCGATGCGCCTCGCGTTTCTCGCGCTTGGGGCGGACACGCCGCGTCGGGAGGCTCCGGACATGGGCGGCGGTGCTGGCCGCGCGCCCGATAGAGCTGGACCGGCGACTACTTTGTCGGTCGGACATCTCTTCGTGCGTCATCCGGGACGGATCGAGTAATTCCTCCTTGCCGCAAGCCAATCTCACAAGTTGCGTTAGGGAACCTACAAGGTTTGGCAGGCGGCTAGCTCAACCAGCTTAGGTATCCTAACGGCCCCGGTCGCGCAGTGCGGGGACATCCCAGACGAAGGAGATCGCAGATGGCCTACGAGAAACTCGTCAATCAAAGCGGGCTGACGCTTACGATTTTGCTCATTACGCGTGTTGGCTCGGAGCCGAACCAGTAACGGACCGATTGTGGCGGCGGCACTACCGACGGGCGGCAGGCAGACGGTTGAGTACGGTAATACGCAGACTCCTTCCTCAACGGGCTCGTGATTTCCTTGTCTTTCGATGGGCGTTTTCGAGCGTCTCGCTGACCGTGACAACTCGCGGCAGGAGCCGGAATAATCTGCTGAACGACAAGGCCGACCCTGTCGGCGCCGCCGCCTGCTCGACGGGGTGCCGCAGATGGACAGAAAGCTCAAGCTCACGCCTCCGTCGCGCCGGTGCAGCGGTGATCGCGGGCGCCGAGTTGTTGAATGGCCTTCCGGCCGCGACGCACCCTGGTTCCTTCATCTGGGTAGTACACAAGGACCGAAGGTGCTCTGGGACAGAGTATCCCTCGGGACGCCCAAGAGGCAATGAAACGACCGCACGTCATCACGGGAGGCGGTATATGCATATGAACACCAATCTTGCGGTACACGAACCGAGCAACGCGCTCCGGCTGGTCACACAGGCGTATATGAGCCTTCTCCTCATCGCCTTTGCCCTTATGCCCGCCCAGTTCATCGCCTACCTGTATTTCCAGCAGGAGCCCACGCTAAAATTCGAAAATCACCCGTTCCATGAATTCGCGATTGCCGTCGCCACCCTCGAAGGGCTGTTCGTCACCTATGTGACGTGGCGCTGCTACTGGTCTTCGGGCGAACCTCTGTTGCGTTGGTTGACGCTGGGTTTTCTCGGCTTCGTATTGATCTATTTACTGCACGGCGCCTTCACCAGGATGGCACACCGCAATATCTGGCTGTTTCTGCTCTATGGACCGGCGTCGCGTCTCGCGATGTCGATTCTTCTCTTCGTTGGGCTGCTCAGCTATAACCAGCCGTCAGACGAGGTCGAGAAGCGTTCGGATGCGCGCACATGGCTGATGTGGACCGGCCTGTTCCTGACCGTGGATATAGCTGTCGCATTGATCGCCTACTCCCCCTATGCGGGACACCCGGCGGTACGCTTGTCCATGGAGGGCGGTGCACTGGTGTTCAGTACGCTGAACGTCGCGGTCATGCTCATGCGAGGGATTCACTCGCCGCTCATGCTTGTTTTCGGCATCTCGGTCGCGTGGTTTGCGTTATCGTCGCTCGCATTCATTCTGGCGGCACCGTGGAATCATATGTGGTGGCTCGCCCACGCGATCTTTGCTGGCGGGTTCTTGCTGCTCAGCTATGGCGTTGTCCAGGCTTTCCGAACGACGCAATCCTTCTCGACCATCTATAGCCAGGAAGAAATGATGGCCCGCCTGGCCGATTCGATGGCCGACACTCAAAGGGCGCTACAGCAAGTGCAAGTGAGCAATCAAAGGTTAGAACGCCTTGCCGCCACCGACCCACTGACCGGTGCCGGAAATCGGCGACACTTCCTCGAGCATATCGGCGCCGAGATCGCGCGGGCCAAGCGAACCGGTGCTCCATTATCTCTGCTGTCGCTCGATCTCGACCATTTCAAGGATATCAATGACTCACGTGGTCACAGCGTCGGCGATGAGGTGCTCCGCGCATTTGTGCGAAAGTGTCTGGAGGCAATTCGCCCTTATGACTCTGTCGCGCGCGTGGGCGGTGAAGAATTCATGGTCTTGCTGCCGGGGGCGACGCTCGACACGGCTTGCGCGGTAGCCGAGCGCCTTCGATCGACGATTGAAGGCACTGCATTCGACGTCGAAGCCCGACCGTCGGTCTGCGTCACCATCAGTGTTGGGGTGTCGGAGTTCGGGCGCGATGGAGACACGCTTGACGGATTGCTGAACGTCGCAGATCAGCGGCTCTATCGCGCAAAACATGAAGGTCGTAATCGTGTGATTGCCGCGTAGGCTTCGTTCATTCGCGCGCTTAGCCTAAGGCTGCACGAGCAACATGGTCGCGACCCGGGAATCGCGGCGGCGAACAACGTAGATCGCATCTTGCTTTACGCGGTCGAGCGAGTCTCTTCCATCAGCGCCGCGAGCGGGACAATGGCTTCGCGGTCGCAAGGTTCGCCTGAAGCTGGTTGAGCAGGCGCGCCGCATTCTTCGTGCTCAAAACTCAGGAACATGCAGTTGCTGGAGGTCGCCTATACCGCGCTAGTGTTCTGACTCATTCATTTGCATCCGGTTTTTGCGATGGCGAGCGCTTTTTTGGCTCGGCGGTGCTTTGCGAGGATGGATTTGGCGCCGGCGGTCCACTTGAAGGGCTTTGGGTTTTGGTTTCGATGCTCGATCCACTCGTCAATCGCGGTCTTGAGTTCGGTGACGTCGTTGAAGGTTCCTCGCCGGATGCGCTGGCGAGTGATTTCGGCGAAGAGCCGCTCGACGAGGTTGAGCCAGGAACAGGATGTCGGCGTGAAGTGCAGTGTGAAGCGTTTGTGTCGCGCCAACCAGCGCTTCACGGCCGGCGTCTTGTGGGTGGCGTAGTTGTCGAGGATCAGATGCAGATCGAGATGTGCGGGCGTCTCGCGGTCGATTGTTTTCAGAAACGACAGGAACTCGTCTGCCCGATGGCGCGCCAGACATTCGCCGATGACGGTACCGGCCGCCACATCGAGCGCGGCGAAGAGTGTTGTGGTGCCGTTGCGCTTGTAATCATGGGTCATCGTGCCGGCACGGCCCTTTTTCAAGGGCAAACCCGGCTGCGTGTCGAGTGCCTGAATTTGGCTCTTCTCATCGACGGAAAGCACCAGCGCCTTCTCCGGCGGATCGACGTTAAGGCCGACGATGTCCTCGACCTTCGCGACGAAGTCGGGATCGTTGGAGATCTTGAAGCTGCGCACGAGATGCGGCTTGAGGCCGTGTTCGGCCCAGATGGGCTGCACGCTCGTGTGGCTGATGCCCATTTCTTCCGCCATCGATCGCACGCTCCAGTGCGCGGCATTGGCGGGACGCTCCTTCACGGTCTTCTCGACGACCTTGAGCTTCATGGCAGCGCTGAGCGGCTTTCGGCCAGGCGGCTTGGAGCGGCCTTTGATCAGACCATCGACGCCGGCCTCGGCAAAATAGTCCTGCCAGCGCCAGACCGTGGTCTTGGAAACCCCGACCTCACGCATAATCGCCACGACGCCATGACCGTTCCGCCGTCATCAGCACGATCCTCGCTCGCTTGGCGATCTTCTGAGCCGTGTTTCCATCGGTGAGCAGTTGCTCCAGTTCCCTGCGAGCCTTGCGATCAAGTACAATCAAGTCGTTTCCCATGCCGCAAGTGAATCATATGCGCGACAAGTTGGGATTCAAATGTTAGTGACAGAGCACGCACTAGGTAAGCGATTTATCCGGGCGCTTTCTCGGTGGCTCGTCGGCCTCGAGAGCGCGGGTAAACCGGGACGATTCTCGGGAGGCGCAGCGCCAGTCGAGGAGGATACACGGCACCAACCTTAACACGCCAGGCCCTTCAGTTCCAGAGCATGCAATCTGCCGGGGAGGCTCAGCAAGTGGCGCCCCGGGGACCATCCGTTCGCTCTTGCCACTCGTGCGCCCCAGAGCCCTCAAAGCGTTGAAGCGGCATCTTGGAGGCGTAAACCGTGGCTTCGGCCGCGCTACCAATGTGACAACTGGCCGGTTCGATTGCAAACCACTTTTGCCGGGAACGACGATCGCGATCCGACGGCGCGCTTACCGTCGCGGGCTTGCGAGGCGTTAGTCGAGTTCAGGTAATCGGCGTACAACACCTGGTATTAAGTGTGCCGTTATGCTACTTGTAAGAGCTCACTGGAATAACCGGCTTCAGCGAAGGTTCGACTGTGATGAGTTTGTCAAATCCACGATCGCGCGTATTGCACGCCGATTGGTTCGATTGGCGTAGTTCTGCCACAAGGGATTTCATCGCTCTCTTTGGGGGCGTCGTTCTTGCTTCGATCTTGGCGCATGTTTATGAGCTTGGCCCTCGTTTGTTTCAGCTGGGACGGGGCTATGCGGATTCGGCACTCGACGCCATCGTATTCTTCATGTTTGTCGCATTTGTTCTGAGCGTTGCGCTGACAATCTTTAGTGTTCGCCGCTATCGAGATCTCGCCCGAGAAACCAAAGCACGAACCATTGCAGAAGCAGAAGCGCGCGATCTGGCGCGACATGATCCATTGACTGGCCTGCCTAACCGTCGCCTGTTTGATGAAAAACTTGATGCGTGCCTTGGCCTCGCCGGCGACACCCACCAGGTGGCCGTTCTGATGCTTGGCCTTAGGGGCTTCAAGAGGATCAAGGACACGCATGGCCACGCAGCGGGGGACAAGGCGCTTTGCGCATTTGCCAACAGGCTCGCCGACGTCTTGCGCACGGATGGCGTCCTGGCGAGGATTGGAGGCGACGAATTCGGGATTGTCATGCCAGACATTAGCTCCCTTGAGGATCCCACCAATCTGGCGCGCCGTATTGTGGCGTCCGCCGGCGACACTTTCGCGATCGAGACGGGTTCAGCCGAGCTTGGCGTTGGAATTGGCATCGCCATCGCTCCGATTGACGGCGTCAATCTCCACGAATTGGTCAGGCGCGCCGAACGTGCACTTTATCGCGCACAAGGCGATGGCAGGTCGTGTGTTCGCTTTTTCGAACCAGAGCTGGACATGCATGTCGAGCGGCGCATCCAGATCGAGCGAGAGCTTCGTAGCGCGATAACGGCCGATATTATCGAGCCGCACTACCAGCCGTTCGTTTCGCTCAAAAGTAATCGCATCATCGGGTTCGAGGCCCTGGCGCGTTGGGAAAACAGGACTTTTGGGCATATTCCGCCCGACGTGTTTATTCCGATTGCAGAAGAAACTGGCCTCATCAACGCGCTTGGCGATCAGCTTTTTCGCCGCGCCTGTTTTGATGCCAATACGTGGCCGGAGATGTTTACGCTTGCCTTCAATATTTCGCCAATTCAGTTGCGTGACCCCGCGCTTGGACAGCGCATTCTATCGATCCTTGGGCAAACCGGGTTCAGTCCGAGCCGCCTGGAGATTGAAATTACGGAGAGCGCGTTCGTGGAAAAGACCGGGGTTGCGAAGACCGTGATGGATGAACTCCGTCAAGCCGGCGTCCGCATCGCGCTCGATGATTTCGGTACGGGTTATGCTACGCTTAGCCAGCTGCTTTCGTTTCGTCTCGACAAGATCAAGATAGACCGAAGCTTCGTGTCGCATCTCGGCGACAGTACCGACAGCCAGGTGATCGTTCGTGCTATCCTTGGCATTGCAAATGGATTTGGTTTGACGGCCACGGCCGAGGGCGTCGAAGACGCAGGCCAGCTGGCCTATCTGGTGGCCAATGGTTGCGCAGAAGGACAAGGTTATCTGTTCAGTGATGCCGTCCAGGCCGCCGGTATCCCCGCGCTGCTTAGTCGCGAATCCGGCCGCACGGCGGTTGCCGAAGATGGGACAAGAAGCCTGCATGCGTGAGTCGATGCGCTCGGGCTTTCGGGGAGCGTCTGCCACAAGACGCCGTCTATGACGGCTCCTCGAGCATGAACTTCGAGAATACAGTCGTCTTGTCTATTGCCACGCGAATTGCGGCCGAAAAGTGCATGGCCGAACGAATAAAGGATGAGAAGCTGCTAGCTGGCAATCGTCAACTTAATCGGCCTCTGAGCCGAAGACGGCACGTCTCAGAGGTTCGAGAATCGGCGATAGCGCCTGCAACCCGCTCACCCGACGATGACTGGTCTGCTCGGCAGCCCGCTCGCCGGCACGGCGAGCTGCATCATCTGTTCCTAGTGTAGACTCGTCGTCCTGGCGTAGTTTGCCACGTTTGCTTTCCATTTTCTGCGAGTTACTGACTTGCTTAGCAATGTCAATTGCCCTTTTCTGAACCGCCCCGGGATTGCCGGAGGCTATTTGGTTTAAGTTATGCCGCCATGGCGGATTGTTCCAGCATGGCGTAGTAGCGTTGCTCGGCTTCGGCCGGCGGTATGTTGCCGATGGGCTCCAAGAGCCGCCGGTTGTTGAACCAGTCGACCCATTCCAGCGTCGCGAACTCGACGGCCTCGAAGCTGCGCCATGGCCCGCGCCGATGGATCACCTCGGCCTTGTAGAGGCCGTTGATGGTCTCGGCGAGAGCATTGTCATAGGAATCTCCGACGCTGCCGACAGAAGGCTCCACACCAGCTTCAGCCAGGCGCTCGGTGTACTTAATGGATACGTATTGGGCGGATTCAAACGGTCGTCGCAACACCAATTGTTTTCAACTCATGACAGTAATTCGTCAAGCGCTTCTGCCGGCGTTTTCCAGCCCAGTGTCTTTCTCGGTCGGGCATTGAGGGCCGCTGCTACAGCGGATATCTCGTCGGCGCTGTGGATGCTCAGGTCTGTGCCTTTCGGAAAGTACTGCCGCAGCAACCCGTTGGTGTTCTCGTTAGTGCCGCGCTGCCAAGGGCTTTGCGGGTCGCAGAAGTAGACTTGGATGCCCGCATCGATCTTGAGGCGGTCGTGCTGAGCCATTTCGGCTCCTTGATCCCAAGTCAGCGCGCGACGTAGTTCTTCGGGCAAAGTGATGATGGTGCGCGAGATCGCGTCACGCACGGCTTCCGCCCCGTGTCCCGCAAGCGCAGGTCCGCTCTTCTTGCGCGGAGCTTCGCCATGCCCCGCCAACCGGGGAAGGTGCAATAGCATTGTGAAGCGCGTCGTGCGTTCGACCAACGTGCCGATCGCCGAGCTGCCAAGACCGAGGATGAGGTCTCCCTCCCAATGTCCCGGCACGGCTCGATCGGCCGCTTCAGCGGGGCGCTCACTGATCATGATCTCCGGCGAGACAAAGCCCTTGCCCCGCCTGCGTACGCGCCCCCTGGCACGCGCAACACGCGGCCGGTTCGCAAGCAGGCCGTCAGTTCGCTGCGTAGTATACCGCGGCCCTGAACGAAGAGAGCCTGATAGATGGCTTCGTGGCTGATGCGCATCGTCTTGTCGTCCGGGAAGTCGATCGGCAAGCGTCGGGCAATCTGCTCAGGGCTCCATGCTTTGGCCCATCGTCGATCCTTTCGCCGGCCATGCCGGCGGCCGTTCCACCGAACGGTGGGGCCAGCAATAAGAGCTGGCCCCGCAAATTCGGACAGTAGCTTGAGTGGATTTTCTGCCTGACAGCGGCGAGGATTCTTGCTGCGAATCAGGAGCGAAGATGACGAAGAAGAGCCGCCGGACGCATTCTCCGGCATTCAAGGCGAAGGTTGCTTTGGCTGCGGTCAAAGGCGACAAGACACTGGCGGAGCTGGCGCAACTGTTTGATGTTCATCCGAACCAGATCACGATCTGGAAAAACCAGCTCCTGGAAGGCGCCGCCGGCGTGTTTGGGCATGACAAGACATCGGCCGAGACGCCGGTCGATTTGAAGGCGTTACATGCCAAGATCGGCGAGCTGGCGTTGGAAAACGATTTTTTGTCCGGCGCGCTCACCAAGGCGGGCCTGCTGAGCGCAAAGCGATGATCGACCGCGGTCATGATCTTTCTATCGTGCGCCAGGCGAAGGTCCTGAAGCTGGCTCGCAGCACGGTCTACTATGAACCTCGGCCAGTTTCGGCCGAGGACCTTGCCTTGATGCGTCGGCTCGATGAGCTGCATCTCGATTATCCCTTCGCGGGAGCGCGTATGCTGCGATCGTTGCTGCGGCGGGAGGGCGTATACGCCGGTCGCCGCCACATCGCGACGCTGATGAAGCGCATGGGGATCGAGGCGGTCTATCGTCGCCCGAACACGAGCAAGCCGGCTCCGGGTCACAAGATCTACCCGTACCTGTTGCGCGGATTGAAGATCGAGCGGCCCGACCATGCGTGGGCAATGGACATCACCTACATTCCGATGCGGCGTGGCTTCGTCTATCTCGCGGCGGTCGTCGATGTGTTCAGCCGACGGGTCCTGGCCCATCGCGTCTCGATCACAATGGAGGCGGCCTTCTGCGTCGAAGCGGTCCAGGAGGCGTTGGCGAAGCACGGCAGGCCCGAGATTTTCAACACGGATCAGGGCAGCCAGTTCACCAGCCTCGAGTTCACCGATGTGCTGCTGGACGCGAAGATCGCCATCAGCATGGACGGCAAGGGCGCCTGGCGCGACAACGTGTTTGTCGAGCGGCTCTGGCGCACGGTCAAATACGAAGAAGTATATCTCCGCGCCTACGACAGCGTGTCCGAGGCGCGAGCGTCAATTGCCAAGTATCTGGCCTTCTACAATCAGGGACGCCCTCACTCGAGCCTTGACGGGCGCACGCCCGACGAGGCTTACTTCGGCACGCAAGCTATGGTGATGGCCGCATGACCGGAGCTATGGCGGAATCTGGGTGATGACGGTGTGAGGAAGGCGGCGTATCGAGGCGGGTGACGAGCCTGCCAGAACCTCTCGAGGAGAGCGATACGCCATGACCGAGACTACCAATGTTCTTGCTTTCCGTCAGCCGTCCGCGGTTGATGATCCACTGACCGATATCGTTCGTGCCGGCGCGCGGGACCTGCTTGCCAGGGCGATCGAGATCGAGGTTGGCGCGTTTCTGGCCAGCACGGCCAATCTGACGCTGCCCGACGGTCGAGCGCGCCTGGTCCGACATGGGCACGGTCCGGTGCGCGAGATTGCGACCGGCATCGGTCCGGTGGAGGTCGCTCGTCCCAAGGTCCGCGACCGCGGAGCGAGCGGGCCAGGCGACCGCCTCCGCTTCAGTTCGGCAATCCTGCCGCTATGGGCGCGGCGGACGAAGAGCCTGGATGCCTTGATCCCGGTCCTCTATTTGCGCGGCATCTCGACCGGCGACTTCCAGGAGGCGCTCTCGGCGCTGCTCGGCAAGGATGCGCCGAACCTGTCGCCTTCGGTGATCGCCGGCCTGAAGGCCGATTGGCAGGTCGAGTACGAACGCTGGCAGAGACGCGATCTGTCGGCGCGTCGCTATGTCTACATCTGGGCCGATGGCGTGTACCTGCAGGCCCGCATGGAAGATCACAGCGAATGCATGCTGGTGCTGATTGGCACCACGCCGGAAGGCAAGAAGGAGCTGATCGGCTTCCAGGTCGGCGTGCGCGAGAGCGCGCAGAGCTGGCGCGAACTCCTGATCGACCTGCGGCAACGCGGGTTACGGATTGCCCCGCAACTCGCCATCGGCGACGGCGCCCTCGGCTTCTGGAAGGCACTGGACGAGGCCTTTCCCGGCACGCGGCACCAACGATGCTGGTGCCATAAAGTGAGCAACGTACTCGACAAGGTCGCCAAATCCGTGCAGGGCCCCATGAAGAACGACCTGCGGAACATCTATCTGGCCCCACACCGGGCCGAAGCTGAAACCGCGATCGACGTCTTCGTCGAGAAATACCACGTCAAATACGGACGTGCGGTGGAGTGCCTGATCAAGGATCGCCATGCGCTGCTCGCCTTCTTCGACTTCCCTGCTGAGCACTGGATCCACCTACGCAGCTCGAACCCGATCGAGAGCGTCTTCGCCACGGTGCGCCACCGAACGGTGCGGACCAAGGGATCGCTGTCGCAACAAACTGCGAAGCTGATGGTGTTCAAGCTCATCGACGCCGCATCGAAGACCTGGCGGCGATTGAAGAGCACGAACCAGTTGCCGAAAGTCATCGCCGGTGTAAAGTTCATCGACGGAATCGAAGTCATTCCGAACACTGAAAGCCACGCCGCCTGATCAGGCCGCGTCACCCAAAATCAGCCATAGCTCCCAAATGGTTCGACCCCAATGCTTACGATCAACGTCGAACCGATGCGTTCGAACCACCCATCTCATTTGGTGGCGCCTGCTCCGGTGCGATCGATGACCCAGGCCACCACGTAGCCCTTGGCCTGCTCGGCCTGCACGTGCCGGACGGCCTCAGAGTAGGTTAGTAAGGGCTCCTGCGCCGGGTAGATGATGCGGTTGGTCGGGGTGACGAAGTCGTGGCAACACACGCGGTAGTCTTTAGCCTCGAACATCGAAATCCTCCTCTCGTCTCAAGTAGCGCGGCGAAATGCTCGCACTTTCAAGTACTGGCCTACCACACGGAATGCGGCCTTTAAGAGGCCGCGCGCTTTTTCAGCACCCCATAAGGTCGGTTCGGCCTGCCAGACACAGGTAGGCGATCTCTGACAACATCGCGCGCTTGATTTTCAGATGCAGCAGCACTGGCAAACAAGTGCCGGGGTGTCATTCCATAAGATCACCCATGTCCGAACTTCGATTTCCTGTTCGTCCGCAATTGCTCTGTTGCTAGCTTCAACGGCTGCTTGCACCAATATCACTGGGTCAGCTTACAAAGCGTCCGCATTGCTTTAGCTTAACTCCAGGGCAGCACAGCGATCTCACAGTAAACGGTACGAGAGGCCCACGGAGCCACGGACTTGGTGCGGACGGCCTACGCACCGCGCTTGAAGCGTATAGGCATCCAGAACTGCCGGAGGGCCTCGACGGTTGCTGGAATGTTGCGCCAGGCGTTTTGGATGATGGGCTGCGTTCCCAGCGTGCGCCGGGCCGGGGGTAGCAAGGGTCGACCGGCGTCGTCGATGCAATGGACCAAGATCGGCCGCAGCATAAGGTGTTCGGTTCCATTCGGGGGGAGAAGCCGCGACCAGACGAGAAGCCGAAGCTTCATGACGGCGTAGAAGCCCATGCACCAGGGCTGCGGGTCGACTTCGCCGTCCGGTGATCGCACGAACAGCGGCTCGAAGCTCTCCGGTCTCGTCGACAGCGTCTCGCTGATAGCGTTGTGGCGCATCAGCGTGGCGGCGATTGCCGAGAACTCCTCGGTGTCGTGATTGAAGGCGTCGGGATCTACGCCGAGGAGCGGGCACACCCATTCCTCGGACGCCATCGAGACCGGCCCGGCGACGACCGCGGCCACCGCGCCATCGAGCATGGAGAGCGACGTCGCCCGCGGATGCCGAAGCGTCGGCGACCTGGCGCGCTTGCTGATCCATTGCCCGAGCCGTTCGAACGACATGGCATAGTCCGCCATCGTCGTCTTGCGTGCTTTTCGCGTTCCCCGCCCTTGCTTCGGCTTCGTCATGCCACGGCCCGCTTTTCGGCTTCGCGTGCGGCCTTCCAGTTCCAGGCCAGAAGTTCGTGAAGCTGGTTGGTCTTCGTGGCGCCGCTCACCATGCGATCGAGAACGTCGACGAGATACGCCTCGGGGTCGAGGCCATTCAATTTCGCTGTGTTAAGAAGCGAAGCGAGTATCGCCCAGGTCTCGCCCCCGCCTTCGTCACCACTGAACAACGAGTTCTTTTTTCCGATCGCAATTGGCCTGATCGATCGTTCGACCGTGTTGGTGTCCGGCTCGAGCCGCCCGTCATCCAGGAACGTCGTCAGGCCCTGCCAGCGTTCGAGCATGTAGTCGATCGCCTTGATGAGCGTCGAGCGGCGGGAGATCCCGTCCTTCACCGCGATCAGACGGGCCCTCAACGCCTCCATCAGCGGCTTCGTCTCGGCCTGTCGCGTCGCGCGGCGTTCCCCAGCATCGAGACCGCGGATCCTCTCCTCGATCGCGTAGACGGCCGCAATGCGCTCGATGACCTCCGCGGCGAAGGGTGAGTTCGTCGTCTTGTGCACCCTCACGAAGTTGCGGCGCGCGTGAACGAGACAATACGCCAGCTGGATCTGGCCCGACATCATCGCATCGCCCGCCAGCGAGGCGTAGGCGGCATAGCCGTCGACTTGCAGCACGCCTTCGAAGCCGGCTAACTGCGCCACGATCTCCTTTTTGCCGCGACCACCTGCGAACACGTAGGCGACCGCCGGCGGCGCCGGCCCCTTCCACGCCCGATCGTCCGTCGCGTGCGCCCAGAACTGGCAGATCCTCGTGCGGCCGCGTCCCGGATCGAGCACTGGCATCGGCGTCTCGTCGCAGAACAGCCGCTCGAAGCCGTGCATAGTCTTCAGTTGCAGATCGTAGAGGCCCCTGACCAGCCACGCCGCGCTCCCCATCCAGCGCGCCAGCGTCTGACGGTCGACGACGACACCCTGACCCGCCAGGATCTGCGTCTGGCGATAGAGCGTCGATTGCCAGGCATATTTGGCCGCGGCGATATGCGCGATCAGCGCCGTCGTTGCCATGCCGCCCTCGACGAGCCGCGCCGGTGCCGGGGCCTGGACAATCGGGCCCTCACAGGAGCGGCAGGCGTATTTTGGACGGATCGTGCGGAGCACGCGCAGCCACGCGGGAACCCGATCGAGCGCTTCGCTGCTCTCCTCGCCGATCCGATGCATCTGACCCGTGCAGCACGGGCACAGCGTGGACGCCGGCTCGATCACCCGCTCGACCCGAGGCAGATGCGCCGGCAGCGCGCCGATGTTGCGCTTCGCTTTGCGCCGCTCCGGCCGCGGCGCGTCCGGTTTGTCGTCATTGGCCGGGAGCTGTGAGCCGGCGGTCCGTTCCAGATCAAACGCGATCTGTTCGGCGCAGACGATCGCCGCGCGCTCCGATCGTGCGCCGAAGATCAGGCTCTTCAACGTGGCGATCTCTGCGCGCAGATCATCGTTCTCGCCTTCGAAAGCCAGCACCATCTCGGCAAGAGCCGCAGGGTCAGAGGGGAGATCTTCGGGGCGAAGCGCCATATCGCAGAGCTACACGAACGCACTCGCAATCGCCAGCAAAACAAGACGCTTCAGGCAACCTTCGTCGGCCGCTTCGTCACCTTCGGGACCACACGCGACCACTCCGCAAGACCTTCAATCAGCATCGCCAGTTGCGCCCCCGTCACCGGCATCGTACCCTCGCGAACAGGTGGCCAGGCAAAGCCCCCATTCTCCAGCCACTTCGTCGCTAGAACCATTCCCGAGCCGTCAAAAACCAGTAGCTTCAAACGATCCGATCGCTTCGATCGGAAGACATAAACGTCACCGCTGTAGGGCTTGCCGCCTAATCCCTCCGCTACCAGCGCGACAAGGCCATGAACGCCTTTACGAAAGTCAATCGGCTGCGTCGCGACGAACACACGGACCATTGGACCGAAAGAGATCATCGCGTCGATCTCACCGCCGCCAGCACGCGCTCCAGCGTCGCGGCGTCGACGCCGACGGGCACGCGCACCGTCGCGCCCGCGATCATCACCTCGATCCGCTCGGCCGGATCCGTCAGAACATGCGCCTTATCGATCGCGTTCGGCTGCGCCTCGACGGCGGCCTGGAGCCTGACTTGCACGAACTGCGGCGCTTCGCTCGACGCGAGCCGCGCCTGGCGCCGCCACACACTGAGCAGTCCCCGGTTCACCCCGTTGCGTCGAGCCACCTCGGAAATGCTCGTCTCCGGATCGGCACTCTCGGCCACGATCCGCGCCTTCTCCGCATCGCTCCAACTGCGCCGTCGCCTCTCCCCTGTGATCACCTCGATCCGCTGATAGGAGGCGGCATCATGCCCGTCTTGATGTCTGTCTTGATGCATGGAACGAGCGTCCCTCGCGTTGTCAAATCCACGCGCGAGTCTCGCTCATCCCGTCCACCTAAACGAGGTGGGGTCGTCGTACCGCTATCATCTCACAGATCGTCCGCCAGCGCCTGGGTGAGTCCGATTGGTCCAACTGGCATTAGCTTCAACTATGCCAACGTATAGCTTTCGAAGGAGCGGTTCCTCTGTCACTCTTTTTGAGTGCGATGCATAGCTGAGGACAGGCGAGGTCGTCGCTATGAGACGTCCTCGAAGTTGTCCAAACGATTGCGCCACTCTGATTGGGACTGTACGCCATTCCAGAACGCCGAGATTGCAGACAACGCTTGGCAAGATGCTCAGCACGGAAAGGCAGGCACAAGTCTGGGCGCCAACTCTCCTCCACGCATGAAACCGACGCTAAGAAATTGGATTGAAGTTGACTCTCCGTTCTCCTCCCTGGACCAAACGAGAAGACGAATTGCTGCGCGAGCTTGTTGATGCAGGCTCACCCGTGAAATCCATTTGCGAAACGCTTAACAGGTCCGAGCCAGAGCTTCGTAGCCGCGGCTACTGCATTGGCCTACCAAGGAAATGGTTTAAGCGAACAGCCGCCATCTGACGCGGAGGCGGCGGTTATAGGTAATTCTATTGAACCGGCCTCTCAGTAGCGGCAGATCTCCGAGGCCGCGTTGTCTATATCGGCCACGACCTCATGGATGAGGGTGCGCACAATCCGCTTCTTGAGGCGAGCATCCGTCGTCGGCGCAGCCCAGACCGTTTTGAGGTTCGAGACCAGAACGCCGAGCGAGGCTGCTGCGGCTGGGACGCATCTATCCGGGCAAGACGACGTGGGGACCAGCCCATATGAGATGGCTGACATCGCAGAAACCCGAGCATCGCGAGCAGCGCAGTAAGCGCTTAGCCGTCACCCTATGGACGCAGGCTTGACGCTTTGCGGAATCGCCACGGCATGAGGTCTTCGATTCTGCTATGGGGATGGCCATCGATAATGGCCTCGAGTGTTTCGGCGATGTAGGCGGCCGGGTTGACGTCGTTGAGCTTGCAGGTGGCGACGAGCGACGCAAGCAAGGCCCAATTTTCAGCTCCAACCTCATGCCCGGCGAAGAGAGCATTTTTTCTGGTCAGGCAGACTGGCCGGATGGCGTTCTCGACCGGGTTCGTGTCGAGCTCGAGGCGCCCGTCTTCGAGGAAGCGGGTCAGCCCCTGCCAGTGATTGAGCGCGTAGCGGATGTCCTCGGCGAGCGTCGAACCGCTGGAGATCATCGACAGCTGTTTCTCGAACCAAGGCTTTAACGCGGCGATCATGGGCAGCGAGTGCTCCCTACGCGCGGCCAGCCGGATGTCCGGCGATGAGCCGCGCACCATGGCTTCGATGGCGTAAAGCTGTGCGATGTGCCGAACGGCGGCCTCGGCGATCGGCGATTTGCTGTTACGGGCCAATTTGACGAAGCGCCGGCGCAAATGGCTCCAGCAATGCACGAGCGTCCACGGCCCTTGCGGTCGAGCGACTTCGGTTAGCCGGTCATAACCGTCATAGGCATCGCATTGCAGGAAGTGTCCGCAAAAGCCATCCAGGAACTGCTCCGCAAAGGCACCGCTGCGACCGGGGGCATATCGGAACAGCACGATCGGCGGACTTGGACCGCTGTGGCCGCGGTCGTCGGAGACGATCGCCTAGAAGTAGCCTTTCTTCGTTTGGCCACGCCCGGGATCGAGCACCGGCGCCGTGGTTTCGTCCATGAACAGACGATCCGCCATGGCTAGGCGGTGGCGCATGTGGTCCGCGATGGGCTGAAGATGGAAGCAGGCGCGGCCGGACCAGTTGCCCAGTGTCGCCCGATCAAGTCGGATGCCCTGGCGCGCATAGATCTCGGCCTGGCGGTAAAACGGCGTATGGTCGCCAAACTTGGAGACGATCACGTGCGCAATCGCCGCTTCGGTCGGCAGCCCGCTGGGCACGACGTGCTCCGGTGCGTGCGCCTGCACGACAGGGCCCGAGCAGTGGCGACAGATGTATTTCGGGCGGCGCGTGACCAACACCCGCCATTGCGCCGGGATCACGTCGAGGCGTTTGCTGACGTCCTCGCCGATCTTCGTCATGGCGCCGCAACCGCACGGACAGAGCGTGCTCGCAGGCTCGATGATCCGTTCCACCCGCGGCAAATGGGCAGGCAACAGCCGCGATTGCGATGAGAACCTTGATCCGGCACGCTCCGCGAGCGGCCCTTGATCACAGCCTCGGCTCTTTCCTGCGCCGCGTCCAGAATGCCCTGCGCGATCTCCACGTCTTCCAACGGTAAGTGATACTGATCTGGCCGCAGCTTCTCGGACTTCGCGCCGAACTTTTCGCGGCGCAATTCGCCGAGGATGACCTCCAGCCGACGTCGGGCTTCTTCCGACGCCGCCAGCGCCCCCTGATGCTCGCTCAAGGCCGCCTGCGTTTGCGCCAAAAGCGCTTTCAGTTGTTCATTTTCGTCGCGCAGCTGCGGACTGGTGCCGTCCTTGCGCAGAATTACGAGATTGCAGGGAGATCACTCATGATAGAGCTGCGCAATCGAGTTGTTCAAGTCAGCAGCTTCGGTGATCCGGAGAGGCTGGAGGTGATCGACGCTCCCCTGCCGACAGCTGGTCGGGGAGAGGTGCGGGTCCGTGTAATCGCGTCAAGCCTCAATTACACCGAGGTGTTGATCAGGCGCCACCTATACCCGCAAACGATGCGCCTCCGCCCGCCGTTCGTAATGGGTTACGACGTCGTCGGGATAATCGATCAGCTCGGTGAGGACGTGCACGATTTTCAGATTGGCGACCGCGTGGCCGACATGACTGTGGTCGGGTCAAACGCCGATTATCGTACGCTTCGGGCGAACGACGTGGCCCGCGTGCCGATAGACGTAGACGCAGCGGAGGCGGCCACCCTGATCTTGAGCTGGACGACCGCGTACCAGCTTCTGCACCGCGCGGCCCGGGTGCAGCCAGGTCAGCGCGTGCTGGTGCACGGCGCCGCTGGCGCTGTCGGCCAGGCGCTGCTCATCCTTGGAAGGCTGGCCGGTCTCGAGCTGTGGGGTACCGTGCGCGGCGAGCACATGGTGCTCGTCCGAGAGCTGGGGGCAACGCCGATCGACTGCGAACATGAGGACTTCACGCGCGTCGTGTCGGGCGGATTCGACGTCGTCGTCGATGGAATTGGCGAAGACGGCTATCGCCGCTCATACGGAGCGCTCAAGCCAGGCGGCCTGCTCTGCGCCATCGGCTTCTCTGCGAGTGTGCAGGCACAGCGCGGCATGTTCCCCATCCTGATGGAGATTGCGCGCCTGTACCTGTGGAGGCTGTTGCCCAGCGGCAAGCGCGCTCGCTTTTACTCGGTCAATGCGATGCGGGCGCGACATCCGACCTGGTTCAAGGATGACTTGGAGCGGCTGTTCGAGCTTTTGGCAACTCGCGCCATCCGGCCGCGCGTCGCCGAGCGGATCTCCTTCAACGAGGTCACCGAGGCTCACCGCCGCCTCGAGGCGGGGGGTCTCGAGGGCAAGCTCGTGCTGTGTCCGGATCTCGCACCCCGATCCGTGAATGCCGCAACAGAAGCTCAGGGACGGCCGATTAGGCTCCATAGGCCGCCCAGCAGAACTGCACATAGAAAAACCGCTGTAGAGGCCCAGGGAATGTCCAGAGCGAACGTGATCCGCCCGATGTTGTAGGCAAACGCGGCAAATGCCAAACACCAGCGCCGAAAAGATGATATCAATCGGCTTGTGGTGATCGCGTAGGCCGACATTGGCCACGTAATAGCCTGTGCTGTCCGCCGTCAGGACCTGTGAGACGGGGAGGATTTCTGGTTCATCGTAGCCACCGTTTCAAGATGCCGCTGGCCCGCTTCACGCCGGTGGATATCTCATGGGAGAAGCGCTCGGCTTGCCCCACCACACGGCTCGTCGAGTTCAACAGCCGCGGTAGCCTTGCTTGAGCCTCTCGTGATTGAGCGGTCCTTTGGCACGCGCGGTTCGCGAGATATCGAGCAGGCGCAGTTTTACGCTTCGCGTTCGGTCGCGCCGTTTGGTTCCGGCCGCGACGACGATCAAACAACCCGCGCTCGCGCCGTCTCCGCAACCCCGGCCAGCTCCGACGCCGCGAGCGCTACCATCAAGACGCGCCGATCAAAGGGGTCCCCTTTGGGGTCTGACTCACATCTGATGATTTTGTCTGCCGAGTTTGCGGTTCTCCAACGGGGGAATCAGCCATGCGAGTCGGTATTCGAATCTCGTCGCTTGTGCCGAGTGGGTTGGTTATCGAGAGCGTAAGTGAGTCATCTGACTCGATTATTTTAGCCGTCCGATCCGAGGGCGATGCAGCCGGGTGCCCACTGTGCGGGGCGAGATCGCGCCGAAGCCATAGCCGATATGACAGACGAGTCGCGGATTTGCCGTGTTCCGGGAAGGAAATACGGCTCCGCGTGATCACGCGGCGCTTCGTTTGCGAGGTGCCTCAGTGTCGGCGACGGATTTTCGCTGAACGGTTCGGGGACGATATTCTCCCGACCCGGTCGCGCCGGACGGCACGGCTGGAATGTATCGTCCACCATCTGGGGCTGGCACTCGGCGGCAGACCAGCGGCGAGCTTCGCTAAACGGCTGATGCTGCCGGTCAGCAACGATACGTTGCTTCGGGTTGTCAGGCGACGAACCCGCCCGCGAACGGAGCCTCTGATCGTCGCCGGCATTGACGACTGGGCTTTTCGCAAGAACCATCGCTACGGAACAATCGTGTGCGATCTGGAGAGGCGGCGGATCGTAACCCTGCTTCCAGATCGCGAGATTGCAACGGTGCGGGCTTGGCTTTCCGACCATCCGGAGATCAGGGTCGTATCGCGCGACCGTGGCGGCGGCTACGGTGAGGCCGCGGCAAAGGCGCTGCCCGACGCCGTCCAGGTCGCCGACCGTTGGCACCTGATGGAGAACGCAAGCGCGGCCTTCCTCAACGCGGTGCGCCGTTCCATGCGGGTGATCCGCGCCGCAATCGGTGCGACGACGATCAATCCAAAACTGCTCACTTGCGCGGAAAGGCTGCAGTATGAAGGATATCTCCGGCGCAAGCAGACGAATGCCGCCATCATGGAGCTCGTCAGAGACGCTGTGCCACTCAAGGAGATTGTCCGTCGAACAGGACACAGCCGTAAACTCGTTCGCCAAGTCAGTCGCGGCGAGAGTACAGATGTCTTCCGGACCCGGCAAAGCACGCTCGATGCCCACTTGCCCTTTCTGGATGCGCAATGGAGCGAGGGCTGCCGTAACGGCGCAGAGCTCTGGCGTCGTTTGCAAGGGCAAGGCTTCCGAGGCTCCTTGCGTGTAGTCAGTGAGTGGACGACACGGCGACGACGGGCCGAGAAGGCGACCAATCAACAACTGCAAAAAGTTCCATCCGCGAGAACAATCTCACGATTGATGACCACGGCGCGCGACAATCTCAGCAAAGCAGATACGATCACCATCGCCGCCATCGAGGCGCGCGTTCCCACACTCGTCGAAGCCCGCATGCTCGTCGAAAGCTTTCAGGCCATGGTACGCAAGAAGCTCTTCGCTGATCTCGATCCGTGGATCGCCACCGCCAGCTTGAGCCTGATCGCCTCTTTTGCGAGTGGCATCATCAGGGACAAAGCCGCCGTCCGTGCCGCCATCACCGAGCCTTGGTCCAATGGCCAGACAGAAGGGCAGATCACTAAACTAAAGCTCGTAAAACGCCAGATGTATGGACGGGCGAAGATCGACCTCCTGCAAGCCCGCTTGAAAGGCGCCATCTAGTACCCACTTTTCTTGGAACGTGAGTCGTGATTCAAGGTCGGGATGATACCCGAAGCAAGAGAAGTCCACCTTTCGAGGAAAGATCGCAAGGTGCTTGAGGCGTGCTGTCGCTCACCGGTGACGTTGCAGCGCGATTTGAAGCGGGCGCGGATAGTTCTGTTGGCGGCGGATGGGCGCAGCACCCGGTCGATCGCCAAGGAAGTTGGGGTCCAGCCGCGGATTGTCAGCCTTTGGCGGCATCGCTATGCCGACCATGGCCTTGAAGGGCTGCAAGACAAGCCGCGGCCTGGCAAGCAGCCGATCTATACGAAGACGACCGACAAGCGGATTCTGAAGCTGCTGGATAAGCCGCCACCGCAAGGGTTTGCGCGCTGGACCGGCCCCCTGCTGGCCGAGGCGCTGGGCGATGTCGATGTCCAATATGTCTGGCGGTTCCTGCGCAGCCACAAGATTGACCTAGTGGCTCGCAAGTCCTGGTGCGAGAGCAACGACCCGAACTTTACGGCCAAAGCCGCCGATGTTGTCGGCCTCTATGTCGCGCCGCCGGCGAAGGCCATTGTGCTGTGCGTGGACGAGAAGTCCTCGATCCAGGCTTTGGAGCGAGCGCAGGGTTATCTGAAGTTGCCCAATGGCCGCGCCTTGACCGGCCAAAGCCACGATTACAAGCGGCATGGCACCACAACATTGTTTGCGGCGCTCGAAGTCGCCACCGGAAAGATCATCGCGACCCATTCAAAACGCCGGCGCCGCGTCGAGTTTCTCGATTTCATGAACAGCGTCACCGCGGCTTTTCCGAACCGCAAGCTTCACGTCATCCTCGACAACCTCAACACCCATAAAAAGAACGAGGACTGGCTCAAGGCCCACCCCAACGTGCAATTTCATTTCACGCCGACAAGTGCGTCATGGCTCAATCAGGTCGAAGTATGGTTTTCCATCTTGCAGGGGCAGTCGCTCAGCGGCACCTCCTTCACGAGCCTCAAGCAGCTTCAGGAACACATCGATGCCTACGTCAACGCATACAACGACAGAGCCGAGCCCTTCGTCTGGACCAAGAAAAAGGTCCGTCAACGCCGTTTCAAAGGCCGCCGTATCACTCAGCTCTGATTCCGGGTACTAGGGTCCAGACTCAATTGAGCCAATATGCGACGAGAGCGGCGAGATGAACAGCGGCCAAAAAATTACGGGCGAGCTTGTCATATCGCGTGGCGATGCGCCGGAAGTCCTTGAGCCTGCAAAAGCAGCGTTCGATGACATTTCGTCCTTTGTAGGCGCGTTTGTTGAAGCGATGGATGACGACACGGTTAGATTTATTGGGGATTACGGGCTTGGCGCCACGACGAATGATTTCGCCGCGAAGCTTGTCGCCATCATACCCTTTGTCGGCGAGGAGCACGCTCATGGGTGGCGCGAGCGCCAGGACATCGGGAGCCGCAGCGATATCGGCATCCTGGCCTGGAGTCAGATGCAGGACGACCGGCCGGCAGAGCGGATCGCTCAGCGCATGGATTTTTGTCGTGCGGCCTCCGCGCGAGCGGCCGATTGCTTGATTGTGCTCCCCCCTTTTCCGCCGGAGGCACACCGGTGAGCTTTAATCGAGGTCGAGTCGAGCGACAGTACGACGCCGTCTTCGCCAGGCTTGGCCAGCGCTTCGAAGATTGCGCACCATCGTCCTCGCTTGGCCCAGCGATTGAAGCGATTGTAGATCGTCGTGTAAGGGCCGTATTCACGTGGACAATCACGCCATCGTGCACCCGATTGCAGCATGTGAATGATGCCGCTGACGATGCGTCGGTCGTCGTCCCGATCCGGCCCCGTCAGTCCCCTCGGCAGATGCGGTTCGATACGCGCCCATTGCCTGTCGTTCAGCCAAAACAAACCAGCGCGCATTCTCTCGCCCCCGAATCAACACGTAGGCAAGAGAATCACGTGGCGCTATTTAGGTACAGACCCTAGTGTCTGCCATATCGCGTGCCTTGGAAAGGAAGCGCAGCAAGGTTAATTCAGATCATCTCGTCGCGCGGGTTAGGATAGAGGGAGTAACTCCGTTGGCTTGGCGGATTCGCCGGGACACGGATCTGCTGAAGGCGGAAGCGGACGACAGAGCCTCGGTCATTGGGACCTGCTGGGTTGAGAAGCTGGAGATCGTCTGCCGTCCGGCCGAGCGTTGGGAGGAGCCATCCGAGGATCGCTCTTCGAGCTCCGCCGCGTGATCGAGGAGGACATACTCACCTCCGACGCCTTCCAGAACGAACTCGTCGGCATGGCTCAGGAGATAAGAGCGCAGCTCCCGCCGGAAAGCCGCGACGCCTTCGGCGCCGACGAGGCGTCGTTCAGGGAGGCGCTCACGCGCCTGGTGCGTGACGGAGCGGAAAGCGTGATGGCGCGCCTTGAGCCTACCGGCGAGGGCGGCTGAGTCATGCGCCTGCGCCGCCTCGACCTCACCCGGTACGGGAAATTCACCGACCACAGCATCGATTTCGGCGAACGGCCCATCGATCAGCCGGACCTGCATGTCATCTACGGACCGAACGAAGCCGGCAAATCGACCGCCTTTACCGCGTTTCTCGACTTGTTGTTCGGAATCGCGACGCAGAGTCCGTTCGATTTCCTCCACCCCTATTCCACCATGCGGATTGGCGGAGCGCTGGAGTTCGGCGGTGAAACGCGGGAGTTCGCGCGCATCAAGCGGCCGCAGAACAGCCTGCTCGACGCCGATGATCGCCCTATCCCGGAAAGCGCAATTCGCGGCGAACTCGGCGGCATCGAGCGTGACGCCTATCGCACCATGTTCTCGCTCGACGACGAGACACTCGAGAAGGGCGGCGAAAGCATTCTGGCAAGTAAGGGCGATATCGGACAATTGCTGTTTTCTGCGAGTGCAGGCCTTTCTCATCTCAGCCAAAAGCTCATCGATCTCAAGGCCGAGGCAGATGGCTTCTACAAATTTCGGGCGCGCAGCGGCGCACTCGTGGATCTCAAGACGCGGCTTGCGGAGTTAAAGGCAGAGCGGGAGAAATTCGACACTCTGGCCTCGGATCACGCCCGGCTCGTTGAAAGCCTGGATCGGTCCAAGAAGCACTATGATGAGGCCGTCACCGAACGCACCCGCACTCGTGGACGCATCGACGAGGGTACCGTCAAGTTAACGAATTGGAGCGGCGGAGGGGGTAGACGAGCGGCATGCGGACTGCCAAGGCCCCTCTTTATCGCCGCCATAGCTTCCCTCCGGAAGTGATCAGCTATGCCGTTTGGTTGTATTTCCGGTTTCCCTTAAGCTTGCGCATGGTCGAGGAAATGCTGGCGGCGCGTGGCATTGGCGTGACCTATGAAACCGTGCGCCAGTGGGGACGGAAATTCGGCAAGCCGTTTCTCCGATCGGATCCGCCAGCGCGCTCCCGCTCGCGGTGACAAATGGCATCTGGACGAGGTCGTTATCTCGATCGCGGGCGAACAACATTGGCTCTGGCGCGCTGTCGACCAGAATGGCTTCGTTCTCGACGTCTTGATCCAGCGCCGGAAGAGACTCGCGCGCTGCGCAGCGGCTCATGAAGAAGCTCTTGAAATCCGCCGGCACGCCGCCGCGCGTGATGATCACGGACAAACTCCGTTCGTACGGCGCTGCGAGGGCGAAGATGGGCTTTCACGTCGAACATGGCCAGCACAAAGCTCTCAACAATCGGGCCGATAATTCTCATCAGCCGACGCCGCGACGCGAGCGGATCATGAAGCGTTTCAAATCGTCCCGTCAGGCTCAACGGTTTCTGGCAGTTCACGATCAGGTCGCGAACCTTTTCCACATCCCCGGAGCTGTCACCGCCGACTTCCGTCGTGCTTCGCGCGAGCGAGCCTTTGCGACTTGGCGCCAGATCTCCATGACAAGCGCTATCGCCGACTCTCGACCTCTGAGAATCCCCTCCTTCGGCTCGGCGGTCGATTAAGTTGACGATGCCGGTTCTCGTCTTCGTTGCGCCACGCGTCGATTGTCTCGGGCTGCCTAGCTAGTACCCGGAATCAGAGCTGAGTGATACGGCGGCCTTTGAAACGGCGTTGACGGACCTTTTTCTTGGTCCAGACGAAGGGCTCGGCTCTGTCGTTGTATGCGTTGACGTAGGCATCGATGTGTTCCTGAAGCTGCTTGAGGCTCGTGAAGGAGGTGCCGCTGAGCGACTGCCCCTGCAAGATGGAAAACCATACTTCGACCTGATTGAGCCATGACGCACTTGTCGGCGTGAAATGAAATTGCACGTTGGGGTGGGCCTTGAGCCAGTCCTCGTTCTTTTTATGGGTGTTGAGGTTGTCGAGGATGACGTGAAGCTTGCGGTTCGGAAAAGCCGCGGTGACGCTGTTCATGAAATCGAGAAACTCGACGCGGCGCCGGCGTTTTGAATGGGTCGCGATGATCTTTCCGGTGGCGACTTCGAGCGCCGCAAACAATGTTGTGGTGCCATGCCGCTTGTAATCGTGGCTTTGGCCGGTCAAGGCGCGGCCATTGGGCAACTTCAGATAACCCTGCGCTCGCTCCAAAGCCTGGATCGAGGGCTTCTCGTCCACGCACAGCACAATGGCCTTCGCCGGCGGCGCGACATAGAGGCCGACAACATCGGCGGCTTTGGCCGTAAAGTTCGGGTCGTTGCTCTCGCACCAGGACTTGCGAGCCACCAGGTCAATCTTGTGGCTGCGCAGGAACCGCCAGACATATTGGACATCGACATCGCCCAGCGCCTCGGCCAGCAGGGGGCCGGTCCAGCGCGCAAACCCTTGCGGTGGCGGCTTATCCAGCAGCTTCAGAATCCGCTTGTCGGTCGTCTTCGTATAGATCGGCTGCTTGCCAGGCCGCGGCTTGTCTTGCAGCCCTTCAAGGCCATGGTCGGCATAGCGATGCCGCCAAAGGCTGACAATCCGCGGCTGGACCCCAACTTCCTTGGCGATCGACCGGGTGCTGCGCCCATCCGCCGCCAACAGAACTATCCGCGCCCGCTTCAAATCGCGCTGCAACGTCACCGGTGAGCGACAGCACGCCTCAAGCACCTTGCGATCTTTCCTCGAAAGGTGGACTTCTCTTGCTTCGGGTATCATCCCGACCTTGAATCACGACTCACGTTCCAAGAAAAGTGGGTACTAGTACCCGGAATCAGAGCTGAGTGATACGGCGGCCTTTGAAGCGGCGTTGACGGACCTTTTTCTTGGTCCAGACGAAGGGCTCGGCTTTGTCGTTGTACGCGTTGACGTAGGCGTCGATGTGTTCCTGAAGCTGCTTGAGGCTGTAAAGGAGATGCCGCTAAGCGACTGCCCCTGCAGGATCGAAAACCATACCTCGACCTGATTGAGCCAGGACGCACTTGTCGGCGTGAAATGAAATTGCACGTTGGGGTGGGCCTTAAGCCAGTCCTCGTTCTTCTTGTGGGTGTTGAGGTTGTCGAGGATGACGTGAAGCTGGCGGTTCGGAAAGGCCGCGGTGAGGCTGTCCATGAAATCGAGAAACTCGACGCGGCGACGGCGTTTTGAATGCGTTGCGATGATCTTTCCGGTGGCGACTTCGAGCGCCGCAAACAATGTTGTGGTGCCATGCCGCTTGTAATCGTGGCTCTGGCCGGTCAAGGCGCGGCCACTGGGCAACGTCAGATAACCTTGCGCTCGCTCCAAAGCCTGGATCGAAGGCTTCTCGTCCACGCATAGCACATAGCCTTCGCCGGCGGGGCGACGTAAAGGCCAACGACATCGGCGGCTTTGGCCGTAAAGGCTTTGGCCGTAAAGTTCGGGTCGTTGCCTTCGCACCAGGACTTGCGAGCTGCGAGGTCAATCTTGTGGCTGCGCAGGAACCGCCAGACATATTGGACGTCAACATCGTCCAGCGCCTCGGCCAGCAGAGGACCGGTCCAGCGCGCAAACCCGTGCGGCGGCGGCTTATCCAACAGCTTCAGAATCCGCTTGTCGGTCGTCTTCGTATAGATCGGCTGCTTGCCCGGCCGCGGCTTGTCTTGCAGCCCTTCAAGGCCATGGTCGGCATAGCGATGCCGCCAAAGGCTGACAATCCGCGGCTGGACCCCGACTTCCTTGGCGATCGACCGGGTACTGCGCCCATCCGCCGCCAACAGAACTATCCGCGCCCGCATCAAATCGCGCTGCAACGTCACCGGAGAGCGATAACACGCCTCAAGCACCTTGCGATCTTTCCTCGAAAGGTGGACTTCTCTTGCTTCGGGTATCATCCCGACCTTGAATCACGACTCACGATCTAAGAAAAGTGGGTACTAGCGCCGCGATTTTTGTGGCCGGATGGAGCGCGAAGTGGATCGATTGCCGGCCACGGCGGAACGATCCGGACCCGGATTGAGGAAGGCGTCCGTCCTTGGTCCAGCGGCGGCGCTCGTGCGACGTAACCCCAAGGATTTCTTCAACGACACGCGGATGCAGCCGTTCCTGTCGAAAGGCATCCAGCGCAGCATCGACCGCGGCAAGAAGATCGGAAAGCTCGTCGATGGCGTGCGGCGCGATGGTGTGCAGATCGCTTCGCCCTGGGTCGACGTCTTGACCGGCGGCGCCGAAGCAAACCGGCCACACGCCGCCGCGCCTCGATCGCTCTTCGCCGCGATCCGAGGGTCAGCTCTGCCGTGGGCCCGAACGTCAATGAGACGCCGTTTGAAGAATGCAAAACTGCGAGATAGCGGCTTCGGGTTGGAATCGCTCGACGTCATTGTAACAAAGGCTTCCGGAGACGTTCACAGTCTCCGCGGCACATTGCTGCGGTCAACTCACAGCGTAGGGCGCAAAGGCGCTGCGGTTTTCGTCGACTTGCAGGGCACGTCCGGCTGAGGGGAATGCCCGCTGCGGCAGGCAGGTCGTTCGCAGATCCGGCAGCCGCGTCCGATCGGAGTCGCCGCCGCGGGGTTACTGAGGTCCATGCCGTCCGAATAGACCAATCGACCGGCGTGGTGGAGGTCGCACCCGAGTGCGATAGCAAAGGTCTTTCGCGGAGGTTCAGCCGAGCCCCGCGGTCCGCAAAAGAGCATTTTCTGCCGCATGGATAGCGAGGCCTTCGCCCCGGAAAAGCCAGACCTCCTCACTCCGCCAGCCGTTCGGGTTGCTGGTTCTTGTGCTTCGGCCGCCTTGGGTGCGAGCGCTTCGCACTACCGGAAGAGCTATCCCGCCGCCGCTCGCGGTTTGCCGCTCCGTTAGCATCGGAAAGGAATTTCTCTCCAGCGAATGTCTTTCCGGACACGGAGCCTCCCGTGACCATCCGTAATCGCCCGGGGAGAAGAAGGGCCTCTTCGGTGCTAATGCTGGCGGGCAGAGCCGGTCTGCCCATTTCAGTACCGACAAGCATATTTTGATCCGGTGGGCCGCAGAGCAATCTGCGGCCCTTCCGTTTGTGGGTAGCGAGGGCTTCGCCGTGATCTAACGGCTGACGCTTGGCCGGCGTCGGGTTCCGGTTATTCGCCGATCGCGAACCGCGAACATACTGGGCGGAGCGGAAGGAGTTTTCCGAAAGTGGCGATCAATCACACCAAATACCCTAATCGACATCATTGGTCTTTTCGAGGCTTTTCGGCCTTGTGCACGCGCTACCCTGCCCTGCAGTCCATTGCGGGTCTCACCTGCTTTCGAGAAGCTGACGAGGCCGCGGTCCCGTAGCTGAGCGGCATTCGCACCGCCCAGCCTGTTCGTTCGCTAAACGTGGTCGGCCTGCCGCTATCGCAGACCGTGCCTTCGCCCGATCGTTCTCTTGCATGCCGAATCAGGCCCACGCCCGCATGACGCTGTAATTGATAAGCGGAGTCGATCAGCTTCTCTTTATAGCTCGCACGGAGACCGCCCTCCGTGGTATTATCGGGAACTCCGGCTCTGCCAGCTTCAACATCGAGCGGGACATCCCCCAACTCGTTGGCTTCCGCGAGAAAATGCCAGCAACGCAAGAAGGCCGCACTTTGCCGGCGCGGCCTTCTCGAAAACCTTCTGATCCAGCTATTCATTATTCAGCGGCGTCGGACATGGCGCCCATCATCGTTGCGGATGCGACCACGCAAAGCTCACCGCCTTGGGGTCCTTAGTGAAGATCAGGCGCGGACCATTCCAGCCGAAGGATACGCTTGTCAAGCGGGCATCTGGTGAGCACACGCTCAACGTGCGTCGCTCAGGTGAGATGCGGAGCCTTTTCGGCCTCGTCACCGCCCCAGCCGGCGTCCGCGATCGATGTGTCGATCAGCTCGCCGCGCAACAGCGCGAGCGGCGATTTGTAGTACAGCGCGACGTTGTGGAGGGGATCCGTCAGGACTTTGAAGACCCATACCAGCCCGGTCTGGCCGTCACGGGTGACGAAGAGCTGGATCATCCGAAAGAGGCCGCCGCCAATGCCTATAACGAGCCATACCGTGCCGACTTGCCGGATGAAGTCAAGCCGCCCGACAGGCGGATCGAACATGCCAAACGCCGGGAAGACGTAGAGTGCGAACGGCGCCAGGCCCCAGATTATCAAGAGCACAATCTTGCGCGTCTGGTTGTAGCCTACCTTGACCGCCTCCTTGTACTCGTTGCTGACTTTGTTCACGTTATCGTAGCCGTTCGGCTCGAAGAAGAAATGTCCGGTCTGCCGCGTCAGCATCGCAAGCCAGCCAACGAGGCCGGCCATTGCCGGGTCCTTGAACAAGAGCGCATAGCAACCGAGGAAGATGAAAGCGCTGATCAAATGCAGCGTCTGATTAACTCTGCTCCGGTGATAGTAACGGTAGTCATCCCACCGCAGGCTTCGCAGCATGTCTGACAAAGGGCTCATGATCAATCCTCGGTCATTTGACGATGTCGAAGCCATAAGCCGAGTCCGTGACAGATGCGTGAATGCATTATGATGTCGCATTGCAGCTTAATGAGGTGGCAAAGCCGAGCGCCAGGCGCACGCGAAAAGTCGGATGTTCGCGTTTCGGCTTGATATTGGTGACCAGGGCAGCCCAGTCGACCACGATCTCCTTTAACCGAATCAGACCCCTTGCAGACGGGGCGGGGCCATACGTTTTTTGAGCAGACGGTTTTCCAGGGTCAGATCGGCTACGGCCCAGGGCGGCGGCCTCCCGGCGGAGATCCTTCACCTCGCCGGAGGTCGCAGCTCGCGCCGTATCGCCCGCCAGGAGGCGCTTGCTGGCCTCGAGGAACTCCTTGGACCAGCCGTAATACATCGAGGCGGCAATGCCCTCGCGCCGACAGAGCTCGGAGAGGCACCGTCAAGTTAACGAATTGGAGCGGCCGAGGGGTAGACGACGGGCATGCCCACCGCCCGGGACCCTCTTTATCGTCGCCATCGCTTCCCACCGGAAGTGATCAGCTATGCCGTTTGGTTGTATTTCGGGTTTCCCTTAAGCTTGCGCATGGTCGAGGAAATGCTGGCGGCGCGTGGCATTGGCGTGACCTATGAAACCGTGCGCCCAGTGGGGACGGAGATTCGGCAAGGCGTTCTCCGATCGGATTCGCCAGCGCGCTCCCGCTCGCGGTGGCAAATGGCATCTGGGCGAGGTCGTTATCTCGATCACGGGCGAACAACATTGGCTCTGCCGCGCGGTCGACCAGAATGGCTCAGTTCTCGACGTCTTGATCCAGCGCCGAAGAGACTCGCGCGCTGCGCAGCGGCTCATGAAGAAGCTCTTGAAATCCGCCGGCACGCCGCCGCGCGTGATGATCACGGATAAGCTCCGTTCGTACGGCGCTGCGAGGGCGACGATGGGCTTTCACGTCGAACATCGCCAGCACAAAGCTCTCAACAATCGGGCCGAGAATTCTCATCAACCGACGCGGCGCCGCGAGCGGATCATGAAGCGTTTCAAATCGTCCCATCAGGCTCAACGGTTTCTGTCAGTTCACGATCAGGTCGCGAACCTTTTCCACATCCCCTATCCCGGAGCCGTCACCGCCGACTTTCCGTCGTGCTTCGCGCGAGCGAGCCTTTGCGACTTGGCGAGAGATCTCCACGACAAGCGCTTCGCCGAATCCCTTCGGCTCAGAGGTTGATTAAGTTGACGATGCCGAAGGCGGAGGGTTTCCCCCGTCACAGTCTGTTCGGAAGTGAGCTGTCCGATCCCCAGCTCCTTAGTCATTATCCTGGTCATCGTCATGTCCCGGCAAGGGATCCGGAAACTCCCCGGGCCAGCACTTTGTCCTTGCTGACCTGATTGTTCCTTGGTCGAGGACGCGCCTGGCTTAAACAAGAAGATGTTCGGCTCATCATCCGATGCCAGCCATAAGGTCACGCCGGCACGAGAAGCCTCTGGCGCCTCGGTTTCACTTCGATCCTGACTTCGACATCCCGGTTGAGCTTCACAAGCATGGCGATGAGGCGATCGAGCGTGAAGCGATCGAGATTAGCCTTGCGTACACGCGAGAAATCGGCCGCCGCAAAACCGGTGAGATCATGCGCCTTCCGCACGCTGATCTCCTGCTTGTCCAGGACGCCAATGATCTTCGCCGCAAGAATGGCCTTGGCTTGATGAATATCCGCGTCGGGATAGCCAAAGTCACGGAAGACATTGCCGCTGCCGCGCACCAATTCAACGCCGTTCTTTTTCATCGCAAAGCCTCCTTCAGTCGTTTGATGCGTTCCTTGATCCGGTCCACGTCCATCTGCGGTGTCTTGATCCCGCTCTTGGATTTCTTCTGGAACGCATCTACCACCCATAAGTCATCGCCGATCTGGACCGCGTAGATCGCCCTGAAAGCGTCGCCACGGTGCTTTAAGGCAATCTCGAACACGCCCGAGCCCACGCCCTTGAATGGCTTGGCGATGTCGGCCTTTCCGCCACGCGCAGCAACCGTCAAGGCTGTCAGCATGTCGAGCTGGACCTCGCGCGGGAATTCCTCAAAGTCTTTCCTCGCGGCTTTTAGCCACGAGATCGTGCGTACCAGTTCCGGCATATGGGGAATGTTGTCATATTTGACAACGTAAGTCAAGGAATCCTGATCCCTTTTACTGCTGAGCGTGTCCCTGCCAAAGGTTTTCCGCCGAGTACAATTCTCCGCTCGTCATTGACGCAGTCATTCCAAAGATATTGCCGTCCTGAAGTTCGCCTTTTCTTTCCGATGATCCGCTTTGGGCAAAGTTCGCCGAGATCTGGCGAGGTGGACCGTCGCACGCGCCTTCATGGCGAACTGCCGGAGATCGGCACGCCCGGTGGTGACCGCTCGTTACGCGGTCACTGCAATTGTTCAAGAGTTCGTCTCGGGGCGATCAAGCCACGTCGCTGTCTTCGTCGGTCCGCCTCGAGTTGGTCGGCCTCGTCCGACGCCAGCACAGGAAACTCTCCCGCCAGCATTTTGTCCTTGCTGAGCAGGCCGGCCTCCTCGAGCATCTCCATGTCCGGAAGATCGCGCAGCGTCTGCAGGCCGAAGTGCGACAGGAACGCTTTTGTCGTCACGTAGGTGTAGGGGGCCCCTAGCCCGTCCTATTCGTGAGAGTGCGGCTTTTTGGCCCGATTGATGCGGCCGCACATCTTGTCTGACGAGGCGCACAGGATTGCCTTCGGCTTTTCACCGCCTGACCACCTGTACTTTGCAACGCGCTTGAGGGATAGGTTGGGCGAACGGGGGGCGGACGCCCCGCCGGTCAAGGACTGAGCGGCAGCAGCGCGCCGGGCAAGCCGCGGATCAGGTCGGCTTCGGGACATGCCGCGGCGAACGCAAGGCGAATGCGGCTCGTGGTCTCGACCACACGGGCAGCGAGTTTCAAGAGCCGAAGACGCAGCCTCGCGAACTCGGCAGTGGCCAATTCCCGGGCTTTGGGAATGGCGTCGCGCACGGTCAGCATCAGCCAATAAGCGGCCGTATGGAGCACGAGACGGACCTGGTTGGCGAGCGCCGAACGGCAGCTGGTGCGGTCGGAGGCGAGCTGTGTCTTATGCAGCTTGATCAGATTCTCGGCTTGGCCGCGCGCGCAATACAGGCTGTCGTAGATCCACTCGGCCGAGCCGACATCGAGGCTGGTGACGACGAAACGGATGTCGAGGCCGAGCATCGTCGCCTCAATACGGGCGACAGTGCGCCGTTCGCGATCCCAGGACTTTGCCTTGTGGCGGGTCTCGGTATAGCCACGCAGAACCGGCAGGTTCTCGATGGCGCGTCGGGTGCGGATGTCGTCGGCGACCTCGTCGACTTTTCTGGCGAGAGGCTTGGTGCCGGACAGACCGAAGATGTAGTCGATGCCGTTGGTCTCGCACCACGCCATGGCCTCCGGCCGGGCATAGTGCCCGTCGCCACGGAACGTAATTTGCGTGTTGTGCCATCGCGTGCGGATATGCCGTACCAGGCGGCGCAGATGGGCACGCACCTCGACGCCGCCCGGCGTCTTGCCGGGCCGCAGCACGACCGCCACGGGCCGGCTCTTCTCCGTGTCGTAGACGTGGATCGGCAGAAAGCAGCGTTCATCATAATGAGCGTTGAACAGCGAGAGCTGCTGACGGCCGTGGACGACGTCGCAGGTATCATCGATGTCGAGCGTGACGGATGCCGGCTCGTGGGGGTAGCTATCCATCCATGCGTCGACCAAAATGTAGGTCAGTCGGATCACGTCGCGCAGGCGCGGAGCATTCTCCAGCCGCGACAGCGTCGGCTGGGAACACAAATCCCGGCCCGTGTCCGGTAGGCGACCGCAGGCCAGCTTGAATGCCGGATCGGACCGCAGATGATCGAGGTCGTCGGCGTCCTCGTAGCCGCAGCAGATCGCGAACATGCGCGCGCGGAACATATCGACCAGGCTGTGCACGACCCGCGTCGGATCGCGCCGATCCGGGAACGCCCGGGCCAGATTGTCGGCCAAACCGAGACGCCGCTCGGCCATCGCCAGAAGCATCACGCCCCCGTTCGAGGTCAGGCGCCCACCATCGAAGGCAGCTGTGACTTTCTTGGCGTGAACGGCTGGAAACGAGAAGGGCGGAATCGTATCATCGGTCATGGCGGGCGTGGCGTTCGCGGTTGAAGGTGATGGGGTGGCTTCGCAACCGAATCCTACGCCGCATCAGCGCTTTACACCACGCTCGCCAGCCCTCAGGCGCACTCTTACGAATAAGACGGGTTAAGTTGAAGAAAGATTGAGTGACTCCCGATCATTTCTGTGCCGAAACGCGGAGTCGCGGTCGTGCCGCGTCCAAAGAGAGCTGGCCCCGGTTGTTTGGACAGCGCCCTGCTGGATTTAAGTGGATTCCTGCCGGGTTATGCTGAACGAGGGGCTTTACGGTTTTGTCGTTGCGTCGGGAGGGCGTAGCCCGACCAGAGCGACGACAAAACCGTCGGCGACGGTCATGCGGCCATCACCATAGCTTGCGTGCCGAAGTAAGCCTCGTCGGGCGTGCGCCCGTCAAGGCTCGAGTGAGGGCGTCCCTGATTGTAGAAGGCCAGATACTTGGCAATTGACGCTCGCGCCTCGGACACGCTGTCGTAGGCGCGGAGATAAACTTCTTCGTATTTGACCGTGCGCCAGAGCCGCTCGACAAACACGTTGTCGCGCCAGGCGCCCTTGCCGTCCATGCTGATGGCGATCTTCGCGTCCAGCAGCACATCGGTGAACTCGAGGCTGGTGAACTGGCTGCCCTGATCCGTGTTGAAAATCTCGGGCCTGCCGTGCTTCGCCAACGCCTCCTGGACCGCTTCGACGCAGAAGGCCGCCTCCATTGTGATCGAGACGCGATGGGCCAGGACCCGTCGGCTGAACACATCGACGACCGCCGCGAGATAGACGAAGCCACGCCGCATCGGAATGTAGGTGATGTCCATTGCCCACGCATGGTCGGGCCGCTCGATCTTCAATCCGCGCAACAGGTACGGGTAGATCTTGTGACCCGGAGCCGGCTTGCTCGTGTTCGGGCGACGATAGACCGCCTCGATCCCCATGCGCTTCATCAGCGTCGCGATGTGGCGGCGACCGGCGTATACGCCCTCCCGCCGCAGCAACGATCGCAGCATACGCGCTCCCGCGAAGGGATAATCGAGATGCAGCTCATCGAGCCGACGCATCAAGGCAAGGTCCTCGGCCGAAACTGGCCGAGGTTCATAGTAGACCGTGCTGCGAGCCAGCTTCAGGACCTTCGCCTGGCGCACGATAGAAAGATCATGATCGCGGTCGATCATCGCTTTGCGCTCAGCAGGCCCGCCTTGGTGAGCGCGCCGGACAAAAAATCGTTTTCCAACGCCAGCTTGCGGATTTCACGGATCGTGAGCATCGATTTCGCGCGATCGTGAGCACTGAATTCAGACGATCGTGAGCAGCCCGCTACGGCCGATGGGAGATAGAGTCAGTGTTCTGGTTGGCCGTCAAGGGTGATGGTTTTGGCGCTGCGTTTTCGCATGCTTTCTCCGGTGAGCTGGAGGCGGTGGGCGTTGTGGACGAGGCGATCGAGAATGGCGTCGGCGACCGTGGGGTCCCCAATGGCTCCATGCCAGGTGTCCACGGGAAGCTGACTTGTGACGATGGTGGATGCGCGGCCATGGCGGTCCTCGAGGATTTCGAGCAGATCGCGGCGTTCCGCGGCGGTGAGCACCGATAGTCCCCAATCATCCAAAATCAGAAGCTGAGCGCGGCCGAGGCTTTTGAGGAGCCGGGCGTAGCGTCCGTCTCCGCGCGCGAGCGCGAGCGCCTCGAACAGCCTTGGAACGCGATGATAGAGGACTGATCGGTTGTCGCGGCAGGCCTTGTGGCCGAGCGCGCAGGCTAACCAACTTTTGCCCAGGCCGGTTGCCCCGGTGACGAGCAAATTCTCGTGGCGATCGATCCAGCGACCTTCGACGAGTTTGGCGAAAACGGCGCGGTCGATGCCCCGCGGGGTGCGCAGATCGACGTCCTCGACGCAAGCAGTCTGGCGCAGTGCGGCGATCTTGAGGCGCGTGGTGAGCCGCCTGGTGTCGCGTTCGGCGGCTTCGCGGTCGACCAACAGGCCGATGCGATCTTCGAACGGCAGGGCTTCGAGATCGGGCGATCGGCGCTGCTCCTCGAAGGCCTTGGCCATTCCGGTCAGGCCAAGCTCGATCAGCCGTTCGTGGGTTGGGTGGTTAAGCATGCCGGGTCTCTCCTTGCTTCAGTGGAAGTAGTCGCGTCCGCGGATGTTGCCGTGGCGCAGGGGCTGGTGCTCGAAAGATTCGTCGAAGAACGTGCGATCGAGGCCGTTCTGGAGGATCGATCTAATCGAGGCGACGGAGCGCGCCTTGATGAGGATGCCCCTCTGGCAGGCTGCGTCGAGGCGTTCGGCGCCGTAGCTTTTGACGAGCGCCAGAATGCCAAGGCAGGTTCGAAAGCCTTGTTCTGGATGGGGGCGGGCGTCGATCACGGCCTGGAAAAACGCTGCTGTCGAAGGACCGATCCGCTCGCCGGCGGCGATCACCGCGGCGGGGGTCCATTTGCCGTAGCGGCGATGGGCGCTGGGCATGTGGTCGGCGATGGTGGTGTGTCCGCGTCGGTTGGGCGCGCGGGCATGGCTGGCGATCCGCTGGCCCTTGTGGAAGATCTCGACCGTCCGATCGTCGATACGGGCATCGACCAGCTCGCCAATCAGACGATACGGCGCGGAGTACCAATGGCCGTCGACCTCGACATGATAATCGGGAGCGAGGCGGCAGCGCTTCCAGCGTGCGAAGGCATAAGGCTGATCTGGCAGCGGGGTTAGCTTGGGTTTGTCGAGTTCGGCAAACAGTTCGGCGCGGCTTGAGCCGAAGCCACGCATTTGACGAGCATTGAGTTCGTCGACGAGTGTCTTGATGGCGGCGTTGAGCTCGGCCCGGGAAAAGAAGCGCTGATTGCGCAGCCGGGCCAGAATCCAGCGCTGGGCGATTTGCACCGCGACCTCGACCTTCGCCTTGTCTTTTGGGCGCCGCGGCCGTGCGGCGAGAATGGCCGTGCCGTAATGGCTCGCCATCTCGGCATAAGTGCGATTGAGGCCGGGATCGTAGCGGTCGGGGTTGCTGACGGCGGCTTTGAGGTTGTCGCAGACCACGAACGTCGGCGTTCCGCTCAAAAACGTGAACAAGTTGACGTGGGCCCGGATCCAGTCGGCCAAGCTCTCGCTGGGGCAGGCCTCGGCGTAGGTGTAGTTCGAAGCGCCCATCGCCGCGACGAACAGCTTCATCGGCTGCACTTCCCCGGTCAGGGGATCGACGATGTCGATGGTGTCGCCGGCGAAATCCACGAACACCTTCTCGCCGCCCAGATGAATCTGCCGCATCGAAGGTCGGACCCGCCCCTTCCAGGCCTCGTAGGTAGTGCAGAACCACGTGTACCCGAAACCGTCGGGATTAACGGCGCGATACTCCTCCCAGAGCAGGCGACGGGTTACGTTGCGCCGGCGGAGCTCTTTATCGATGTAGCTCCAGTCGGGCACCGGCCGCTGCGGGCTCTGAGACGCTGGTCGTGGGGCCGGGAAAAGCAAAAGCTCCAGGTCTTCATCGGTCATTCCCTCCGGAAGCGGCCAGCTCAACCCAGCAGAGCGGGCGCGGCTCAGGTAGCTGTGCACAACGCCGTTGCTGACGCCCACGCTCCGCGCGATGGCCCGCTCTGGCAGGCCTTGAAAATGTTTTAACCGAAGGACTTCCTTGATCCGGCGCATCGACAATCTCTGGGTAGGCATTGGACTTCCTCGTTAACCACGAGGTCATCCCTAAGCCGGTTGAGTTGTCGGCCGAAGCGCTGCAAGGCTCCGAAAGCCTTGCTCACGATCCCGCGAAATCGTTGCTCACGATCGTCTGAAATCTCTGCTCACGATCCCCTGAAATCCGCGCTCACGATCCCGCGAAACGCGCAGCCAGCTCGCCGATCTTGGCATGTAACGCCTTCAAATCGACCGGCGTCTCGGCCGATGTCTTGTCATGCCCAAACACGCCGGCGGCGCCTTCCAGGAGCTGGTTTTTCCAGATCGTGATCTGGTTCGGATGAACATCAAACAGTTGCGCCAGCTCCGCCAGTGTCTTGTCGCCTTTGACCGCAGCCAAAGCAACCTTCGCCTTGAATGCCGGAGAATGCGTCCGGCGGCTCTTCTTCGTCATCTTCGCTCCTGATTCGCAGCAAGAATCCTCGCCGCTGTCAGGCAGAAAATCCACTCAAGCTACTGTCCGAATTTGCGGGGCCAGCTCTATACCGACGAAGGCAGGGCTCGATGCTGCTAAAGAATTCCAGCACCTGTGATCGCCGCAAGGCGCGCCGGGCAGCGACGTGCCCGCCTTCGGTGATGGCGTGGACTTGAAAGACCGACTTGGCCAGATCTAGTCCGATTGTGATAATCTTCTCCATGGGAACGGTTCCTTCTCTCGTGTGGCGATTGGCGTCACCACAGTAGACCTCCTCAAGGCCGGTTCGAAGGGCCGTTCCACACCATCAGTTTTGGTGCAGCTACGTTTATTCTGCGCCGATTAGTCCGGCTTGAAGCAGATCGATTTTGCCACGGCCGTACATTTGGCGTCTGTGAGCTGCACACCTGAAGGTCAGCCTGGCGAATGCGCCTTCGGCGCCCGCGACGAGTTTCATCTCGCCGCCATTGTGCAGAACCTCAACACAATGGTGCTGCGTCTACTCGGTCCGCCACCAAGAGGAGCCCCTGCGGTGTTCGCCGTCAGGGCCTGCGAGACAAACTGAGGGATTTTGCGGAGGGATATGGCGCGACAATCCTGATTGCCGCTGCCATGCGCCGTTCCGCCGCGTAACCGAGTAAGATACCTGCTTAGATGATTCTGTAGATGCGAGGCTAGCGTGGACCGACACAATTATGACCCAACCAACGTAACAGCTTCGTCGCAGGTGCAGCACGACCTGTTGCAGGAGCAGCAGGCGGGCCAAGCCGGGCAAGAGGCCTTTGAGCAGCAATTGCACGAGGCGCGCCAGGCCGATACCGCGATGCCGGACCGGGGGAACACTCCCAATGTGTCTAGCGACGGCCAGCAGTCCCCGGACGAACCGATAGGTGCACTCGCCGGGAGCAACCTTCTGCCAAGCGAGAAGGTTCTCATCAAAGATGGGCATGACACAGCTGAGTTGAGACCAACGAACAGGCCGAGGACCCCAGACTATCCGCAAGCCGTTGCCATTGAGCGGCAGCTGAGCGAGGTCGCCAATTCAGTTGGAGGTGGTGGAGCAATGCCTGGCGCCTCGGCCCCGCAGCCGGCTCAGTTAACTCTGGTTTCAATAGCGGGCACAAAAAGGAAACAGCCTCTTTATTCCAAGGATGCTCTCGTTGTTTTGGGGTTTAGGGAGGCCCTCATCGAGGGCAAGCTCGCCGAATCCTTCGTCCAGAGGATTGTAGGTCCTCTTCTTAGCTTTGGCCGCTGGCTCTGCGTAAATAACAAGACGGGCATTGTTGCTCGGCTAGACAACAATTCGCTGACCGATGGCGGTGATGTGTTCCAGCACAACGGAAACAGTGATCTCATATTGGCACTAGACCATCTCCGGACCTGGCGGTCGACGGGGCGCGTTCCCCGTCCAGCTCCCGTGCGCAAGCGCCAAAAAGCATCCACCGTCTATCCCCATGTGTCTGGGTGCGACCGGGAGCTTATCAGGGAGGTGGCTCAGGGCGTTATTGCAAGTCGGAAGCTGAAAGACGCGGTGGCTAACGGTTATACGCGCAATCTTAACAGGTTGGCGAATGATCTCGGGGAGCGCGGTCTATCGCTTGACGGGAGTAGCGACGCTTTCTTGCTCGCCCATGCTAAAGAAATCTTCAAGGGTGATAAACTTATGCGGGCCGCGGTGGGGGCGCTTAGAGAACATCGTGCCCCCAACGCTCCGGGCGCTTCATCTATTGGTGGGCGCCCACCGCTTCCTCCTGCCGATGGTGACGAAGGGCTCATTAAGGGCGCCATAAGCCACGCCCTTGAGAGCAACAAGTTGAGTTCGACTACCGCCCAGAGTTACGATTGGGCGCTTCGCAAATTCTCCCGAGAGCTAGGGCTTGACGGCGATTCGCTTTCTGCACTCGATCACGTAGCCCTACGTGTCAACGCGGACAGATTGTTTCGCAACGTCGGGTGGAAAATGGTCTTGGACGGCGGGCTGAAAGCGCTTCGTGAGTATCGTCAGGCGAAGGCTTCAGGCCCCTCGGTGGAGGGGGCTTCGGGCGCAGGCGGCTCTCAGCAGGGCGCAGGTGAGGCTACCCAGTCGCCGATGGTAGACGTCGATCCCGAGGAGCTTCGGCAGCTGTTGGATGATGAGGCCGACGAGCCGCCGATCATGGCTGACGATCCAGAGCTTCTGCCACCGGAACAAGAGCTTCCGGAGGAGATTCAGGGACCGCGGGATCATCAATCCGGCCCCTTGTCGGCTCTCGAGCCAAGCGTGCGCGACGACCATGCGCCGGAGCCCGCAGAGTCCTTTCCTGACTTGAGCGGACACCGCGACCTCCAACAGGCCGCGCACGAGCTGATGGGGGCGCTTGAGTGGAGCAACTTCCTGCCAAGCGAGGAGGTTCTCATTAACGATGAGCATGGCACAGCGGAACTGAGACCAGCGAAGAGGCCCAGGACTCTAGATAATCCGCAAGAGGTCGCAATTCAGGGGATGCTGATCGGAAACGGCAATTCAGGCGGCCGCGTGCTGATGCAGGCCCCCATCCACCAGGTGGGCGCACGGCCATGGGACGCCGCCGCGCAGCACAGTGCTCCGCAGGAAGCTGTCAGTTCGCCAGTGGTCATTCCAGCGGAAAATTACGATCAGGATCTGCTTTGGGGGGGCGCGGACGAGGCCGCCTCACCGCCGTCTCGCGAGACAAGCGCGAGCCATCCCCAGGCACCGGATTCCAGAGAGGCCGTCCATCCCCTTAACTGGCCGCACAATCACCAAGGCGCCTTGGACGAGATGACCGGGCGCAATCTCCTGCCGAGCCGGCAGGAGGGCCGGATTGAGGCAATGGTTCATCCGAATCCGTTCGAGTTGCGTGACGACCTCGTCCCGACGCCTGACTTTCGGCCGCTGTTTGCCGGGACAGTACCGGGTCATCACCAGGGCGATCGACAGCCCGGTTCGCCGCAGGGGCTTTCTCCGGTGCCAGCCTCCTCGGACGATGAAGCTTTGGCGTGCGAGGAGTTGTCGCGGCGGCAGATGCAAGAACCGGCCTCACCATCAACCGGCAGGGCTCCGTCAGACATCTACGGCGGTCTTGAATCATTGGTTGATCTGACTACGTTCACGCCGTCCGACTTGCGCGACGATGCTCACTTTGCGCCAGCGCCCTCTGCCAGGGCTCGCTCAGACAACTATGGTGCTCTTGATCCATTCATTGATCTGACTGCGCCCACACTGTCCCCATTGCGCGACGATGCTGTTTCTGTGCCGGTGTTTCCGAGCACATCCGCCGATGCTCAGATCGTGGCGTTGAATCCGACAGCCTCGTCCCGCGGGCTGGTGCTCGACGACGAGCAATGGCTGGGCGACGAGCATATCCTCAGGGATTACCAGCTTCTGGAGCAGGATTTGCTGAGGCACCCTCTGGATATCCCCACCCTGGATATCGCCGCCCGGACGCGGTTGGTGGATCCTACTGTGGCCCATAATCTGCTGCGCTCTCCCAACGATACCGTCGTGGAACTCGCATTGCAGCGCATCGTCTATGATGACAACGGTAATGATACAGCCGACTTCCTGTTCCTGCCAGTGAACGACGCCGATCCTACAGATCCTCGTTGCCAAGGGAATCATTGGTCGCTGCTGTTCGTTGATCGTCGCGACCGGAACTCGCCGATTGCCTATCACTACGATTCCTTCTGGGGATTCAACGAGACGTCTGCAGACCATCTGGCAGGAAGGCTGGGCCTCCCCGGCGACTCGGTGCAAGCCGGCATGGCCCAGCAGCAGAACGGCTGGGATTGCGGCGTCTTTGTCGTGGACGGCACGCGAGCGCTGGTTAGGGGGTTGGTGGCAGGCCAGCGAGGCCTGCAGAACCTTAGCAACCTCAGCGTCAGTCGGCCGGCACTGCAAACCCGACTGAGGGGCTGATAAGGGGTCAACTGCTCCTAACAAACAGATGCTCGGCGCGGTAGCTCCCGGTGAGCGCCTTCGCGATCGTCTCGGCACTGGAGTGGCAACTGTAGTGGCGCAAGCACGCCAGCGCCTCGGGATCGCGCTCGCCGGCAAGGATCGCGCGTATGATACGCAGGCCGGTCGCGCCGGTGATGTCGGCGACGACGTGGTGGAGCTGAAGATTCATCTCCGTCAAGGCCTTCTGCATATGCTGGATGTGTGAGGCCGCGTACTCCAGCAGACGCTCGCGCTGACGCACGTAGGCTCGCAGCTCGGCAATCTGCCCTTTGGGCCGAAAGCTGGCCCGCAGCAACCCGAATGAATGGAGCCGCTGCAGCCATTGCGCATCGCTGACATCGGTCTTGCGCCCCGGCACGTGCTTGGCATCGCGCGCGTTGACAAGAAACACGTTAAATCCCCGGGCATCGAGAAGCTCGAAGAGAGCTGGCCCCGCAA